>JAOUGX010000021.1 GCA_029865385.1 Gammaproteobacteria bacterium
ATTCGTAATGCGTGGGTCGGAGGTTCGAGTCCTCTCTCCGGCACCAATCCAATCAACGACTTACCATTTATCTTGTGGACCTGATCAAGGTCGGTGCGGGAGTATTGCGTGACATACCGCCACACACCCGGTTCGATGCCGCGATCAGATTGGCGAGTTCCGGTGCCGAGTACTCCGTCGTGACCTTGCCCGACTTGTGACCGAGCAGGTCCTGACGATCCTCGAAACCGACACCGGCGGCCCGCAACCGGCGACCGAAGGTGTGCTTGAGGTCGTGCACGCGACATCGGCGAAAGCCATCGGGACAGGGTTCCCCGATCGCGCTTTCGTATGCTCACGCGGCACCACAAACACACTCGTCCTCAATTCCGGAATCCTGAACTCCCAATCCCTACGCAGCCGAACAACTTCCTGCTCTCGAGTTCCCGTGTTCACCTTGAACAACGCCATCCTGGCCAGGCCCAGTATTGGCTTACCTTCATTCGAGGGCATTCAGGCTCTTGCCAAATGCTCAATTGTGTTAAACCACGTGCCCGGAGTATTCTCTAAACTGTTTGCTGATAACTGCATTGCCGTCGACACCGACAGCCACTATGCGAGAAGATCGCCAGTGACGCGAGAGAATCGGAACCAGCCTGCATTCGCACGACGGGATACATGCAGGCCCGCCAGAACAAATTTGGCTGTGGCTTCCCGGCCTTCAAGATCGTACGAATTGAGGTGTTATACGGTCAATGGCAAAGCATTGCTTCGGCGACTTTGAGCTAAACCTCGATGCCATGCAGCTGCGGCTGCGCGGTGAACCCATCAGGCTCGAACGCCGTACCCTGGATCTGTTGGTTCTATTGGCCAGCCGCCATGGCCGCTTGGTGGCACGCGAAGAGATCATTGCGGCCTTGTGGCCAGCCAAAGTCATCATTGACTTCGACGCCGGCCTGAACACGCTGGTGCGGAAAGTTCGCAGTGCTCTCGGCGATTCGTCCGACGAGCCCAGGTACATCGAAACCGTGCCCGGTCGAGGCTATCGCTTCATTGCACCGGTTGTAACTGTGACGGACTCCGAGACGGCTCCCGAGCAACCCGCAGAGCTGCAGAAAATGTCGAAAACGCACCTGCGTTCCATTGCAGTTTCGTTGTTTTTGTTGCTGGCCGTCGTCGTTACCGCGTGGCTATGGCACGCGGGTCATAATGTTAACCTCCAGGTCGCGGACCCGGCGATCGTGCAGGACAAGAGCGAAGCACCGCGCGCCGATCTAAATGCCCAAACTCTGGCCGTGTTGCCGTTCCGCGCATCCGCGAGCGACGAGGCAAGCATGCTGCTCGCACAGAGCGTGACCGAGTTGATTAGAAATCGACTCGCGGCGCTCGAGGAATTGACCGTGGTCGCGAGCAGCTCGACGTCCGGCATTTCCGATTCGGAGTCCGACATGCGCTCCATCGGTGAAAAACTGCATGCGCGATTTTTGCTGGAGGGTGACACGAACCAGGACGGAGAACGGTTGCGTGTGGCTGTGCAACTGGTCGATGCAAAGTCCACTGAACAGCTCTGGTCCGCGGCGTTCGATCGTCCAATGACCGAGGTCGCGGCGATTCTGGAGGAAATCCTGCAGCAAATTTCCGACGTGCTGCACATCCCGTTCGCGACTGCGGCGAGCAACCGCCTTGCCATCGCAGAGATCAGCCTCGACGCCTATCAGCTCTACCTGCGCGGCCAGCAATTGCTGGCAGCCTCCACGATAACGGACGCCGAGAGCGCGGCCGAACTGTTTACACGCGCAACGCTTCTCGATCCGTCCTTCGCTCGAGCCTATCTGGGACTCGGTCAGGCGCTGCTACAGCGTGACGTCAACAGCATCCAGCTAACACGTTTGGCGCCAATGCGGGATCCCAGGACGGTCTCGCCGGACGTGCGGGCGCAAGCCTTGCAGGCGTTCGACCGTGCGCTGGAGCTGAGTCCCACTCTTGGGGAGGCGTGGGTGGAGAACGCGCGGCTTTCCCGGAACCCGGCCGAGGCGGAAGAGCGCTTCCGCAAAGGGCTGGACCTGGCGCCGAACTATGGGGCCGGGTACGTGCACTATGCCAGTTTCCTGTTTCGTGAGAACCGTACAGGCGAAGCGATCGAGACGATCAGCCGGGCGCGTCGGATCGATCCGTTGACGCCTGAGCTGCACCTGCTCCAGGCGTTCTTTCTCATGGTGACCCGAAGCGACGTCGATGGGCACGATCGTCTGGTGCGCCAGGCCCTGGAAATCAACCCCAGGCTGCCGAGCGCCCTGCGGCAGCTCGCTTACTCGCGTTGGGAATACAGCGGCGAGTTTGCCGAGGCCGCTCTGTTCGCGGAAAGGGGGATCGCGGTAGAGCCAGGTTCGCTGGATATCAGGTTGTTGGCCAGGGACATCTACCTTGATCTGAACGATCCTGTAGCAGCGGCAGAAGCGCTCGGCGACGCGCCACCTGCTGCGGCGATGGAGATTTCGCAGTATGCAGGCGATCGTGTGCGCGCGGCGGCGCTCCTTTACGACATGACCTCGGAGGGCTGGCGGGACATCGGCGCGAAAGCGTCGATGACCGAAGCGATCCGCGATGGCATGATCGCGACCGGCGACTTCGAACGGGGTGTGATGCTCCTTGAGTCCGTTTATGCAACCCGTGAGGGAGAGAGCCCGATGTGGCATCGGGCGTCTTCGCTGGTTTACGCGCACACGTTGATACTCGCTGGTGACGTCGAACGCGGTCGCCGACTCGCGGAGTCCACCCTGGCACTGGTTGACACGCACAGTGTCGGCCGTATCGGGAACTATTTCAGCCGGGAACGCGCTGCAGCATTCGCACTGCTGGGCGAGGATGAGCGGGCGCTCGACGAGCTGGCGATTAGCGTGAGAGACGGCAAACTCTACCGCTGGTGGTATCTGGCCGGGCACGACCCCCTTTACGAGCAACTCAGGCGATATCCGCGATTTCAGGAGATCAACGAGCAGGCGCGACAACGCCTCGATCGCCAACGCGCTCGCCTCGAAGACATGCGGCGTAATGGCGAAGTACCGACGCGGCCCGTCGGGCTGCCGCCATAACGCCAGCAACATCAAAAGCCGAGGCATAAGAGCCACCGGCTGGTCTTCAATATTCCGAAAGACGCGTTCCAGTGCCGTTAGCGCAGGTAACCGCGAGCAAGTTGCCGTTCGTGTCGAGTAACTCACTCGAGCCGTCGAACGTCATCTGGTCGCCGAAAACCTGGATGTCCCGCGTGAGCCGCTGTACGCCTCTCTTGAACGGGAAGCCGGGAGTGCTTGCAGGAGTGTCAAACAGGATAAAGACCTCCCAAACGGCTTTGTAGAATCTGCCGTCGGTGTGGCTCCAGGCGCCAAGGCCTGCTGTCACCTGGCCGGGCAGAAACGCTCCGGCGTTTACTACTTCGGTGAGCGTGCCGCCGCGAGCGAAAGACACCAGGGCAGAAAAGGACGGGAGCGGAGCGCCCGTTGCACAGATTATCGGGTTGATCTGCAGCTGCCACGTCCCGTGCAACGTGGCCCCATTATTCGACCGGGCGGCGGCTGTGCTTCCCCAAAAAGGCGGAAGTAACGCAGCCATTAGGACCAATCCGACAATCACAGAGCATGTCCTGCGGAAATTAGAGTTCATGGTTTTTCTCCTCACTTGGCTTCGCCAAAGTTCAATCAACAAGTTCGTCACATCATCAGTTCTGGCAATACGCAATTCATTGGCAGAACGAAGCCAGAGTCGGCTCTATCAGCCGGTCCCGCCATCGAGGCTTGCTATAGAAAAGCTGGAGTTTTTATGAAGTAGCGCCGTTCGGGTTGCTGCGCCGCCGTCGCGGAGAGAAGGCGAAAGATGACCTCACGATCCTCGATCTGCATCACAGCCGGGCCGGCGTGCCATCCGGCACCAATAAAATCAAGAGTTTACAAATCTCCTTTGCGCATCATCGGCGCGATCGCCTGTCGCGCCGAGTTGACAATGCCGGCATTCACAAATCGGCAGCATGCACAATAAGAAATCGCCTGTGTTGATTCCGGCCAGTCAAAACAAGAACATGAGAGTTCCATCACGGCCTGAGCGGGTCACGGAAACCTAAGCGGCGAAGGGTAGCGCATGGAGTTTCAGGATTATTACAAGACGCTGGGCATCTCGCGTTCGGCGACTGCCGACGAGATAAAACGCGCGTACAGGCGACTGGCGCGCAAATACCACCCGGACGTCAGCAAGGAGCCGGATGCCGAAGCCAAGTTCAAGGCAATGAAGGAAGCCTACGAAGTATTGAAGGATCCGGAGAAGCGTGCCGCCTATGATCAGTTCGGCGCCAATTGGCGTGCCGGCCAGGAGTTCGAGCCGCCGCCGCAGTGGCAGCGGGATTTTGCGTCGGGTGGCGGTGCCTTCGAGGGCGGCGAGGGTTTCAGCGACTTTTTCGAATCCCTTTTCGGCGGGCAGCGCGGCCCTCGGGGAGGCGCCGGCCATCGGCAGCACGAGTTCCGTGTCGATGGCGGCGACATCAACGCGCGCATTGTTATTTCACTCGAGGATGCCTTTCACGGTGCCACGCGACAGATTTCCCTGGATGTACCGGAGCGCGATGCACAAGGGCGGGTTTCGAGTAAACGCCGCACGCTGAATGTGAGGATTCCCAAAGGCATCGTCGCGGGCCAGAGGATCCGGCTCGAGAATCAGGGCAACCCGGGCGCAGGCAGTGGATCGCGGGCCGGCGATCTGTATCTCGCCGTCGAATTCGAGCGACATCCATTTTATGAGGCGCGCGGCAAGGACATTCATATCACCCTGCCTGTTGCACCGTGGGAGGCGGCGCTTGGACGAACGGTCAAGGCACCGACGCTCGCGGGCCCGGTCGACCTGAAAATCCCCGGCGACGCGAGCAGCGGCAAACGGCTGAGGCTTCGGGGACGAGGGCTGCCGGGCCAGCCACCCGGCGACCAGTACGTGGGCCTTGCGATAACCTTGCCACCCGAAACGACGGCAAAGGCACGGGCACTTTACGAGCAGCTGGAAACGGCGCAGCCCTTCAACCCGCGCGCCGAACTGGGAGTCTGAAATGCCCGCAGAGCGATCGGATTATCTCAGGGGGCTCGTGCTGGATCGCGAGGCAAGGTTCACATTGCGCGAAATCTGCCGTGCGGTCGATGCCGACCGGGACTTCGTTCAGGCATTGGTAGCAGAAGGCGTCATTGATCCACTGGACGATTCCGGCGATTGGCATTTTCACGGCGAAGCGCTGATGCGCGCATGCCGGGCCCAGCGTTTGATGCGCGACCTGGACATCAATCTGCAAGGAGCGGCGTTGGTACTCGACCTGCTCGATGAGCTCGAGCGCTTGCGACAGGACGTAAGCTCAATGAGCAGATAAGTCAGGGCCGGAGCGGACGCCGCTAAAAAGCCTTGACCACGCATGCGATTGCCGGGTCTTCCTTGTCCGGGCTGACAGAAAAGCCGAGCGACTTGACGAGTTCGAGCATGCGATGGTTTTCTTTCAGCACCGACCCCTCGATGCCGTTGGCACCGGCACCCCTCGCAATCGCAAATAGTTGCTGCAACAGCCGGGTGCCGATACCTTGCCCATGCCATCCGTCGGCAACGACAACGGCAAATTCAAACCAGCCATCCTTCGAGCCCGGTGTGAATCGCGCGACGCCAATCTCGATTTCCCTGCCGTCACGATCGATCGTGGCGATGAAGGCCACGTTGCGCGGATATTTATTGCGCGTGAACTTTTTGAGCGCCGCGATGTGGCATCTACCTATACAGATCCACCATACATTAGATAATACTAATATAATATTCAAGGAGGAAAAAATTGCTGCAACCAAGTCGCGTATTAGACCGTATCGTCGTGCTGATCGCCGTTGCCGTTATATCGGGTGCAGCGTTGGCGAACGAAGATGAACTCGCACGCGGCGCCGCGTTGTTATCGCCGCTGAAGAACGATTTGAAGCAGGCTCTGGTTGCCGGGCTCGAGACGGGCCCCGTAAATGCGATTACCGTCTGCAGAGACCAGGCGCCGATGATTGCAAGTGCCTTGTCCGTGGATGGTGTCGAGATGGGCCGTTCCAGTCACAGGCTGCGAAATCCCGCCAATCTGGCACCGGACTGGGTGAGTGCCGTTCTTGAGACGTATCAGGCCAATGCAACGGACAGAACCCCACAACTTGTTCGTCTGGAGGACGATCGGCTCGGCTACATCGAACCGATAATGCTTCAGGGCATGTGCGTGGTCTGCCACGGAAAAGTTCTTGCGCCCGAAGTTGTCGAGCAAATCAGCGAGTCCTACCCCGAAGATCGGGCCACCGGCTTCGAAGTCGGTGATCTTCGCGGCGTTTACTGGGTGGAATTTCCGGCCAGACAGTGAACGTTGGCAATGACGCCCAGAGGCTGAGCTCGCCTCAGAACATGCCGGGCGACGGCGGGCGGGTCAGAGGGATAGACTCCAGCCGTATCAATTTTTCACATACTATCGGTGGAAATCATGCAGAAGGCGGCATTGTTGTTCTGTGCAGGTCTCGTATTCCTTCTTGCTACGACTCTGCATGCCCGGGAAGCTGAACATCGGCCCAAAATCGGGTTGGCGCTGAGTGGCGGAGGAACCAAAGCCGGCGCACATATCGGCGTACTTCGCGTACTCGAGGAAAATCACGTGCCGATCGACTATATCGCAGGCACCAGTGCGGGCGCGATCATCGGCAGTTTGTATGCAGCGGGACTGACGCTGGACGAGATCGAGGCAGCCATCGCGGGGATAGACTGGGAGGACATGCTGCAGGATGCACCGCCGCGACGCGATCTGCCGTTTCGGCGCAAGAGAGACGATTTCAGTTACCTCGTCAAGTATCGTCCCGGATACAACAATGGCTCGATCGAGTTGCCCATGGGCCTGATCCAGGGCCAGAAGGTCACGCAGTTCTTTCGACGATATTTGCAGCCGCATTCGGTATCGCAAGATTTCGATGCATTGCCGATTCCGCTCAGGGTCGTGGCAACCGATCTCGTCAGCGGGCAGGCGGTCGTCATCGGATCGGGAGATCTTCCCCTGGCAGTGCGCGCAAGCATGTCGATTCCCGTTCTGTTCGCGCCGGTCGAAATAGACGGGCGGCGCCTTATCGACGGCGGGCCGTCCAACAACCTGCCTATTGACGTAGTGCGGCAAATGGGTGCTGACATCGTGATCGCAGTGGATATCACGGCACCGCTGCTGGCGGAAAACGGGCTCGATTCGGTGCTGGCGGTGGCGGACCAGATGACCAATATCCTGACTCAACGCACCGTTCAGGATCGTGTCGCCACGCTGACGCCGGACGACATCCTGATCCGACCGAACCTGGAAGAATTCGGCGGAATGGATTTTGACAGCACGCTTGATGTCATCGAGCCGGGTGAGAGCGCCGCGCGCGAGGTGCAACCCGCTTTGGCGATGCTGTCCATGGATCCGGAAAACTACCGCGTCTATGTCCGTGCGCGGTTAGCGCGGCCGGGTTCGCCCGAGCAGACGATTCGCGCGATCAACATCAACAATCGTTCCTCGATCAGCACCGAGTCCATCAGAAGCCGACTGGGATTCGAAGTCGGAGACGTCGTCGACCAGAACGAAATCGAACAGGGAATAGCACACGTATACGGTCTCGAGCTGTTCGAGCGCATCGACTACCGGATCGTTCCCGGCGAATCCGGGACCGACGTCATGGTCGATACCTATCCCAGGCCTTGGGGCCCGAATTATCTGCAGTTCGGCCTGGAGCTCTCGGAAGACTTTTCGCAAGGATCGAATTTCAATATCGGCATTGCATACCTGCAGACGGAAGTGAATTCGATGGGCGGCGAGTGGCGCGCCCAGTTCGATTTCGGCGAGCGTCAGGGCTTCAGTCTGGATTGGTACCAACCCGTCAGCTACCGATCACAATATTTCGTCGAAGCCGAAGCGTTGATCGGGCGCCGCAACTTCCGGTTTTTTGAGCAGGGCGAGGCGCAGGCCGACGTTCGCATCGATGGATGGGGCGGCACTTTGTCTGCCGGTACGGAAATCGGCAGATACGGCGAATTCCGCCTCGGATGGAGCCGCTACACGGGTAACGCAAAGGTCTCGGTCGGGACACTCGACATCCCGGATCCGTCCGTCGAAGCCGGCGAGTTTTTCACGGCGCTCACCTACGATCGAATGGACAATCCGAATTTTCCGCGGCATGGCGCTGCGGCAACCGTGTCCGGACATTTTTCGCGCAGCGCCGCTGGAGCAGATGCCGATTTCGAACAAATATCAGGATCGCTTTTTGCCGTCAGAAGCTTCGGCGACAACTCGATTCTCGCCAGGCTGGAGGGCGGTACGACCTTGAACGATGACGCCCCGCTGCAGAGTCAGTTCCTGCTTGGCGGGCTCGGACGGCTATCCGGCTATCCGGCGAACCGCTTTGCCGGGCAGCATTTCGGCGTTGCGTCACTGACAGCCTACCGGCGCCTGAATCGCAACCTGTGGTTGCCAGTCTATGCCGGATTCAGTTTGGAAGCAGGCAATGCCTGGGATACCAGAGACCTGGTCGATATCGACGACCTGCGGTTTGCCGGCGCGGCCTATGCGGGAGCGGATACGCCGCTCGGGCCGCTCTATCTTGCGTTCGGGCTGGCCGAACACGGCGAAAACACCATCTATCTATATCTCGGCAATCCGTTCGTGTCCGAAGGCGCGCGGCCACTCGACTGATACATCAGCGACTGGGAGTCCTACAAGGAAGCCCGTGTAGACGGTGGAATGCACTCGCGCCGAAAAATCAATTTTGCGCGGGCGTTGACGGAATAATTTTTTCGTATGCCGCTTCGAGGCGCGTATGCATTGGCCAGAAACTCTCCGGCGCGCGGCCGTTCAGGCGATCGATCAGAATGCCGATGTGCGCATGCCAGCCGGCGGCAACGCTCAGCATCATGTCGCGCGATAGGAGGCGACTATGGGTGACGACCAATCGCACTTTGTCGCCGCGGCGGTCCAGTTCGAACCGGACATGTGAGTCTTCTCCCGATTCTTCGCCCCAGGTGTAGGCGAGCAGATTGGGCGGATCGCAGTGGGTGACGCGTCCGGTCATCGTTGAAGAGCAGGCGTGCTTCTCGTATTTCGGCGGCGGCGGGTCGTCGTGTCCGGTCAACGCGTTGTTATTGAAAATATGCTCGACCGTTCCACCGACCTTGAGCTCCATGTTGCCAGTCGCAAGCCATTTCCCGCGCGCATCCGATTCCGTGAGGTAACGCCACACTCGCTCGATGGGACCGGGAAGCAGGCGTTCCAGGCGAACCGTATCCCTGGCAATTGCTTTGCCGTATTCGTCGGCCATCGACTCCTCGTTCTTGTTTGTCGTTTGTGCGTTCATCTTTTTCTCCTGGCCTTCTTGCTGGTGCGGGATTTTCGCGCGATCCGATCCTCTGTCTCCAATAGCTCTTCAAGTTTGTCGAGCCGGCGCGACCAGAATCGTTCGTAGTGACGAATCCACTCGAGGCCGCCGTGCATCGGCTGCGCGTCGAGCCGGCAGACGTGCGTGCGCCCTTTGATACTGCGTCGAATCATGCCTGCGCGTTCCAGCACTTTGACGTGTTTCGAAGCCGCTTCCAGCGACATGTCGAACGGTGCTGCGAGTTCACTGATGTTCCGGTCACCGGTTGTCAGGCTTTGCAGCATGGCGCGCCGGGTCGGGTCAGCCAGCGCATGAAAGACGGCGTTAAGCCGTTCGGAATCAGATTCAACCATGTGGTTGACTATATGCCTTGGAATTTAAATCGTCAACCATTTAGTTGAATATACAATCAGCATGCGGGAAAACCGCTATTTATTAATGGTTTGGAGATCTGCGCATCGTCGCTCCGGGTCGGGTTTCTTGACCGGAAGGCGATTTCGCCGTAAATGAACGGGTGTCAACTACATCAATGGCGAATGCGGAGTGCGGTATGGCAGGCGGCTGGGCCAAAGACGGGGCGGTGCAGGAACAGATCGACGCAAGTGTCGACGATGCAGTCAAACGCGCCCGCAGCAAATTGCCTCGTGGCGAAAGCCTCACGCATTGCAAGGATTGCGACGCCGAAATTCCGTCGGCGCGTCGCGTCGCCATTCCCGGCGTCCGCCGATGTGTCGATTGCCAGGCCGCCTATGACAAAGCGGATCAAAGCCGTGGTGGTATCAACCGTCGCGGCAGCAAGGACAGCCAGCTGCGCTAACCGGCTGCCCGGAGCGGCGAAAATTCCGGGGTTCCAAACTGATTGGCATAAGCGTGCACGGCGGGCGTGCCGCCCAGATGCATCAGCAACACCTTGCTTCCGCTTTCGAATCGACCGTCGGAAGCCAGCTTCAGCAATCCGCGCAACGCTTTGCCTTCGTAGACCGGGTCGGCCATCAACCCTTCTTTCTGCGCCAGCAGCCGAATGGCATCGAAGGTCTCACTATCGGCAGATCCGTAAGGGCTCCTGTCGGCGGCAATTACCTCGACATCCGCCGGCGAGATCCGCTGCGGCAATCCGATTTCGGCCAGAGCAGCGTTTGCGAGTTGCAGAACCCGCTCGCGCTTGATGCGGGTTTCATGGTCGTCGGATACGCCGATCACGCGGGTGGTATTGCCGATCGCGGCAAGACCGGCCAGTAACCCTGCCTGCGTACTGCCGCTGCCCGTGCAGTGCACGAGATAATCGAAATGCACCTCGAGTGCCGCACTTTGGCGGGCGATTTCCGCGGCGCATAGCATGTAGCCTAGGCTGCCGAGACGATGCTCCGATGCGCCGGCCGGGATCAGGTACGGACGGTCGCCACGCTTCCGAAGAAAGTCGCAGAAATCCTGCAGCGGACCCTGGTCTTCGATCGGCCTTGCCGACGCGTCGACGAAGAGCTCGGCTCCCATGATGTGGCTCATCAGGATATTTCCAACCTGTCTGTAGCCCGGGCCCGCATCCTTCGTCCATGCGAGGTGCAGCAGGGCGCATTTCAGCTGACAGCGGGCCGCCGCCGCTGCGGTCTGGCGGGTATGGTTCGATTGAATCGCGCCGGCCGTGACCAGCATGTCCGCGCCGGACTCGATTGCATCGGCAACCAGGAACTCGAGTTTGCGGGTCTTGTTGCCGCCGCCCGCCAGGCCGGTCAGGTCGTCCCGTTTCAGCCACAATTCCGTGCCCGTCAGCTGGCTGCCGAAGTTTTCGAGCTTTTGCATCGGTGTCGGTAACAGCGCCAGGGAAACCCTTGGCCTGCCGAGCAGCAATCGCAGCAAGTCGTCGACCGTTCGCTGGTCAATTCGTTTCCGATCGGGCACCGGAGTCTCCTGCCTGTCATTGTTGTCGGATTGAATCACTTTTCGGCTGCGGATACCCCCCAAGCTGTCAGCGGCGTCTTCAAGTGCAATGCGCATCGTGGCGATCGGCCTCATCTGTTGCACGGGCAATTGGGACTGCTGGCTCGATGTACCAACGAATCCGGCAGCATTGGCCTATAATCCGGACTCGATCCTAGTCACCGTAACCGAAAGTCCCGCGAGAGGCCCATGCCTGCAACAGCCCCTGACGGCGAACTGGATTCACGAAAGATTCGTCGTGTCGATCCCGGCGTTCTGCGGCAGGCTCCCGACGAGTCTGCGTTCGCCAGATATCCGCAATCCTGGTATCTCCTCGGTTCGGCGAAGCAGTTGGCGCGGGGTCCCTTGTCGCGGCAAGTGCTCGGCCTCGATCTCGTGGCGTTTCGCACCGAATCGGGACGAGTTGTCGTGATGAACAGCCGCTGCTCGCACCTCGGGGCGGACCTGTCACGCGGCAAGGTGGTCGGCGACTGTATTGAATGCCCGTTCCATGGCTGGCGTTATTCGCCGGATGGGCGCTGCAGCCGCATTCCGAACATGACCTCGATACCCGAGCGGGCACGACAGACTGTCTACCCGGTTGTGGAGCGGCATGGCTTACTGTTCTTTTTCAACGCGCGTATCCCGTTGTTTCCATTACCTTTTCTGATAGATGACACACCCGCTGATTTCGTAGCCGCGAAGCCCGTTTCCTTCGTCGCGGATTGCAGCTGGTACATGGTTTCGGCGCACGGTTACGACAGTCAGCATTTTGCAACGGTGCATTCGCGGAAGCTCCACGGCCCATTGCAAGTGGACTGCCCGGCGCCGTTTGCCCGTCGCTCGCGTTATCGTGCCGATGTGCTCGGCGCTGCTTACTACGATCGACTGCTTCGCCGCTTTGCCGGTTCGACGGTGGATATATCGATCACCACCTGGGGCGGAACGATCGTAACGATAAGCGGTGCGTTCAAACGCGCGATCAGCCGTTTCATGATTTGCCTGACGCCGTTATCCGATGGCAAGACCCGCTGCGACGTCATTGCGTTTGCGCCGCGCGCGAATACGGTCGCGGGCCGCCTGTTCGCACAAACCGTCGGCCTGTGGATCCGCAGGCTGTTTACCGGCGCCTACCTGATCGCCGAAACCGAAAGTCTCGGAAGCCCGAGGTACAACCCGCTTAGTCTTGTCCACGCGGACAGCGAAATGATCGACTACTTTTGCTGGGCCGCGGAATTGTCCGGTCCGTCGGAAAACCCGTCACATGGAACGGCGTAAATCAGTTGCTGAGCGCCCGGTCCTGATATCTGGAGAACTACAATGAGCTACAAAGCCCCGATGCTCCTGCTGACATCGCTACTATTGATGTCGTTTGCGGGCGCGACCGCACAGGAGACCGCAAACGATGCTGCCATACAAGCCGCCATAGAGGAAACGCACCGGCAGTTACGCGCATTGAAAGACGGCGCGGAAGCCGCTTTCAACAAGATGGGCGAGTCCGGCAGCACAGACGACCTCGCGCCGCTCATCGATTATGTACATGACAGTATTGTACTTGTTGCCATGAACGGCGAGACGGTCATCGGAAAGGATGGCATCCGCGATTACTTCATGCGCACGGTCGGCGGACCCGATCCGACAGTTGCGTCCGTTCATCATACCTTCGACGTGGCGGCGTTAAGCACTCTGTACGGAGACGACACCGCCGTAGCGCACGGCAGTTCATGGGGTAGGTATAATTTGACGGATGGACTGGCTTTCGAGGTCGACACGTTCTGGACGGCGACGATGGTCAAAGAAGACGGCCGGTGGTTGTTGGCCAGCTTCCAGTTTGCGCCGAGCATTTTCGAGAATCCATTGCTCAATAAAGCAACGCAAATGATCTATATTTTCGCGGCCGTCGCAGGATTTCTTGGCCTGCTGCTCGGATTCTGGTTCGGGCGAGTATCCGGCAGAAAAGCAACGGCCTGAAAAAGAGAAATACAAGCGAAGGTCGATGAAAAACATTGAATCGATTCCCGGTGTACTGAACTCGGTTCTACTTTGCCTGGCGAGCGCCGTGGCCGCGGCTTTGTTGTGGTGTGCGTCGCACATGGACTCATGGCCTGCGGTATTGGCCGCTGCCGTCGCATTTTCTTTCGTCAACAACACGCTTTTTTCGCTGTTGCATGAAGGGACACACGGCGTGCTTCATCAGAACAAGCGGATCAACGATTGGATGTCGCGATTTGCTGCCTCGTTCTATCCAACTTCTTTTTCGGTGCAACGCGCTTTTCACCTGACGCATCACAACCGCAATCGGACAGAATTCGAACAGTTCGATTACGTTCGGCCCGGGGATAATCGCTTCCTGAAGTACGCTCAGTGGTACGCGATCCTGACTGGCCTCTACTGGATCTTTTCGCCGCTTTTCTGTGTGCTTTATTCGCTCGCACCATCGGGTTTTCGCAGTCGCTGGCTTTCCAGCAGGGAATCGACTGTCGGACACCAGACCGGTGCTGCGGTGTACCTGTCCAGTCTTCGCCAGGTGCCGGTCAATGTCATTCGCGCGGAGACCGCGACGAGCGCTGCGCTACAGGCGTCGCTGTTCCTTTTGCTGGACCTGAGTGTGTCAGGCTGGGCTCTTTGTTATGGATGTTTTGCCGTCAACTGGAGCGCGCTGCAATATGCAGATCATGCCTGGTCGCCACTCGACCGCAGAAACGGCGCATGGAATCTCAAGGTCAATCCGTTGACCAAGCTCCTGTTCCTGAATTACCACGATCATCTCGCGCATCATCGGCACCCCGGCATTAGCTGGCTTTATCTCCCGCGGCTGGTCGATTCGACGGAGCCGCGGCCGAGCTTTCTGTCAATTTATCTGCGCATGTGGCTCGGGCCGCGGCCGATCAGCGATGCCGCTTCCGATTCAATAGCCGATCGTGCTTAGACGGCTGTTGCCGTCCATCGGCGTGCGTGCAGTGCCGAAGGGCGCTGCGCTGCGTTCGAACCTGTTGCTGTCGCTGCAGTTCGCGCTGCTGTTCGGAATCGTTTATGTCGGCGCCGACCTGCTCGGTGGACACCTGACGCAACGTTATTCGGTGGCCTTGCCATTGGATAGCGGCATACCGTTCGTGCCGCAGATGGCGATCGTGTACCTGTCGATAATTCCGCTAATGATTCTTGCGCCTTTCGTCATGAACACGCCACGGCAGCTTTTCCCGCTGGTGTTCGTGTTGTCACTCGAGGTACTTCTTGCCGGGTTGATCTTCATCGTGTTTCCAATTGAAGAGATGGCACGGAATCGCGCCGCCAATGGGCCAGGTCTGCCGTTTGCCGTCGCCGATACGTTGAATCTGCGTTTTAACTATCTGCCATCCCTGCACGTTGCTTTGTCCGTAACGGTAGCGACTGCCTGCGCAAAGTCATGCGAATGGCCGGGCAAGGTTTTTTACGGTATGTGGGCTCTGCTCATCAGCGCGTCGTCAGTCCTGACACATCAACACTATCTGGCCGACGTCGCCGCCGGTGCCATACTGGCCGCGGCCGGAATGTTGCTCGTCTATCCGTGGGTGTCCCGGCCCGACGTCCTGAATGCGTTTCGCGTCGAATGGATCTGCGCAGGCGAGTTCCTGACTTTCGCCCGGCGACACCGCCGGTATCTGCTGATTGCCGCAATCATTTATTGGCATGCAATGTTTCGCTGGAGCAAAAGCCGTGTGCTGCGAGTCGGCTTCTGTCTATTGCAGGTCATCGATGACCTGCTGGATGGCGACAGGGCCTGTGATCGGGAACCTTCGATCGTCGCTGCCGATGTCCTGCAGCAACTGGAAACGGGCGATTTCCGCTCTGATCGATTGGGCATTCTCGCGCAGTCGATGGCCACGGAATTATCCCGATTGCAGACAGAAAGCGATCGTCCGCTGGCAGATTCAATTGCGCTGATCCGGCACATGATGCTGGATCGCGAACGCGCAAACGACAGGGCGCTTTTCAGTCACCAGGAGTTGCGTCGTCACCATCGCGTCACGTTCCGCCATTCCCTGAACCTGTTGCTGGTTGCCGTCGGAGCAAAAGCCCGTGCAGACGATGTGCCCGAGCTCGTAGAGGCTTTTGGCTGGTGTTCGGCCATGCGGGATCTGCGCGAGGATCTCGCGCACGGCCTGGTCAATATTCCAGAAGCCGTGGTTCGGAGCGCCGAATGCGAAGGCGCGAAGCCGGGCTGTGATGAGAAATTGCTCGGATCAAAGGCCGTGCGCGCATGGCAGGCAGAGGAACTCGATCGAGCTCAGCGCAAGCTGCAGTCCTTTGGTCGGAGGCGCTGGGATCCTGTCGACCCCGTCGGCAACCGGGTATTGCGCCTTTTTCATCGATCGATTGTGCAATTCGCTTCGCGCATGCAGCGGGACATGATGCGCGGCACCTGAAAAAGGCCCCCGCAGACTGTGCTGCGGGGGCAGGGGTGCCGCCGCGACGCGGGGGAGACGTCGCAGCTTTCTCAGACTATGGTTCGAGCAGGTAGATACCGATCTTGTATGCCGTGAACACGTTGGTGTCGGCATTGTAGTGCCCGCGCGCATACATCGATCGGGCCGTACTCGCTCCATCCATTTCGATCAGCAACGCCTGCACGAAATCGTCGAAGTTCGAATAGAGCTGCAGGCTGTCGGTCGTTTTCACAGCGAACAGTTTGCGGCCCGTCTCGCGTGGCGCGATGACGGTACCGGATGGCAAGGTTGTGAGGTCGATCAGTACCGGTCCCTGCTTGATGTGATGGCGTACACCGATGTCCGGATTGTGATTGTCCAGAACCAGGCCGTCGGTACCGATGCTCAGGAACGGCGCGAGAGTTCCGGCGCTACCCCAACCCACGCCGAGCACGCTGCGGACGTTGGCATAGTCGACTACCGTGCGGCCCTCGAAATCCGGCGGCGCAGCGCCGAAGGTATACGGGAAGCCGTAGACAACGACCGGCCGTCCTGTGGCCAGCGGGTTCATGAAAAGATTTCCGGTCGACACTTCGTAGTTATCCGGATCCGCATCCATGGCAGGACTGGAGCCGGTGCCCGTGAAATCGAAAACCTGCACACGGCGCCGGTCGATGGCATGCAATTCGATGTCGGTCTGTCCGGGCAGGATGGTGTTGACCAGTCCGGCAAGATGGGTAAGGTGCATGCGCACCGCGCCATTGCTTGCATCGAAATGCACTCGGGCTGCGTCACTCGCGGTCACGTCACCGCGAATCGTTACTCGCTGGCCGACCGAAATCGCACTGATGTCCAGTCCGGAATTCGGATGCCCGGCCTTGAATACTGTCGTGTTCGGGCCGATCGTGACTATGACGTCATCGTGGAAGTAGGCGTCGAGTTCGGGGCGAATGATTGTCGCGCCGCGCACCAGCAATTCATTGCCATCGCGCGCGATAACATTGCCGCGAACGGCGTCCCGGTCCATGCCCGGCACACTGCTGCCGGCCAGCACGATGTTCGCCGTGAATTCGCGTTGGGCAACATTCAGTGTTCCCTGAGCTACTGTCAGGGTTCCCTGACCGGAAGCGTTCAATGCCCGCAGTCCCTCGACACCGACGTACTCGACATCATTCACTTCAAATGCCGTCGCATTGCTCACATAGACTTTCATGCGGCCGAAGTCGCCGATTCGGTCGTGGAACGGCCGAATCGCGACGGTATAGAACATCTCGGATTCGTTGGCTTCGATGAAGCGGCCGCGAACACGGATGTCCTTGGTATCGACCGGATCGATTTCGGCAACGATGAACGGTTCTGCCGTGGCAATCGCCGGAGTAGCTCCGATATCGACCGAATGCGATGCGTCCAGGTCGAAGTCGACGGTCAGCAATGACGCACGGCCGCGCGAAACGACCAGTCGGTCGCGATCCGACAGCACAATTTTCTGCACAACCTGCGCCAGCGGGTTCCCGTCGGCATCGACGACAACAGCCGGTTTGGATTCGCCGCCGGCTTCGACGATGACTTCTGCGTTGCTGTAATCGAGGCTGAGAGTCCCGGCGACGTATACACCGGGCGGGATGGTGGCTGCCGATACGAACTCGGTCAGATCGACGTAGTCACTGAAGTTGATGCGCGTCTTCCGCGGTAATGTCTCAACGATCGCGCCGCCCGCTGTTTCCAGCTCGAGTGACAGGACGTCAACCGAGTAATTCAGGAAGTCGCCATCGGCGTCAGTAAAACCGACCAGGACCGTGCCGCATTCGGCAGCAGTGGCCGGATCGTCGGGGACACATACGGCTGCCGCCGGTGTTGGCGTTGAGGCGCCGCTGCCGCCGCCGCAACCGGCGACAAGGATTACCGATAGCACCATGGCTATCCATAGTGAGAGTGTTAACTGGCTGCCGTTGCCTGGCAGGCGCATGTTCGAGAGTTTCATCGTGATCTCCTTGATGGATGCGTTCCCTATGGCGCTATAACGCGACCGGCGGCATGTCGTTGACATCGCGAGCAGCAATTTTCGCGTCGCAGGGCTGTACGCAGGATTGGAGATCGATAAAGTGCAAAAATACAGGCACTTATCTTGTATTCCTTTGGTAACGTGTCAAAATGTGGCCGTTATTAATCAACCGTCCGATTCGCGAATCTGAGATCAGGCTATGCGTCCTGGTTGCAGGGGTCGGCTAGACTTAATGAGTGGCAGGGTCGCGGCAATCCAAAAAGAATGACGACATCTTCCGGCAGCAAACTACCCAATCCGGTGCCCGTGAGGCATCGTCGGCCCCGGGCCGGCGAACGCAATCGCGGTGCAGTCGACGCATTGCAGACCAAAATCGCAGTCAACGTTCAGCACCTCGATCCGCAGCGTTTCCACGAACAGCTTCGCGACAACATCGGCGAATTGCCGGAAGCAATGGGCTGCGATTCGGCATTTCTTGCTCTGTTCAAGCAGGATGTTTCCGCAATCGAGACCGTGTTTTCTTCCGGATCTGTTTTCTGCAGCTGCAATCCCGGCGCACTGGAAGGCGAGTTGCTCGGCAACTGGCCGTGGCTGGCCAGGAATCTTGGCCATCTTCGCCTGATCGAAGTAGCCGACACGGAAAAAGCACCGAAGGGTGCGGACTCCGAAATGGAACGTCTTGCCGAATTGCACATAGGCTCCATTCTGATCATCGGTTTTACCGTGCGAAACGAAGTCGCGGGGTTCCTGGCGCTGGCGAACGAGCGACCGGTCGACAGCTGGGATGCCAACCTGCACCTGTTGATGAAACTGATCGGTGCCTCGCTTGCCTCCGGCATCGAGCGTATGCGGACAATCGACATCCTCGCCGAGATGGAGGAGCGAAATTTTCTCGTCAGCCTGACGGCCAACGACGGTATCTGGGATTTCGACGGAGCCAGCAAACGGCTACGGCTGTCCCGACGCTGGAAGTCCATGCTGGGCTACGACGTCAATCGCGAGGATCTGCTCCCGGACTGGTATCGGCTGGTACATCCGGACGACATGATTCGGGTGCAGGGCAAGATGCGTGAGCACCTGGAGGGCAAGACGGAGTTCTTCGAAAGCGTCCATCGCATGAAGCACCAGAACGGCGAATGGCGCTGGATGACCAGCCGTGCCAAGGCCCGGCAGGACGAACGCGGCCGGCTGGTACGCCTGCTGGGTGTCGAAGTCGACATTACCGAACGAAAGCTCTACGAAGAGGCGCTGTTTCGCGAGAAAGAGAGCGCGCAAATCACGCTTCGTTCCATTGGCGACGGCGTGATTACGACTGATGCGGAATGCAACGTCGAATACATCAATCCGGTCGCTGAGGAGTTGACCGGCTGGAAAGTGGACGATGCCAGCGGTCGCTCGGTCGATGAGATATTTCGCGGCTTTCACGAGGAAACCTGCGAGCCGCTCGAGAACCCGTTGTCGGTTTCGATTCGCCGCAACCGTTCGATCAAGTCCGTGCGGCCGACACTGCTGATTCGCCGCGATGGCAATGAACTGTATATAGAGAGTACTGCGTCACCGATCCGTGATGGCAAGGGCGACGTCACGGGCGGTGTGCTGGTGTTTCACGACGTCAGCGAATCCCGGGAGCTTAACCGGCGCCTCAGTTATCACGCGAGCCACGATATTCTGACCGGGCTGGTCAATCGGCGCGAGTTCGAATCGCGACTCGAACGTGCATTGAAAAGCGCTCGCGCACGTGAAACTTCCTATGCGCTTTGCTACCTGGACCTCGATCAATTCAAGATCGTCAACGATTCCTGCGGGCACAGTGCCGGCGATGCACTCCTTGGACAACTTGGCGCGCTGCTGAAGTCAAAAATTCGCTGGCGCGACACGCTCGCCCGCCTCGGCGGTGACGAATTCGGCATTCTTCTCGAGAGTTGCAGCCTGGACGAGGCCATGCAGACGGCCGAGATACTGCGAGTCGCCATCAGCGAATTCAAGTTCATGTGGGATGACCGCAGTTTTCGACTGGGCGTCAGTATCGGCGTTGTGCCGATCACCGCTGACAATGAAGATGTACAGGCCCTGCTGAGCGCTGCCGACAGCGCCTGTTCGGCTGCCAAGGAAGCCGGGCGAAATCGTATCCACAGCTTCCAGGAAAACGACATCGATCTCATGCGGCGTCGAAGGGAGATGCAGTGGGCGGCTCGCATCAACAATGCGCTCGAAGAAGACCGTTTCGAGCTGTTCCGCCAGACCATACTGCCGCTACAATCGGAAGGCGAAGGCGCGCACTACGAGTTACTGCTGCGAATGCGCGACGAAAGTGGCAGCATCATTGCGCCCGGCCTGTTCATCGAAGCGGCCGAGCGCTACGGCATTACGCCGAATATCGACCGCTGGGTGATCCAGAACGCATTCCGCTGGCTGGTGTCCGAGGCCGACGAGCGCGAACGCCTGTCGCTGTGCTCGATCAACCTGTCCGGGCAGAGTCTGGGCGACGAAAAATTTCTGCCCTACGTCATCGAGCAGTTTCAGATGAGCGGCCTCGATGCCACAAAGATCTGCTTCGAGATTACCGAGACCGCCGCGATTGCCAGCTACTCGCAGGCAAACCGTTTCATCAATGCGTTGAAGGAACTCGGCTGCAAATTCGCGCTCGACGATTTCGGCACAGGCCTCTCGTCGTTCGGTTACCTGAAGCATTTCCCGGTGGACTTCCTGAAAATCGATGGCAGCTTTGTCAAAGAGATTCTGCATGATCCGATTGACAGGGAGATGGTGCGATCTATTAACGAAATAGGCCATTTGACCGGCAAGAAGACCATTGCCGAGTTTGCCGAGAACGCCGAAATCATTACGATGCTGCGCGGCATGGGTATCGACTACGCGCAGGGATACGGTGTTTCCGAGCCGCAGCGCGTAACGCGCGCGGTCGCATAGTCGGACCTGCCACGCCAGTCATTCAAAGCGCATCGACAGGTCGATTGCGCGAACGTGCTTGGTCAGCGTTCCTACGGAAATAAAATCGACCCCGGTCTCGGCAATTGCGCGAATCTGTTCCAGCGTGACACCGCCGGACGCTTCCAGCTCGGCCTTTCCGTTGCCACTGTTTTGCTTCAATCGCACCGCCTTCCGCAGATCGTCCAGACAGAAATTGTCGAGCAGGATTCGCTCCGCTCCCGAGGACAGTGCTTCCCGCAGCTCATCTATCGATTCCACCTCGACTTCTACCGCTACGCCCGGATGTGATGTTCTGGCCGCCAACAGCGCGGCACCAACGTCGCCGCAGGCCAGAATGTGGTTCTCCTTGATCAGGATGGCGTCGTAAAGCCCGATGCGGTGATTCACACCGCCGCCACAACGAACCGCATACTTCTGTGCAAGACGAAGTCCGGGAATGGTCTTTCGCGTGTCGAGTATTCGCGTGCCTGTCCCAGCCACTGCCGCAACAAAGCTTGCGGTAACGGTTGCCGTGGCGGACAGCAATTGCAGGAAATTCAACGCGCACCGCTCGCCGCTGACCAGTGACCGAGCGGGTCCCTTCAAATGACACAGCGTCTCGCCGGGTTTGAATGCGTCGCCGTCGGAACCGGACCAGTGGACTTCAACGTCCCGGTCCAGTTGCCGGTACACCTCATCGAACCAGGGTATGCCGGCTAGAATCATTGCTTCGCGCGTGATGACCGTTGCACTCGCGACGGAGTTCGCCGGCAGCAGGGATGCAGTCAGGTCGCCGGTGCCGATATCCTCTTTGAGCGCCGTCGCGACATTGAATTCGATCGCGTCCTGCAATGCGCTGTGGGAAATGCTCATCGAGTTATTAGGCCTCGCAAACAAGAAGCCCGGCACGAGGCCGGGCCTGCCTTGCTTCGATTGATCTCGCTTACATCATGAATCCGTGATGCGCGCCGACCATGCTCATTGCCATCGGAATGGACATCAGCGTATTGGAGCGCGACGCAAGAAACGCAATTCGCTTGGCCTTGGCTATTTCCTCGGCGCTGGCCTTGACGATTCCGAGCACCTTTTTCTGGTTGGGCCAGATCAGGACCCAGACGTTGAACAGCATCAGCGTGCCGAGCCAGGCGCCGATGCCGATGGTCAATGCATAGCTGTTGACCGGCGTGCTGAGCATGCCGAGTGCAAAGGCGTCGCCGAGTTGGCCGATATGCAGCAGGTAGCTGGCGCCGGTCAGCCACGTCAATAATGCGGACCAGCGGAACCACCACAATGCCCGCGGTGCAACGTACTTGGTTATGCCGGCTCCACCTGGTCCGCCCTCATCCTTGGCGGCATCGCCGAGCGCGGGCACCTGGACAAAGTTGAAGTAATAAAGAAGTCCGATCCACGTGATGCCGGCCAGCACGTGCAGCCAGACAACGATCGAATTGGCGGCTGGCGAAAACACCAGGTGCTCGCCCATGGTTGCCAGCACCAGCAATATCGCAAGCACTACACCCGCAATGATTGTTCCGGCGACGCTATTCAGTGGATTCATCAAATTATCTCCCCAGTGTATATGGCGTATTGTTGTTGGCGTCGTGCCGGCATTCTTGTAATTCGTCCACCGGCTGCCTGAGCCCGGTCTTGGGCGGGTCAGGCGGGTATTATAGTGGCTGCCAACGGCAAAATCAGGGCTTGTGTTCGGCGACAGTGACCCTAACTCCTTGCCCACGGGGATAAATCTGGCGAGGAGGCCGTGGTGTCAGGGTCACTGTCCCCCGAAACTCCCCATTCTCGTAAGTACTTGTAAATCAAACGATTCTGCGAATCAGCAAGCGACCAACCATGGACATTCCGACACCAGCGACGCCGCGTCCCGGCTATCCGGCATCGCCCTGCGTGCGCCAGTGCGCACTGGATGAGCGCAAGGTTTGCCTCGGATGCCGGCGCACGCTGGAAGAGATCATTGCCTGGTCATCGATGACTGCGGAAGAGCAATGGCTTGTTGTGAATCGCCTGGCTACACGGTAAGACCGGGCTTGTGTCATCCGTAGGGCAGTCGCGTACAATCTGCCGCTGCTGAACTGGTAAACCGGGTTTGTCGGGATGACGAAAGGGATTGCGGTATTGGGGCTGTGCCTTTTGATGAGTGCCTGCACGTCCATGCTGCTGGGCGGGGCGTCGTCGGGCAGTCCGGGTCTCGGTGGCGACCGGCGGACAGCCGCGCAGATGAGCGAGGACAATGCGATTACGGCCACGATCCGCAGCCGGTACAGCATGGATACGGCAGTCAGCGCGGCTAACATCCGCGTGCTTACGTATATGAAGGATGTAACGCTCAGCGGCACGGTCGGAAGTTTTGCGATTCGTGACCGCGCCGTCAGTATTGCTCGAAACACCGACAGGGTTCGTGCCGTAAACAGTCAGATCCAGGTCAATACGAACAACTAGGCCGTTCCGACCCTTGGTCGGGCGCGTCCACTCTATTTCAAGGCGAGAGTATCAAAGTGAACGTAAACGAGAGAATTGAACAGCAACTGAAATCCAGTCCGGTCCTGTTGTATATGAAAGGCACACCGGATTTTCCTCAATGCGGGTTCTCCGGCCAGACCGTCAATGCCCTGAAAGCCATCGGTAAACCCTTTGCATACGTCAACATATTCGAGGATCCGGAGATTCGCGAGGGCCTCAAGGCGTACTCCAACTGGCCGACCTTTCCGCAGCTGTACGTGAACGGAGAACTGATCGGCGGTTGCGATATTGTTGTCGACATGTACAACTCCGGTGAACTGCAGAAGCTGCTGGCCGACGCCGCCGCCTGATTCTTCCGCGATCGACACTGAAAAACCGCTTTCGCCGGTCGGCTCCCTGAGCTTTACATAATCTCCGCGCAGGGCTGCGCCGGGGACCGGCAAATCGTGGCGGTCGCCACTGTGCCGGTCCCGCCGTGCAGCCGTTTTCCTCGCGCCAGCAATGGGTCAGAAATCCTTTATCCATGCGCCCTGTGCAATTGAGACACGTGTCACTGCGCCACTTCGGGCCGTTGCTATATTGACTCGACGTCAGCGACCGGCGCCCTCGATGCCGTTCGCAAAAAATTGTCTTTTCAAGTGCGGAGTTCCAGCAAATGCCAATGTCAAAGCGAACCCGCAGGTATTTCTGGCCGTTGCCAGCTTTGCTGGTGCTGCTGCTGTCCGCCGGTTGCAGCGTGTTCAAGCCGGCGCCGCCTCAAGCCGTTATCATTGAGCCCGAGCTCCCGCCGGCTGTCGTGGTGCAACAGGTACCGATCGAGCCGGAGCATCCGCCGATCGTCATCGTTCCGGTTCCACAGCCCGACCCGGATCCCGTTCCGCCGGAAGTTTTCTCGCATCGTGTCGCAATTGTTCTGAGTGGCAGGCAGTCGGCCTACGAAAGCGTTGCACAAGAACTGGAGCAGGTCCTCGAAGATTATTCGCTGTATGACCTCTCGGATCGCAGCCAGACAGTCAGGGGTGTTTTTCGCAGCATCGCCGACGAGCAGGCAACGGCGGTTGTGGCAATCGGATTGCGTGCTGCGTTGTCGGCTCGAGCATTGTCAACGGTGCCGGTTGTCTTTTGCCAGGTATTCAACGTCTACGACAACGACCTGATAACGGAAAACGTGAAAGGAGTCTCATCGATTCCACCGATCGGTCTTCAGCTAAAGGCGTGGAAGGAACTCGACCCCGCATTGAAGGATGTCGGGGCAATCGTCGGCAATGGCCACGAGTCGCTGGTCGAGGAAGCGGCGATGGCAGCGACAGAGCTCGGTCTCGAACTGCATGTCAGGGTTGCCGGTTCCGACAAGGAAACGCTGTATCTATTCAATCGCATGGTCCCCGACATCGACGGTTTCCTGCTGTTTCCCGATAACAGGATTCTGAGCCGCACGGTTCTCGACCAAATGCTGAGCTACGCTGCGCGCCACCGCGTGCAGGTTGCCGTATTCAACGAATCGTTGCTGAGTATGGGCGCTACGCTGAGCTCAACCGCGGTAGATGCCGACATCGCATCAACCATCGTCCAGGTTCTGGATCGGTTCGAACGGAACCTGGGTAGCGAGTTGCCCGCGCTGACACCCTTGACCGAGATCCGGATTCAAACCAACAAAGCGCTGATACAACAGTACGGCCTCGAGAACACAGAGGTCGGCCAGGATACCGTCGCGGGGGCCTTGTGACTTTTGACTATCTGCAGAGATTCAGCCAGAAAGTCAGGGATTACATAGCTCGCAGAGCCGCAGCCCGACGTGGCAAGCGTGCGCTGGTCCGCGAGATTCTCTCCCTCCAGATCATGATTACCGCCGTCATTGGCGGACTCGCCGTGGCCGCGTTGTACTGGGGAGGGCAGTGGGTCCTGCAGGACAATTACAGCCGCTGGGCTTTGCAGTGGACGGAAGATCTGAACGAACTCGGCGCACCGCTCTATCTCAGCAATGACGCTGACGCCCTGTTGCGTCTTGAAAGCTTCATTGGCAAGTACTCCGAAATCGAGCGAGTAACTTATTACAAGAATGACGGCGACGTGCTGTTCTCGATCTCGAACCTCGAACACCAGCAACAAGCGCCGCCGAACCTCAGCCGAACCATGTTGCAGAATGTCTCCGACCTTGCGGGCGGCGACACACCGTATGTCATGAAAAGCAGCCTGGTCAACGCGAGGGCATTTACGATACTCGCGCCAGTGTGGACGGAATCGATCACCGGCGACGGGCTTTTCGAATTCGATCCGGAGAGCCCTGCAGAAACCAGCGCGATCGATCTGATCGGCTTCGTCGGGCTCGAGCTCGACTTCATGTTGTTTCACGATCGGCTGCTGAAAAACATCAAGATCGCGATTTCTGTTCTGTTGCTGGTGCTGCTCGTATCCGGAATCATCGGGCGTGCAACGCTACGCAAAGCCTTGTCGTCTATTTCAGACTTGCAGGAGCCTATATCGGAGCTTGCCAAAGGTAATCTGACGGTACAGTTCAAACCGGCGGAGCACAGGGAAATTTCCGAAATCGTCGAAGCACTGGAGACCACGGCAACAGCTCTCGGCGAGAGAGATGCGCGCCTGCTCAGGCTCGCCAACCATGATGTGTTGACTGGATTGTTCAACCGCCGTCGCTTCGTCGAGGAGTTGAAAAAAGAGGTTGATAACGTCAGTGTCAACGAAAAATCCAGTGCGCTGATGTTCGTCGACCTGGACCAGTTCAAGTATGTCAACGATACCTGCGGACATCCTGCCGGTGACCGCATGTTGAGAAAAGTTGCCGATCAGCTGATTCGTACCGTCGGTGATCAAGGCCATGTTGCTCGATTCGGTGGCGACGAATTTGCGGTTCTGATACCGGGAACATCGAAGACCAAGGCGCGGACACTGGCAGAGTCCATACTGGAGGACATGCGCCGGCTCGCTCACATCGAAAATGACAACGTATTCCATGTGCATTGCAGTATCGGCATCACAATGATCGATTCGTCCCGCTTCGACCACGACGACCTGATCGCGCAGGTCGATATTGCGTGCCGGGAAGCCAAGGCCAGCGGCAGAAACCGCCTGCAATTCTTCAGTATGTCAGAGCGCGAAGCCGAAAAGATGGTGGCCGATGTGGGCTGGATGTCGAAGTTGCGCGAGGCGATCGACAACAACGCGTTCATTCTGAGATACCAGCCGATCGTCGATATAGCCACGGGCGAAACGACACACCATGAAGTACTGTTACGCATGCGGGCCAGCGACGGGAAACTGGTTGCACCCGATGCATTCCTTCCGGCGGCAGTTCGTTTCGGATTGATGGCGGAAATCGATACCTGGATGATTGAAAACGCGATATCCGCACTGGCAGCGTATCGGGAAGAGCAGCCAGGCCTTCGCTTTTCCATCAATCTTTCAGTGAATGCATTCGAGAGCGAAAACCTGGCGGCATTCGTTCGCACACAATTGACCAAACATGACGTGCCGGCTGAATCAATAGTTTTCGAAATTACAGAAAGCCTGGCAGTACGGCACCTGAAGCACGTCGAGCAACAGATCTCGTCGTTGCGCCGTGTCGGTTGCCAGCTGGCGCTCGACGATTTCGGTACAGGATACAGTTCGTTCAGCCACCTCAAGCGATTGTCGGTTGACTACATCAAGATCGATGGATGTTTCATTCGAGAGCTGGTGACCAGCCCGGTCGACCAGAAGATGGTGCGAATGATCGCGGAGATCGGCCGCGAAGCCGGTATGAAAACCGTTGCCGAGTACGTACAGAGTCACGCGGTATTCGAATTGCTGGGCAAACTCGGTGTGGAACTCGCACAAGGCTATTACATCGGCAGACCGTCCGCTGCACCTACGCGGCGCTCGATGCCGGTAGCGATCGACACACATCGTCGCGGCCCGAGGGCGCTCCCGGGTTAAGGATTGGCGTATTCGTGGTCCGGCCCGGTATCTTCTTCTGCAGGCGCAAACTCGGTCTGGCGGGCCGATTCGAACACCGGCCTGAACCGGTTCACGATGTCACAAAATATGTCTGCGGTGATTTCGGCATCGTACGCTGCCGAATGCGCGGAACTTTCATCCCAGACCAATCCGGCGGCGGTTACAGCCCGTGCCAGTACGGTCTGTCCATACGCCACGCCGCAAAGCGTCGCCGTATCGAATGAGCTGAAAGGATGAAAGGGATTTCGCTTGATTTCGGAGCGTAGTACGGCTTCGTTCAGGAAACCGAGGTCGAACGATGAATTGTGCCCGACGAGTATTGCACGCGTGCAGCCGCACTCCCGCACAGCGCGCCGAACTTCCCGAAAAATCCGTTGCAACGCATCCCGTTCATCGATCGCCGGTCGGAGCGGGTGATGGGGATCGATACCGTTCACCGCCAGCGAAGCTGCTTCCATGTTCGCACCTTCGAACGGTTTGACATGGTAGCGAATAGTTTCGCCGCGCAGCAGCGTACCGTCGGCCTGAGGATCAATGAAGACGGCCGCGATATCCAACAGCGCATCCGTCTTGCAATTGAATCCGCCGGTCTCGACGTCGACGATGACCGGCAGGAAACCGCGAAAACGACTGGCGATGGAAAATGAGTCAGGCATTGAATTGCTACGGTACGAAACGTGAATGGACGATGTCGATGGCTATTTCCAGTCTGCGTCGCCGAGCGCATTCCGATCCAGTATCAGGCTCATGGTATAGCGCACGCCGAAGCCGCTGATATCGGTTGGCACGTGCGCAAGCCCACCCTTGCGCATACATGCGCTCAGGTCGACATGAACCCAGGGAATTTTCCTGTCGACAAATTCGTTCAGGAAACTGGCAGCGAGAATATGGTCGCCGCTGGCATTTGGCGAGCACTGCTTCAGGTCGGCAGTCTCACTCTTCAAGTCTTCGAGAAACTCCTTGCCCATCGGAAACGGCCAGACGCGTTCACCGCATTCGACGCCGGTCTTCTTGAGCACAGGATGCCACTTCTGCCGGTTCGTAAACACGCCACTGTAACGCTGCGTGACGGCACTGATGCAGGCGCCGGTCAAGGTCGCGAAGTCGATGACGAGCCCGGGCTTTTCACGGCAGGCCAGGACAAGCGTGTCGGCTAGCGCCATGCGGCCTTCGGCATCCGTGTGAATAGACTGAATGGTCTTGCCATTGGCGGCCGTTACGACGTCCTGCGGTTTGTAGGCCGTCGGCCCGGTACGGTTTTCCGTAATGGCGAGCCAGCAGTCCACGGCAAAGGGAAGCTTCAGTGCCGAAATCGCATGCAGGGTTCCGAGCGCAACAGCGCTGCCGCCCATGTCGATGTGCATTTCGAGCATCGACTGGAACGGCTTCAGGTTGGTGCCGCCGGTATCAAAAATAATGCCTTTGCCGATGATGCTCAGCTCGGGACGTGCGGATTTGGCTTTTGGCCGATACTGCAGCCTGACAATCGCTGCACTGTCATCGGCGTTCCCCTGGGCGACCGCTAGAAACGCTCCGGCACCCAGTTTTCGCAACTCGCCCACACCGTACTTTCGAATTGTCCAACCCTGCTTTTTCGACATTTCGCGTAACAGTCGCAAATACTCCGTCGCGTCAAGCTTGTTGGGCGGCATCGCCGTAAGCCAACGTGCAAGATTGTTGCCATTGGCTTCTGCAACGACACGAGCCGTATCCAATCGTGCTTCGAGGCCGAGCAAGCGAAGACTCTTCAGCTTCGACGGATTCGGTTTCGCCTTGAAATGGGGCAAGTTGAACGCGGCGGCGAGCGCAGCCGCGATCATGCGCTCAGCAATGATTGCCTGGTCTTCGGCCTTGAACCCGAGCACCCAGATTCCGATGCAGGTGGCTTTCTCGCTCGATGCGGCTGCCTGCATCTTCCTTGCGAATGTCAACTGCTCGAAGGCCTCGTTCTTGATATCCAGCATCCCAATATGCAATGCGGTCTGGCGTTTGTTGGCAAGCCGCGTTGAAATCCCCGGAACACTTGCCTTTGGTCGTCGTTTCAGCAACGCGCTGACCTTGCTGCCCTGCGGAACGGATGCCCACAGTTCTCTTGGCGGTTTTGCAGGCAGTATCAGCAGCAACTGGTCGACCGCAGCAAGCGTGGAGGCAGACGGATGTCCCGTGTGCTGGGTAATTTTGATCGTACTCCGGGGAAATTTTTCCGCGAGCAGGCTTGCCATTCTCTTATTAACCTTTTTCATTACGCTTGGGTCATAATGTGCAACCCAGGAGCTTGTTGCCGGCAACGATGAGAAATCATGCCGGTAGCGCGATTTGCGGTGATCCTAGCAGGACACTTCCGCGAATTCACGCGACAAATCTTCGTAATATGGATGCAGGACGGATTGTGGACGACTTATGAGCACTTTCAGCCGATTTGATGACATTGATCCGACCGAGACACGCGAATGGCTGGAATCCATAGATTCTGTTCTGCTGCAGCACGGGCCGGAAAGGGCACATTTTCTGTTAAACAGGATGATCGATTTTGCGCGACGTTCCGGGGCTTATCTTCCGTACAGCCCGAATACCGCCTATCTGAATACGATTTCGGTTGGCCGGCAACCCGAGTATCCGGGCGACCGTTCCATCGAGCGACGCATCGAGGCGTATCTCCGATGGAATGCGATGGCGATGGTGGTACAGGCAAATCGCAAGAGCACCGAGTACGGCGGACACATTTCATCCTACGCGTCGTCGGCCACGCTGTACGAAGTGGGCTTCAATCATTTCTGGCGCGCTCCGACGGATACGCATGGCGGTGACATGGTGTTCATGCAGGGTCACTCGGCACCGGGCATCTACGCGCGCGCTTATCTCGAAGGCCGGCTCAGCGAAAAACAGCTCAATCGCTTTCGCCAGGAAGTCGGCGGCGGCGGGCTGTCGTCCTATCCACACCCGTGGCTGATGCCGGATTTCTGGCAGTTCCCGACCGTCTCGATGGGGCTCGGTCCGATGATGGCGATTTACCAGGCGCGCTTCATGCGCTACCTCGAACACCGCGAAATGATTCCGGCCAGCGATCGCAAGGTCTGGGCCTTCCTCGGCGACGGTGAGATGGACGAGCCCGAATCCATGGGCGCCATTACGATGCCGGTTCGCGAGGGCCTCGATAACCTCGTATTCGTGGTCAACTGCAACCTGCAGCGGCTGGACGGCCCGGTACGCGGCAATGGCAAGATTATTCAGGAGCTTGAAGCGGCCTTTGGCGGCGCTGGCTGGAACGTAATAAAGGTAATCTGGGGTTCGCGCTGGGATCGGCTGCTCGCAAAGGATCACGAAGGACTTCTGCAGCGGGTAATGGAAGAGTGCGTGGACGGCGAGTACCAGAATTTCAAACAAAAGGGCGGTGCGTACACGCGCGAGCACTTCTTCGGCAAGTATCCACAGACGGCGGCAATGGTGGCCAACATGTCGGACGACGAAATCTGGCGTCTGAATCGCGGTGGCCACGACGCACGAAAAGTACACGCCGCCTATCAGGCGGCCGTACAGCACAAGGGCCAGCCGACAATCATCCTCGCGAAGACCGTCAAGGGATACGGCATGGGGACCGCCGGCGAAGGCCAGAATATCGCGCACCAGCAGAAGAAGCTGGATGTCGAGGCGGTTAAGAAATTCCGCGATCGATTCAATATCCCGGTTTCCGATAAGGACATCGACAACGTTCCTTACTACAAGCCCCCGCCGGACAGCGAAGAGCTCGAGTACCTTCACGAGCGGCGCAGGACGCTCGGCGGCTTTCTTCCACAGCGTCGCAGCAAGCCGGCCCCGCTTAAAGTACCGCCACTCGAGATATTCAAATCGCAGCTCGAAGGAACCGGCGAACGCGACGCATCGACGACGATGGCTTTCATTCGCATCCTGACGGCACTGATTCGCGACAAGAACATCGGCAAGCACGTCGTGCCTATCGTACCCGACGAAGCGCGCACTTTCGGCATGGAGGGCATGTTCCGGCAAATCGGCATCTATTCTTCCAAAGGTCAGTTGTACACGCCGCAGGACGCAGACCAGCTGATGTACTACCGCGAGGACAAGCAGGGCCAGATTCTTGAAGAAGGCATCAACGAGGCAGGCGCATTCTGTTCCTGGCTCGCATCGGGAACGTCCTACAGCAATCATGACCTGCAGACCGTACCGTTCTATATCTACTATTCGATGTTCGGCTTTCAGCGCATCGGTGACTTCATCTGGGCAGGCGGCGATCTTCAGTCGAGGGGCTTCCTCATCGGTGGCACCGCGGGTCGAACGACGCTTGCCGGCGAAGGGCTGCAACACCAGGATGGCCACAGCCTCGTATCCGCATCGACGGTCCCCAACTGCGTTTCCTACGATCCGACCTACGCCTACGAATTGGCTGTCATCATCCAGGACGGGTTGCGACGCATGATCGGCGAACAGGAGAATGTTTTCTATTACATCACCTGCATGAACGAGAACTATGTTCATCCGCCGATGCCGGCCGGCGTCGAAGGCGGCATCCTCAAGGGTATGTACTTACTGCATGTCGGGGGCCAGGGGCAGGTACGCGCACAACTGATGGGCTCCGGCACGATATTGCGCGAAGTCCTTGGCGCGTCGGAGCTGCTGATGAAAGATTTCGGTATTCCGTCTGACGTCTGGTCGGTCACGAGCTTCAACGAATTGCGACGCGAAGCACTGGCAATCGAACGCTGGAACCAGCTGCATCCCGAGGACAAGCCGAAAAAGAGCTACCTCGAGATGTGCATGCATAAACGCAAAGGCCCCTTCGTTGCCGCAACGGACTACATGAAAATCGTTCCGGACCAGATCCAGCGATGGATTCCAGGTTCCTACGTTACGCTCGGAACGGATGGCTACGGTCGTAGTGATGCCCGGGCCGCATTACGCAATCACTTCGAAGTGGACAAGCGATATATTGCGGTGACTGCGCTGAAGGCACTGGCCGATGACGGCATGCTGGACCAGAAAACGGTCGCCAACGCCATCAAGAAATACAAGATCGACCCATCGAAGCCGGATCCGGTCACGCTGTAGCGTACGAACAAGTAGCGGAGTTCACATTGGCTGAAACGATCGACATTATCATTCCAGACCTTGGCGATTTCTCGGACGTCGAGGTGATCGAGGTGCTGGTCAAGAAGGGCGACAGGGTCTCGCGCGAAGACGGCCTCATAACGCTGGAGACCGACAAGGCGTCGCTCGATGTGCCCGCACCGAATCATGGCGTTATCGAATCGATCAGTGTTGCCGTCGGCGACAAGGTGTCGGCGGGCGACGTCATCGGGCGGCTTGCCATCGAAGTTGGCGATACCGTCGTGGTCACCCCGGCGATCGAGGCCGAAGTCAATAAGGGCGACACGACGGTGCTGGCCGTGCCGGCGTCGCCGCAGGCAACGCACGGCCTGCAAACCGTAAGCGTGCCGGACATTGGCGATTTTTCCGACGTCGACGTCATCGAAGTGCACGTTGCCGCTGGTGACAAGATCAAGGTAAACGATTCGCTCATTACGCTGGAAACGGACAAAGCGACAATGGATGTACCGTCCGAGGTAGCCGGCACCGTGGATTCCGTACTGCTGAAAGTCGGCGATTCGGTCTCCAAAGGGACGCCTGTGGCTGTCATCAACGCGATCGCCGGCGAAGAAAAACCGCCTGCCGCGCCCGCACCCGAAACCGTGCCCGAAGCTGCGACCGTCCAGGAGAAGCCGGCGCCAGCGGCTGCAACGACCGCGGCGCCACCTGTCGCCAAAGCGGGCGCGCCGAAAACCCTGCCTGCCATTAACGAAGCCGGATTCTCCAAAGCTCACGCAAGTCCCTCTGTGCGCAAGCTGGCGCGCGAGCTCGGCGTGGACCTCGTGCAGGTGAAGGGAAGCGGACCGAAGCAACGGATCCTGCACGACGACGTCAAGGCATTCGTCAAATCGATCTTGAGCGGCGGCGCGACACTGGCCGGCGGCGGCCTGCCGAAAGTACCGGTCGTGGATTTTGCGAAGTTCGGCGCTGTCGAGTCGCAGCCGCTGACCCGCATACAGAAAATATCCGGCCCGCGTCTTCAGGCGAGCTGGATCAATCTGCCGCACGTCACGCAACACGATCTTGCCGATATTACCGAGCTCGAAGCGAAACGACAGGCGCTCAAGGGTGCCGCCAAAGCCCGGGGCATTTCGTTGACGCCGCTCGCCTTCATCATGAAGGCCTGCATTGCGGCGCTGAAAGAATTCCCACGCGTGAATTCTTCCCTGTCCGAAAATGGCGAGACACTGGTTTACAAAAAGTATTACCACCTCGGATTTGCTGCTGATACCGAAAACGGCCTGATGGTTCCCGTGATTCGCGATGCAGACAAAATGGATGTTTACGAGTTGGCACAGAAACTGGCCGAATTGTCGGAATCGGCGCGCAATGGCAAGCTCAAGTCCGATCAGTTGCAGGGCGCCAGCTTTACCGTTTCGAGTCTCGGAGGGATCGGTGGCACGGCGTTCACGCCGATCGTCAACGCGCCCGAAGTGGCGATCCTCGGCGTGTCGAGATCGACCATGCAACCCGTATGGAACGGCAAGGAATTCGAGCCAAAGCTCATGCTGCCGCTGTCGTTTTCATACGATCACCGGGTCATCGACGGCGCGTACGCTGTTCGCTTCACGACCTACCTCAGCGAGGCGCTCTCCGACGTCGACGCACTGCTGCAGGCCATACCCTGATGGCCGCGGACATCGAACTCCGGGTCCCGGACCTCGGGGACTTCGAACAGGTCGAAGTGATCGAGGTGCTGGTGGCGGCCGGCGACACGGTCGACGTCGAAGCTCCGCTGATCACGCTGGAGACCGACAAAGCCTCGATGGACGTGCCGGCCACGCAGGCCGGGAAAATCCTGTCGCTGCACGTCGCCGTGGGCGACAAGGTATCGACAGGCGATCTCATCGCGACCCTGAGCGCGGCGGAAGCCAGCGGCGAGGACTACGAAAAAACGGTCGTCATCGACCCGAAAGATGCGGTCGCGCCGGCGCCAAAGCCCGCGACGCCTGCGACCGGCGAGGCGACCTATCGCGCGCAGCTCGTCGTGATCGGCGCGGGACCCGGCGGTTACACGGCAGCCTTTCGCGCGGCCGATCTCGGCCTGCAGGTCATCCTGGTCGAACGCTGGCCGACGCTGGGCGGCGTGTGTTTGAACGTCGGCTGCATTCCTTCGAAAGCTTTGCTGCACGCGGCCAAGGTGGTCGACGACGCGAACGCGATGGCCGATCACGGAATACGCTTCGGCGCGCCCACGATCAATGCCGATTTGTTGCGCGGGTGGAAGAACGAGGTGGTCGGGAAACTGACCGGCGGCCTGAACCAGCTCGCGAAGCAACGCAAGGTGCAGGTGGTCCGGGGCACGGCGAAATTCCAGTCTGCGAACCGGCTCATTGTCGACAACGGCGAAACGATCGAGTTCGAGAAATGCATCATCGCCGCGGGCTCGGAAAGCGCGATGTTGCCGGGCTTGCCGAACGATCCGCGCATCGTCGATTCCACGGGCGCGCTGGAACTCGACCCGATTCCGAAAAGCATGCTCGTGGTCGGCGGCGGCATCATCGGCCTGGAGATGGCCTGCGTGTACGCGGCGCTCGGCACGCGCGTTTCCGTCGTCGAGCTGACGCCGGCGCTGATGCCGGGCACCGATCCCGACCTAGTGCGGCCGTTCCGCAAGATCGTCGATACGCGTTACGAAGCGATCATGCTGGACACGAAAGTCACCGGCATGCGCGCGACCACGCCGGGAATCGAAGTGAGTTTTGAAGGCAAGAATGCGCCGGAGAGCCGGATCTACGGCAAGGTACTGGTCGCCGTCGGGCGGCGTGCCAACGGCGACAAGCTGGATGCCGCGAATGCGGGCGTGAACGTCGACGGCCGCGGCATCATCGCCGTGAACAAGCAGATGCAGACCAACGTGCCGCATATTTTCGCGATCGGCGACCTCGCCGGCGGGCCGATGCTCGCGCACAAAGCCACGCACGAAGCGAAAGTCGCGGCGGAGGTTGCCGCCGGGCACAAGGTGGCATTCGATGCGCGCGCCATTCCGTCGGTCGCCTATACGGATCCGGAAATCGCCTGGGTCGGCCTGACCGAACTCGATGCGAAACGCGATGGCGTGGACTATGACAAGACACAAATTCCGTGGGCGGCGAGTGGCAGGGCGCTCGCGTTAGGGCGCACGGAGGGATTTACCAAGCTGCTGTTCGACAAGAAGTCGGGACGAGTACTCGGCGGCGGCATCGTCGGTCCGGGTGCCGGTGATCTGATATCCGAGATCGCGCTGGCCGTTGAAATGGGCGCCGATGCTGCAGATATTTCGCTGACCATTCACCCGCATCCGACGCTATCGGAAACCATTGCCTTCGCGGCCGAGGCTTACGAAGGTACGCTGACCGACCTGTACATGCCGAAGAAGAAGGCTTAGAAAGAACGGCTCAGTCGCCCCCTCCAAGGAACTCCGAAACGATCCTCGTCAGCTCGTCTTTTTCGCAGGCCACTGCAATGTGTCCACAATCGCCGGGCAACTCATGAAACGCGGCGCCGGCCATCTGCGAAAATTCTTTCGACGGCTGCGGGGTGACCATGTGATCCTGGGGCGATACTACGATAAGAAGTCTCGCCTGCAGGCGATCCGCCGCTTTTTGCATGGATCCGCCGTAGTCCGACGAAATGTCATGGCGGATCATGGCGCGTAATTGCGGCACCCGGTTTTGCAGGCCGTACTGGCGAATCGATGCGACGGCTCCGTTGATATAAGCCTGGTAATCTGACACGGGAATATTTCGCACAATGTATTGCGGTGTGTACGTCACCAGGTTATCCAGTGCCGCAATCAGGTGAACCGTCGCTTCGTAATCGTGATCCGCAAAGCTGTTTATCGCTTGCAGCTGTGCATTCCACAACAAGAGATCGTAGCTTGTCTGAACGGGCGTGCCGATGACAGATACGGCATTGTCCATGAAATCCGGGTAACGCACGGCCCACTGAAGAGCCTGCATTCCGCCCATTGAAATGCCGATAACGGCATGCAGATGCTGGATATGCAGAACATCGGTGAGCAGCCGGTACTGCGCATCGACCATGTCTTCGATTCGAATGTCGGGAAATGCGCGGCCGCTCTGTGTAGTGCTGTTGGACGGTGACGAGGATACACCGTTGGAAAACGCATCGACCGCGATAATGAAGTACCGATCCGAATCGGCAAACTGGCCGGGACCAATGTATCCGAAACCGACGAAGTCTTCGCTTGTGCCGACGAACCAGCTTGGAAAAAGAATAGCGTTCGACCGATCCGCATTCAGCTTGCCGAAAGTTCGGTATCCGATGCGACAGTCGACAATGGATTCACCGTTTAGCAGCGGGCATTTTGAAAATTCGGCAAATTGTTGCTCGCCGCTTGCGCTGGCCTGAGTTGTGAAGAATGCATATACAGCCAACAAGAGCGCCCGTTCCATAAGCCTTTTCATCGCATTTTGCCCCGATGGTTTTTCGTCAGGCGACTTTATCTGCTTGTACCTCGGGAAACAATTCATCGAGTGGCACGGAACGCCCGTTACTCTGAACAACGCGACAATGGAAGCGGCGCAATCTGCGCGGCTCTGTCACTCCACAGGAGTGCACAATCACACCGATTTCATGATCCATATTGTGCGAGTAATGCGCCACGCGCTCGGCCTTGTCGCTGACGACAAGTCCGCGCTGCAGGCACGGATCGTGCGTGGTTATACCGGTGGGGCAGGTATTCCTGTTGCATTGCATGGCCTGGATGCAGCCCAGTGCAAACATGAACCCGCGAGCAGAATTGATGAAGTCGGCGCCGAGGCACAGTGCCATTGCTGCTTCGGATGACGGTTCGGACTGATCGAGTCCTGTCCCGCGGGAATGCCGCGGATTTTTGCGATCTCCTCGGTGACCTTGCCGCCCGGCAGGATGCCGCCCTTGCCCGGTTTCGCGCCCTGACTCAGTTTCAGCTCGATCATGCGAACCTGCGGATGAGCCGAAACTTCGCGCAGTTTCTCGTCACTGAGGTTGCCGGATGCGTCACGCGCACCGTATTTCGCCGTGCCGATCTGAAAGACCAGGTTTGCACCACCTTCGAGGTGGTAAGGGGACAGTCCGCCTTCGCCGGTATTCAGCCAGTTACCCGCCATCGCCGAACCCTTTGACAGAGCAAGCACCGCCGGTTTCGAAATCGAACCGAAGCTCATCGCGGAGACATTGAATATCGAATCCGTCACGTAAGGCCGTCGCGCGTAAGGCCCGATCTCCAGCGCCGATGTCGGGGCAATATCTGTGTCCAGCACCGGGTAAGGGCAGTTGACGAATATCACCGTGCCGACCGGGCGCAGGTCCCTCGTGGATCCAAAAGCAACCGTGTTGTCTTCGTTTTCTGCCGCGCGATAAACCCAGGAGCGCTGGGCCCGGTTAAATGGCATTTCTTCCCGGTCCTGCGAGAAAAAATACTGGCGAAAATACTCGCCGAGTTTCTCGAACAGGTAGCGAAATCGGCCAATGACCGGAAAATTGCGGCGGATGGCGTGATTCGTTTGGTTGATGTCGACGATGTACATGATCACTACCGCAAGGAATGCTATGCCCAGCAGAAATACGAGAGCCGCCTAAAGCAACTGGACGAAGTTCAATGCGCCGGTAATCGAATCGTTCAAGGTTTGCCCGCTGACTGGCCGGGCCCGCGTCGCCGCGGCCAAACGTTATCCGGTGTTGCTAAACGGTCTTGCTTCGAAAACGGCCAGCGATCAGGTGATCGATGCTGAGCTTGCCGGCACCGCTGAAAAACAAGGCAAGGAGCATGACGAAATAAGTTACGGCCCATTCCACGCCGCTATTCGAGATGACGAAATTGCCGGTTTCAGTCAGCCAGTCATAGTTGCCGTGCTCCCTGAGCAATTCCTTCGCCTTATCGAGTCGTTCCATTGCGCCTTCAATGTTTGCATTCGCAAACGGACTCCGGGGATCGGCGACCGCCTGCCAGCCATTCTTCGCGTGTACCGAGAATGCAGCAACCAGCATGGTAACCATGAGCGGAATCGAGAACCAGCGTGTGCCGAATCCGATCAGCAGCGCGACGGCGCCCAGCACCTCGGCGCCGACGGCAAGCCATGCCATGACGGCCGGAAACGGCAGTCCCAGGCCCCAATCGGTATTGCCGAACCAGTTGATGACGTTGTCCATGCCGGCGAGTTTATTGGTTCCTGCAACCCAGAATACCGGTACAAGGTACAGGCGCAGTGCGAGCGGCCCGAGAAAATCCGCGATCCGGGTTGAATCGAGCCAGCCCTGCAATCGAATTAACAGCGACATTTTCGCCTCCAAGCTATTGATTTATAATTTAAAAAGATTCTGTCACCCGGGCCGGCGCAATACGGGTTCCGAGCAGGATGCCGGCGTCACGAAGTTCTCCCAGTGCCGCCGCGCCGTGAACAAGAAAACGTCCTGCATCGCCGAATTTCAGTTCCCTGGCCAGTTCGAGAAGGAGTTCCCGGCCGCAGCGATGATCGTCGTTCGTATCGACTATTTCGACGAGTCGCGCCGTCAGCGGATTCAACTCCATAAAACCGAGTTCGTCGTCCGGCTTGCGCCAGACCGCGAGGAAGGTCGGGTGATCGCCCGGCTGCAGCGGCTTGAACTGTTCTGAAATGCGATGCACCGGATAACGATAGGCGAGCGACCACGCCAGCACGCTCTTGACCGGCACGCCGTCCAGCAGGTCTCCTCGAGGATCAATGCTGCTCATGTCGTCCTCGTCCTCGGCAATGGAAAGCGCCAGTTCCGCCCACTCGTAATGGGCAAGCTCGAGCAGAAAGGGAAAATCCTCGTCGCCGACATGTTCCTGTTCGAGAAACTTCAGGAACTCCTTCGGAATCTCCAGGAAGTAGGGGGTCTGAGCCTCGTGACGGACCATGAATTCGCGAATCAACGCCCGCCATCGCTCCTTGCTGTGCAGCTTCCTCAAGACCGGGAACGTGCTGCTGATCAGTTTGTGCAGGTTGTTGAAGAACAACTCGCGATAAATGGCCATGCGCCGGTCTTCGACGCCCTCGGGCGCCGCATTGCTGTCCGGAGCGCGAATGTGTGCCGCGAACGCAAACTGCTTTTGCTGGAATTCCGGCCGCTTAGCCACGGCGTGCCTCCCGACCTTGTGCCGCCGTACCTATCGGCCCGGACGCCTGCAGCTTTTTGACTTTGCGGATTTCTTCCAGCAATTCGGCAATCGGCGGGAAATTGAAATCGCGCTCGAGCAGTGTCGGTACCGGGCCGAAGTGCCTGTAAGCGTCAGCTAGTAAATCCCACACCGGATCGCTTACCGCATCGCCGTGCGTATCGACACGCAGGTCCTCTGCTTCAACGTAATGGCCCGCCACATGAAAATAGCGAACCCTGTCTTTCGGCATCGCCAGCATGAATTCCCGGGCGTCGTAACGATGATTGATGCTGTTGACGACGATGTTGTTGATATCGAGCAGCAGATCGCAATCGGCGGCCTCGAGCACGGCGAGCGTGAAGTCGACCTCTCTCATCTCGGTGTCGGTCGGAGCATAGTAAGACACGTTTTCGACGGCCATGCGTCTTTCCAGGATGTCCTGCGCACGGCGGATTCTCGCTGCGACGTATTCGACTGCATCGCCTGTAAACGGGATCGGCATCAGGTCGTAAAGCTGGCCCGAGTCGCCGCAAAAACTCAGGTGCTCCGAGTAGTAGCCTATGGCGTGTTTGTTCATGAACGCCTTGATGTCCTGCAACAGTGCTTCATTCAGCGGAGATGGTGCGCCAATGCTCAGCGACAGGCCATGGAGGATGAACGGGTATCGCTCGGTGAACGAGCGAAACTTCTTGCCGAGTTTTCCGCCAACGTGTATCCAGTTCTCCGGCGCGACTTCCATGAAGTCGATTTCTGCCGGTGGATCGTTCAGCAACTCGTCCATCAGGCCGCGACGCAGTCCGAGACCGGCGCCGGCCACCGGGAAAGGCTCTTTATGATTTTCTGGCATTGGTTCCTGCTTGATGTCAGACAGGCGAATCCCGTAATTAGACCAGCGCGCGGCACCTTATATTACAGGGCGTTTCGGCCGGCTACCGCTTGGCCAGCATTCTCAGCCGCTCCAGATACTGTGTTTCATCCGGCATCCTGTTATCGCGCTGCGCCTCCCACAGCGATTCCGCGAGGCATTCGATCATCGCGTGTTCGGCGCCATGCACGTCGCGAGTCGCCGCAAGTCGTTCAAAAATGGCTCGAATGCCGGCCGGCCGATCGGTCGAAATCTGTTCGCGCAATGCAAGATGAAGTCCCATGTGCAGCCACGGATTACTCTGGCTGCCGTCTTCCCCTGCCGAGGAAGTTTCGGAGAAATCTTCTATAACAGATTGATATTCTGGATGTTTATCGACGACTTCGGCTATCTGTGCCTGCAGCGGCGACAGCAGTTCGCCGGCACGGAATTTACGCCATGCCTCGCTGTACATGCGCCGCAACTCGTCCCGATCCTGGCCGAAAATCATGCGGTCGCTCCGGCAGGGGTCTTCCGACGGTACTCACAGAGATCGGCGATCACGCAGTCCGGGCAGGCGGGTTTGCGTGCTTTGCAGACGTAGCGGCCATGCAGGATAAGCCAGTGATGTGCGTCCTTGCGGAATTCATCAGGCGTGAGTCGCGTCAGCCGTTTCTCGACTTCCAGCGGAGTTTTTCCCGGTGCGAGGCCCGTGCGGTTCGATACGCGGAAAATGTGTGTATCGACGGCGATGGTCGGTTCGCCGAATGCCGTATTCAGCACGACGCTCGCTGTCTTGCGACCAACGCCCGGCAGGGCTTCGAGCGCTGCCCGGTCGCGAGGTACTTCGCCATCGTGCTTTTGAAGCAGGATTCGGCTGGTCTTGATGATGTTTTCGGCCTTGGTATTGTACAGGCCGATCGTTCGTATGTAGCTCTTCAGCTTTCGAACACCCAAATCGAGAATCGCGCGCGGCGTCCTGGCAATCGGGAAAAGCACAGAGGTCGCTTTGTTGACGCTGACGTCCGTCGCTTGCGCAGAAAGGATCACCGAAACCAGCAGTTCGAATGGCGTGCCATAGTCGAGTTCGGTCGTCGGGCTTGGATTCCGGCTCCTCAGGCGCCGGAAGATTTCGCTTCGCTTTTCCTTGTTCAAGATTCAGGTCGCTCGGCGCTGGTCCTGAATTCTTTGCAAGCGGCGCCGGTCGAGTTCGTTTTTGCCGGCGACAAAAAGCGCGAGGCTGATGAACGCGCCCGGCGGCAGGATGGCCAGCAGGAAACCACCGTCAAGCAGCGTCAGCCCGGGGAGTACCTTCCCGCCGAATAGCATGTCGAGGCGTGCGAGGATGGAGCCGTGCCCGATGATTTCGCGAAATGCGCCGATCGCGCAAAGCAGCAGCGCAAATCCGGCGCCCATCGTCAGGCCGTCAACGGTGCTGGCGAACACGGTGTTTCTTGATGCGAACACTTCGGCACGGGCAACGATGGCGCAATTGGTAACGATTAACGGAATGAAGATACCCAGCGAACGGCCCAGCGCCGGAAACCACGCGAGGAAAATCAGCTCAATGCAGGTTACGAGGCTCGAAATGATCAGCACGTACATCGGAATTCGAATCTCGCTCCTGATGAAGCGCCGGGTGGCCGACACCAGCGCATTGGAGAAGACCAAAACCGCGAGGGTCGCGATACCGAGACCGAGACCGTTGACGAATGTGCTGGTCACGGCCAGCAACGGGCACAGCCCCAGCAGCTGTACCAGGCCGGGATTGTCGGTCCACAAGCCGGACCGCAGGCTGTCAGTGATCGTGTTCAATGCGTTTCCTGCCCGGTATCAGCTTGCTCACTGTCTGTCGTCGCGAAGACCGCGTCGCGATGAGCGTCGAAGTATAACAAGGTGTCCCTGATCGCCTTGACAACCGCACGCGGTGTTATGGACGCGCCTGTGAGCTGGTCGAAATCACCGCCGTCTCGCCGGATTGCCCACCGTGACGGTTCCGGGCTGGAAAGCGAGGCGCCCGAGAATTGCAGTATCCAGTCGGAGCGCGATGAGTCGATCAGGTCGCCGAGCCCTGGAGTTTCGCGATGTTCCAATACGCGAACGCCGGTAATCGAACCCGACGCCGAGATCCCGATCAGCAGCTTGATCGGGCCAACGAAACCGTCTTGTGCGCTCACGACAAACAGGGCCGCGACGGGTTTCCGGTCTGCGAAAACGCGATACACGCTGACCGGCTCGTTACCCGGCAATTCGTGCGGTGGCGGGATAATTATGGTCGATTCGGACAGCTTGCCGTCGTAGCTCAGGCCGGCGAGAACCGGAGCCAGACTTTGTTCCAGGTATGCCTGTGCATTGGCGGCAATGCGCGGCGCGGTCGTACGGTACGTCAACGCGACAAGGGCCGTGCAGATTGCTGCCAGCACGGCAAGAATGACGGCGCTGTTCCAGAGAGGCGGCTTGCGTTCCGCGTCTGTCATTTGCGACCCCAGGATCTGCGGGCATGCCCGACAATTCGCGGCCGTGTTACGTAGTCGATGGCGGGCGCAGCCATGTTCATCAGAAGCACTGCAAACGCCACGCCGTCGGCATAGCTTCCCCAGCGACGTATCGCGTAGATCAGGAAGCCGATTCCGAGTCCGTAGACGAGCCGGCCGCGCGGGCTGGTCGCCGCTGTGACAGGATCCGTCGCGATAAAGAATGCGCACAGGATCGTGCCGCCACTGAACAGGTAAAAGCCCGGGCTGGCATGAACTGCCGGATCGGCGAAGTAAAAAATGCCCGCGGGTATCAGCAGTCCGGCGAGCACGCCGAAAGGAATCTGCCAGCGAATGATGTTTCGCAGCAGCAGCCAGGCGCCTCCGATGGCAGTGAAATTTCCGATCCATTCCCAACCGCGGCCACCGAAATCGCCCATCATCGGGTAGCTGCGCATTTCTTCGAAGGTGTTCATTGAATTCAAGCCCGCTTTGACGACATCCAGCGGAGTGGCACGACTGATCGCGTCGAAAGTCAGGTAGTCCGGAAAAGTACCGGTCAGCGTGTAACGCGCGGTTTCGAACAGGGTCATGTAGTGATAGTCGAGATCGCCCATGCGTGGTGCCGTCCACAGATTGAGATCCAGTGGAAACGCGACCAGTACGACGACATAACCGGCCATCGCCGGGTTGAACAGGTTGTATCCGAGTCCTCCGTAAAGGTGCTTGACGACGACGATGCCAAAGAGCGCGGCGGTTGCGGTGACCCACCACGGTGTCAGCGCCGGTAGCGCGAACGCCAGCAGCACCGCTGTGACCATTGCGCTGAAGTCGCCGAGTACAGGCTCTACCGGCCTGCCGCGAAGTCGCAACATTGCCGCTTCACCTGCGGCACAGAAGAGCGCGGCTATCAGCAGATTGAAAATGAACCCGGCGCCGAAGTACCAGACGTAGGCGAGGGCCGCCGGAATCAGCGCGTACAACACCTGCCGCATGATGCTGGCGACATCGGTCGATGGCGTGACAAACGGTGCATCGCGGCGCTCGAATTCCATCGCTACTGATCGTCCTTCTGGTTTTTGCTACGGCTGCGTTCAAGGATCTCACGAATGGCGTCGGGTCCGGCACTCAGGGCATCTTGTTTTTGTTTCGCGAGTTCCTGGTCGCGTTGAGCCTGTTCCTGCATGAGCCGCGTCGTGCGGGCCTCGAAGCGTAGTCTTGCGCGCTCGGCGCGTGCTTTTTCGTCTTCCATCTCGCGCATCCGCGCCTTGGCTTTTCGGAAATCCGCGGTCAGGGGGATGTGACTGG
>JAOUGX010000112.1 GCA_029865385.1 Gammaproteobacteria bacterium
GCCAGCTCCCGAATTGGATTGCCGTGACGCCAGGTGAAACAAACCAGACTGAAAAGCGAAGCCTTCGGGAGCTGGCCAGCGGTACAGCGCCGATACAACGTACGCCGTTTCAATTATTTGGCTTTGATATCCTGCAGCCGCGCCCCAACCACCATCTGCGTTTTGGCTTGACTCAAGAATGTCAATCGACTCACTAGCGCTGGTCGGTGAATTTTCGATTAGTGATTTCAGAGCCAAATGCGCCAGGCTGTCTGTTGGCAATGACGCCAACGCTGACCGTGCTGCTTGAACGCCGAGTGAGTCACCGCCATTCGCGCTAGATAGCGCGAGAGCGCTCTGCAATGTTGTATCCAATTTGCCTGCGTAACCGGCCGGCGACGGTATCCAGAAGCCGTCCGGACTTTGTCGCGACTCCAAATAAGCAATGGCTTCGCCGATCTCAGCCGATGCCGAATTCATGCCTATAACTGACAAGACAAATACGCCCGCTGTGCACCACAGTCGCAGTTGTGAGGAGAATGAGCCTTGCCTATTTATGTTATGCACGAACGGCCCTCCTAGGGAGATTTCAGGAAGGTTGTTATCGCCTTTCTGCACGCATTGGCGCCAAGGACACCAACAAGCGCTTGACCAAGTTTGGCGAAGGCCCAGTCAGTACCGTCCATGGATTCGAGTTCCGGGCCGGTCGACAGGAAATCGCCGAGAGCATTCGCACACGAGTACGTTTGCGCGAGGAACAGTGCGCCTTGGGCCGCACGAACTCCGGTGAAAAGCAGCGGGCTACTGAGTTCCAGACCCGCCGCCAATGATTGAGCTTGTGCGACGATCAAGCTGCCTTGCACAGCTAGACCTGGGTAGGACACGAGTAAACCCTCAAGCAGGTACGCGCCACCAGCCGCCGCTGCAACCACCGCCATTGTCGCAAAGGCAATTAACCCACCTATGCATCCGACATCAAAGAGGTCATCTCCGCCCGTCAGACATTGTATTTGGGCCTCTCCCTCGAGGCCTTGGCACTGCGAGCACACTCGAAGGTAGCCACCGTAATTGGCGTCAACCAGATAGCGGCCTCCCCCAGTCGACGGATCCACCTCAATCCTTGAGAATGGCGCCGTCTGAGTTGGAAGCCTGTTCGCTACTATCACAACGCGACCCGACGAGATGCCGTCAGAGATACGGCGTTTCTCTTCCGCACTGTACTCGACCACGTCGAGTAAGTTCGGTCCGTTAGTGCTATTCAATACACTAATTGGAATACCATTGTCGGCGGCACGGCCAAGCAAGCCCACGGCACTACCGGAAGCCTCAAAGTCGATATTCGTTGGTGTCAGAATCTCGGGAATCGCCTCCTCATACGCTGAGTTTGTAACGCCTTGTACGAAGGTAAAATCAACCGCGGACGTCGATGTACTGCCTGTTTCGGTGTTTATCACCAAGTCTCTGGCAATATCCAATACGGTCCCTACCGGGCTTGCACGGAACGGTAACCCAAAGATACGGTCAATCTTGAGCTTAAAAGAGTAAAAGCCCGCGGACGGAAATCGAGTTGACTTTATTCCGGCTGTCACCGCCAACATTTCCGCAGCACTGTCAGCAGCGGAAAACCAACCCCATACCAGAGGTGACAGTTGGTCTTCAACCAATCGGGATGCTTTTATTCTAAGATCACCCCGGTCGTAGCTCTCCAACATCGACAGCAATCTGTTGCGGACCCGATCTATCTGCTGCTGCGATATTTTGCCGGGCGTAATGCCAACGCCGATGCTCTCTCCGGCAATTACGGGCGACTCGATAATCGCGGTCGTTACGGTGGGCGAAAGTATCGCAACTGTGAGACGTGCTTCGCTACCCATCTTGGCCGACTGTCCGTTCATGACTGCCTCGCCACCAATGAACAGGTACGGTGTTACATTCATGAGTGACGCTGGAAATGATCTCGGAATTTTCGACAGGTCCCCTGTGTTAAATGCTGAATCCCAGAGGCCCGCAGCAATAGCCATTTCCCTCTCGGAAGTGCCTGAGTACATTAACGTAATTGTCTTGGCATTGATTTCCGGCAAAGAACTTTCATAACTGAACACCCGGCCTTCGTCGTTGTCGAGTTGAATTCGTATTCGATGTCTCAGGTTTTCCGGAATAGCGGGCATCTGCGGTGCAGTGTGAAGCACACGATACGGCCCGCCAGGTATGGATGTCGTAAATGTCGCGGGGACAACCACGCGGTTTGGAAAAAGATCGGCCAGCGAGAAAGCACTGGCGGGAACACCGTTCCAGCGATCTAGTATTGACGTAGCATTGTTCGAAATCGCTGTTTCCAGCACGTCGATATCAATTGAAGTAACAGCTGCGGTTTCGGGATCTTGTATAACCTGGTCAATCGCAGCATTGATTTCAGGCACTAAATTGGACGTCACTAGACTTAGGTCTTCTACGATTTCGCTACTGAACAATTGAAAAGTACTATCCAGGCCGATCCAAGTGTCACCAATTCCCGGTTTGGAGCCAAGCGATGGCTCGTAATCCAGAAATGCTGATACCCAAACATGTTCGAAGACCAAAGCCTCAATATCACCTTGAGTATTTACTCTGCTGCGAATTGCCGTACCGCCACTCGCCACATGTTGTGCCGCCAAGGAAGTCGACAAGAAGCCTCCAGCCCAGTTGTTGAATACGCTTGGAGCGACCTCGATCGTGCCAATGCGATACCGAGCAGCAACGCCCGAGACTCTTAGAAGCGCGATTGTCAAAGACGACACATCAAATGCGCTGCATACCCTGGTCTCATAGCAGCCCTGCGATCCCTGGATGCTCCCCCAAATCGGAATGAATTGGATGTTGTTCCTCACCCAGTTGTAAATCTCGACCGGGTTATTGTTGAGCTGCGCCGCCAGCGCGACGATCTCCGGCGTGAATTGCACTTCGATCGTTTCGGCGAGATCTTCAGGACCCGGCAGATCCGTTGCCTGTGCCTGAGCAGGTGAAATGAGCACATCGGCTACCGCACCAATCGCTTTCTGCAAGGACGCCGTATTCTGCGAAGGTTCCGCCAGCGCTTTTTGCCACTCTTCTGCCGTTTCCTTGGGCTTCGGCGTGTTCTCCGGCGTCATGCGTCGAAACGGCAGGTCTTCGGGCTTGAACGATTTCTGAACTTTCCGGGGCCGGTAGCTTTCGAGCTGCGCTTCGAGTTCCCCGGCAGCTTCCTGGCGCACCGGATCGCCTGTGAAAAGTATCTTGGTTTTGAACCAGGCCCGCTCGAAGAAGCCCTCGGGAGCAACCGCGCCCCGCTCCACGTTATCCAGGCCGGCTTTGACGCTGCTGAGGCGCTTGTCGTATTCGGTGACGAAGTCGCGATGTCTCTGCAGTATTTCTTCTGGCAAGCCTTTGTCGTGAATCATTGCCTCGACGTCGGCAAACTCCTTACGAAGTTCGATATCGCGTTGCGCGATTTCCGCCCGAAGCGATTTCGTCCTCTCGAGTGCGCCGCTGTCGTCTGCTTCTACTGCTCTGAGTGCTGCCCCCAATTCAGCGACCACATCGTCGAAATCACGCGGCAACGCTTTTCGTGCGGCATCCCGCTGCGCCTCACGCGCCTGCTCTGTCGCCGCAAGTGCCGCGTAGGCAGGCCCTCCAGCAAAGGTCCAGAGAATGATCGGCAGTAAAGCCCAGGTAATCCGTCGTATATAGCGTTCCGGCACCGTGTTTCCCTCTTGTCGCGGGGAATTCCCGTTCAGGCGGTCGAAAGCGTCAGGCGCTGTCGGCCGTCGCAATAAACGGATGATTTCGGGAAGCCGGGGCACGCGCTATCGGCGGCCGGACAAGAGTTGTCGCGAATCGGACAGAGATTCTAAGTCGCTGATTTAATTCGTATTACAGCTATCCACCGAGCGTGCACCATCGCCATATCCTCCCGGCGTCACGCCGAAGCGCGCTTTGAAGCATTGCCCGAAGTGCGCCTGTGTTGCGAAACCGCAATCCTGCGCGACCACACCGACCGGCTTGCCTTTGGCGAGCATCGATGCTGCTTGCTGCAATCGGAAGTCGCGCAGATGATCCGCGGGTCTGGCATCGAGCAAGGCCAGCAACTTCCTCTGCAATTGTCTGTCGCTCATTGCCATGGCGCTTGCCATTTCCCTGACGCCGAAAGCATTGTCGGCAAAGCGATTCGTGAGCACGCCGTTCAACTTGTTGAGAAATGCCTGATCCTTCGGACCATACAAATCCGCGGCCGCTGCCGGCATTTCGGTATTTGCCTGTGCCTCGCGCCATTCCGCAGCCGCCTGGCGACGCATGATCTGCCGCACTTCGATGAGGTTGTGCAGCCTGAGCTTCAGCTCCTCGGCATCGAAAGGCTTGGTCAGGTACTCGTCGGCCTTTTCACTTAAACCGCGAAACAGGCTCTCGCGGTCTTCCCTTGCCGTCAGCAACACGATTGGAATGTGCGAGGTGCGTTCGTCGTTGCGCAGCGCGCGCGTGACTTCGAATCCGTCCATGCCCGGCAGCATGACATCGGACAGAACCAGGTCCGGGACGTCCTCAATGGCACACTGGACACCCGTCTCACCATTGGCGATCAGCGTGCAGTGAAAATCATTCTGCAGGCATTCGCCGATGAAGCGCCGCAGATCACCATGATCTTCGATGACGAGCACGCGCGCGCGATCGTCGTCCTTGCCGCGGCTTGTGACGACGACGTCGTCGTCGCTGCTGTGCGGCAGATGCTGGTCGACGTGCGGCGTTGTGACGACCGGTTCGGCGGAGCTGCCCGCCGGGGTCTTGCTCAGCGGCAATGTCACGGTGAATTCAGCGCCGCCGATCGCGGCACGCGCCACATGCACCTCACCACCCAGCGCCTGCACCGATTCGCGCACCACGGCAAGGCCGATACCGGAGCCCGGCATGTCGCTGTCCCCGCGCTCGAATGGCACGAAGATTTTCTCCTCCATGCCGGGCGCGATACCCGGGCCGCTGTCGCAGACTTTCAAAACGGCCGTGTCAGACGATACCTCCAGGGACACTCTGACCTTCCCGCCGGCGGGCGTGAACTTGAGGGCATTGGATATCAGGTTCGAACAGGCCGCTTCCAGCACCTCGCCGTTGGCATCCACCACCGGGTTCGCTGGCGCGGTCAGCGACAGATCGATCTGTTTCTGTTCGGCGAGACTGTCGAAAGCGCCGACGAGGGCCGTAACCAGTGGACGCAGGGAAATGGTTTCGATCTGCAACGGCCGTTCGCCGGACAGGCGTGACAGGTCGAGCAATTGTTCGACAAGCCGCAACAGGCGGCGCGCGTTCCTTTGCATCAGCGACAACGTTTCCGCGTCCTTGCCCTGCGCACGGGATAGCAGGCTGTCGAGCGGCCCAAGAATCAGCGTCAGCGGGGTACGGAACTCGTGGGAAACGCGTGCGAACAGCCGTTCCTTTGTTGCCAACATTGCCTGCAGGTTGCCGGCCTGTTTCTCGATCGTCAGCTTCTGCTCGGCAATCTGCCGCGTGCCTTCGCGCACTTTTTCGGCCAGCAGGGCCGCACGCCGTCGCAAGAACATCGTACGCCACTGCACCAGGCCGAAGACTGCCAGCAGTGACAGCAGGATGTAGGCGATGTAGGCCGGGCCCGTGAACCACCAGGGCGCAGCGACGACGAATGAAAACGCCGCGTCCTGTTCGCTCCAGAGGCCGTCGTTATTTGCCGCACGCACCTGAAAACGATAGGTGCCTGGGGCCAGATTGGCATAGGTGGCAATGCGCCGCGATGCGCTGGTATCCAGCCACTCGTCCTGCAAACCCTGCAATCGATACGAATAACGGATTCGTTGCGGACTCGTGTAGTGCAGGCCGGCAAATTCGAAACTGATGCGATTCTGATCGTATGCAAACTCGACCGATGACTCCGTTAATCTCCCGGCTTGACCCGGCGGTTCGAATTCACGGTCCTGTACGGTGACGTGCGTGATCGCAACCTGTGGTGCATACGGGTTATTGCGAACCTGCCTCGGGTAGAAGGCGTTGAAGCCCTGCGTGCCGCCGAAGAGCACCCGGCCGTCTCGCGTTTTGAGCGCGGCACCGCCATTGAACTCGAATCCCTGCAAACCGTCCGCCGGTCCGAATTGCTGCGCAGTTCGCGTGGCGGGATCGAAGCGCGCAAGCCCCCGATTACTGCTGACCCACAGCACGTCGTCGTCGGCCACGATGCCGTAAATCGTGCCCGGGGGCAGGCCGCTTTCTACGCTGAATGACGTGATGGCCGACGATGCGGGATCGATGCGCGCGAGTCCGCTCGGTGTACCCACCCAGATCGCGCCGTCGGCGGTTTCCGTGATAGCACGTACAGTTTCGTGCGGTAAGCCGCCATCTGCGAGGCGCCGAAAATTCTTCACCTCCGCCGTGTCCGGGTCGACGCGGTTGATACCGGCGTCCCACGTACCGACCCACAGCGTGTCGTGGCTGTCGACGAACAGTGCACTTATTTTGTTACTAGTGAGGCTTTTGGAATTCTTGCCGGCTATTGTTTGACTGAAACGATCCGAGCCGGGCGGCAGACTGAACAGGCCGTATGACATTGTGCCAAACCAGAGCGTGCCGTCGGCGGATTCGGCAATGGAAAGCACGACGCTCGTGGCAGAGTTCCCGGAATCTTCATCCGATGGAAAGCGATCGAACGACGTGGCGCCTGGCTGACGGACGTTCAATTCACCGAACCAGGTGCCGATCCACAACCTGCCGGTCCGGTCTTCGTGCAACGCCCACACCCGGTCGCTGCTCAACGAGTCGGAGTCCGCCTGGTCGTGGGAATAATGGGTGACCACGCCGACCCCGAAGTCGAGCAAATCCACGCCGCCGCCGTCAGTACCCACCCAGATGCGTTCATCTTGGCGGCGTTCGGCAAATACCGTCACCATGTTATTCGCGATACTGCTGGAGTTATTGGCGCTGTGCCGGTAATGCGCGATGCCTTCCGGATTGATCTGCAGGCGACTGAGCCCATGGCTGCGGGTACCGACCCACAAACCGCCACTGCGATCTGCCAGTAACGAGGTCGTGTCGTTGTGCGCGAGGCTGGCCGGATCGGCACTGTCGTGATGCCAGGTCGCGATGACCCCGGTGCCGGAACGGACTCGCACCAAACCGATCCCGAGTCCGGCAACCCAGGTATCGCCATCGGGTGTCTGGTGAATCGCACGGATTCGCGCATCGAACGGCGCCGCAGCCGGTATATCGAATCGTTCTAATATTCTGCCTTGCCCATCCAGTCGAAAGAGATCCGAACTGTCTAGGGCCACCCAAATATCGGAGGCCGAGCCGGCGACAGCGCGGATCAGCGGGCTGCGCAATTCCATGTCGGCAAACGTCCGAATGAAATGCAAGCTCGCACCCGTTGCATCGCCCTTCCACAGCGCGCCGTCCTGAGTCCACACCCACATCGTGCCATCAGCGGAACGCGAGGTTGCCAACGGGCGAAAGCCCTGCGACGAATCGGCAACGACGATTTCCTCGGAGGTGCAATCGACGGTCTGGCGGAACATAGCGGTCGCTCCGACGACCCAGACGGTGCCGGCATCATCAATGGACAGACTACGGATTCGGCCGGCCAGATCCTGTGGAACGGGCGTCTCGCTGCCGCATTGGGTAACGAATCCCGACACCGGATCCAGCGAATACATGCCGCTGGTAAACGTGCCGATCCAGATGCGTGCATCGTCACCCTGGCGCAGCCCCACGATACCGCCATCGGCAAGTCCGGAACGGCCCATCGAGGCGAGGCCGAACCGCAGGAACTCGTATCCGTCAAAGCGATTCAGGCCATCTTCGGTGCCGATCCACAGGTAACCCTGTTGATCCTGCATGAGTGCCGTGACACTGCTCTGCGACAATCCATGGTCCACCGAGTAATTGCTGAAGCGAGCGGTTTGAACAGGTGTGGCGGTTTCGCCGCTGGCCGCGGCTGCCATGGACAAAGCCAGTAAGAATGCGCCCAGTTTACTGCGCATCGGACAGCTTTCCGGCATTGACCTCATGACAGTCCATTGCTTGGTCCGAATCACTTTCCTACGGGTTTGCAGAATGCCTTCGGGCGGCTGAAACGCAAAGCACATCTTATTTAGTACCAGGGCCCGGTATCCAGCAATAAGGATTAACACGAATAATTGAACGCCCGCTTGGAAAACCGAATTCCGGGACAGCGAAAAGGGGCCCGAAAAGGGGCCGGATACGATTTTCCTTCGAAAAGGGGCCGGATACGATTTTCCTTAAAGAAAACTGTATCCGGCCCCTTTTTCCTTCAGTCCCGCAGGAACTCACCGTGCTCGAGGAAAGCCGCGACCTGGTCGCCGACCGCTTTGGACAGCACCAACGCGCTGTGACTGAGGGCGACACAAAGATGATCCTTTGCGCCTGGCAACTCGGTCTCGGCCACGGCGACCGTGCCATCGCTCGGCCCGTCGAAGGATGTCACCAGCCTGCCCATGCCGGCGGCCACGGTACCGGCGATTATGCCGACCTCGTACCGCGCCGTGACGTTTGCGGACCATTCGCTGGCAGGCTCGCCGACGACTCCGCCCGCAACGGTCTTGCCGAGAATGGTTTTGCCCCAGCCATGCCGGCTCAGGTCGATGGCGGCACGCGAACCGCTCAACGGCGAACCGATGCATACGGCACGATGCACTGGCGCTTCCGGATTCAGGGCCAGCATGCGCAGCAGCAGCACGCCGCCCAGGCTGTGGCCAACCAGATGCAGCAGCTCACCGTCAGCGTGCTCGCGGACGTACTCATCGAGGAGAGCCGCATTCTCATCGAGCGTGCCACGCACCGACGGATAGCTGAACAGGCGACCGTCGAAGCCGTGGTGTTTCAGCAGATGATGTTTCAGGAACACCATCTCGACCCCGGGCATCCACATGCCGTGTACGTAAATGACGGCACTCACGATGCGAGCTCCAGTCGAAGCTGCCGCAAGGCTTCGCGGTTGGTCCACGACCAGACTTTGTCGATAGCGTCGTCGATGGAAAACCAGCCGAATTTGGAATGCTCGTTGCCTTGAACGCGAATCGGCACGGATCCCGGCAAGCGGTAACGCCACTCGAACTCGACGTTTTCGACAATGCCGGGCTGATATTTGTGCCGCCATCGGGGATCGATGACGAATTGACGGCTGACGCCGCTGTAACGCAACTCGCCTTCATTCGACAAACCGGTTTCCTCCCGAAGCTCGCGCGCCGCAGCTTGCGCATGCTTCTCACCGGCGTCAAGACTGCCGGTCACGGACTGCCAGAAGTCGAAGGGCTTTGAACGGCGCAGCAACAGTACTTCGCCGGCATCGGTGTAAACGACGATCAGGACTGAAACCGGTCTGCGAAATGTCGGCCGGTTCATCGTGAATCCGGAATTATTCAGCGCGCGGTGTACGAACGCGGATGCCCGCTTCCTTGAGCTGGTCCGCTGACACTTCGCCCGGTGCATTGGTCAAAGGGCAGTGCGCCGATTGGGTTTTCGGGAATGCAATGACGTCGCGAATGCTCTCGGCGCCGGCCATCAGCATGACCATGCGATCCAGGCCGAAAGCGATACCGCCGTGCGGCGGACAACCGAAAGTCAGTGCACGCAACAGAAAGCCGAATTTTTCCTCGGCTTCTTCCTTGCTGATCGAGAGCAGATCGAACACAGCCGACTGCATTGCCCGGTCATGGATTCGAATCGAGCCACCGCCGATTTCCGATCCGTTCAGCACCATGTCGTAGGCGCGCGACAAGACGGTGCCGGGATTTGCCCGGACCACATCCGCATCGTCCGTGTTCGGCGATGTGAACGGATGGTGCAATGAGGTCCAGCGACCACTGTGCTGGTCCTTTTCGAACATCGGGAAATCTACCACCCACAAAGGCGCCCATTGCTTGCCGACCATGCCGCGATCGATTCCCAGCTTCACGCGCAACGCACCGAGTGCATCATTGACCACTCGCGCCTTGTCTGCACCGAAGAAGATCAGGTCACCATTTTCGGCGGCCGTTCTCTGCATGATGCCGCTGACCGCCGCATCGGGCAGGAACTTGAGAATCGGCGACTGCAAGCCATCGCGACCTGTCGCTGCGTCGTTGACCTTGATGTAGGCCAGTCCCTTCGCTCCGTAACGGCCGACGAACGCCGTGTAGTCGTCGATCTCCTTGCGGCTCAGTTCGCCACCGCCGGGCAGGCGAAGCGCCGCAACGCGACCCTCCGGATCCTTGGCAGGCCCGGCGAAGACCTTGAATTCGACGCCTTCCATCAGGTCCGCGACCTCGACGAGCTCGAGCGGGATGCGCAGGTCCGGCTTGTCGGAACCATAGCGCTGCATCGCTTCGGCATAGGTCATGCGGGGGAAAGGATCCGGCAGCTCGGCGTGCATGACATCGCGGAACAGGGAACGAACCATGCCTTCCATCGTTTCCGTGACCGACTTCTCGTCGACAAAGCTCATCTCGATATCGAGCTGTGTAAATTCAGGCTGGCGATCGGCTCGAAGATCCTCGTCGCGGAAACAACGAACGATCTGGTAGTAACGATCCAGGCCCGACATCATCAACAGCTGCTTGAATATCTGCGGCGACTGCGGCAACGCGAAGAACTTTCCGGGATGCGTGCGACTCGGCACGATGTAGTCGC
>JAOUGX010000113.1 GCA_029865385.1 Gammaproteobacteria bacterium
GAACAAAGCAAGCTCCCACTTTTCATCACCGGCAACTTCGTGGAAATCGTCGAGACAGACGCAATGCCGGCTCGCCAGTCCGTCGAGAATTCCGGGCCCGAGCTGCGACAGGTCGGCGAGCGGCACGTAAATAGACCGATCACCGAGCCGTGCACAAACCGCTTGCAACAGGTGACTTTTCCCCGTCGCTTCTTTGCCGCGGATCCAGCAGCCCCGGTCCTGTGCGCCTTCCGCGAGTTCCAGCAGATAGGCAACCAGCGGCTGATTTTGCGCCGGCCAAAAACTTTCAAAAACCGCGTGATCCTGCAGCTGCAGCGGTAAAGCCAGCTGGGTCAAGGCGGCGTTTCCTTCGCCTCGAGTTCGGCTGCTTCGACGGGATGCTCGGCGAGATAGTTGTCATAGGCAAATCTGACCAGCACAGAAAGTACGGCAGCCGCGGGCAGCGCCAGAAGAATACCGAAGAAGCCGAACAGCTGACCACCGGCAGCGATTGCGAAAATGACGATCACCGGATGCAATCCGATGCGGTCGCCCACCAGTTTGGGAGTCAGGATGGATCCTTCGATTACCTGGGCTATTGTAAAAACGGCGATGACACCGCCGAGATGCAACAGCGGATCGGGTTCCAGCACCACCGTCATGCCGGCAAGCAGAATACCGAATACAAACCCCAGGTAAGGCACAAAACTTATCAATCCCGATACAACACCAATCGCAACGGCAAATTTCAGTCCGACGAGACCGAGGCCCGCTGAATAGATAACGCTGAGTGCCAGCATTACGAGAATCTGGCCGCGAAGGAATGCACCGAGCACTTCGTCCGTCTCCCGGGCCAGCCTGAACACCGTTTCGCGTTGTCCGGAAGGTACAAGTGCCGCAAGCCGGCTGGTTATGAAATCCCAGTCTCGCAACATGTAGAACGTAATGATCGGGATCAGGAACAGGCTGATGACGGCGGCAGCCAGTGCACCGCCGGATTTGCCGACCGAAAGCAGGATCGTCGTTCCCCAGCTGCCGGCCATGTCACCGTACTTGTCGAGAAACGCCGCCAGCCCCACATCGTCTCCCGGAACGCCTCCCATGAAATTGGCGACCCGCGGAAGCCACACTTTTTCGACCTGGGCAACGATATCCGGCAGTGCATTCAGCAGTGCGGCTACCTGGGTGCGAACCAGCGGCAATACCAGCATGACGAGAAAGCCCATGAACAGGAACGTCAGCAGGAACACGCAGACGACAGCAATGGTGCGCGGCATCTTCAGTCGCTGCAAGCGATCGGCCAAGGGATCGCCGATATATGCAAGCAATGCGGCTGCAACGAAAGGCGTCAATACCGGTGCCAGTAAATACAGCAACCATCCTGTTAAACCGATCGCGACAAGCCAGCTGGTACGCAAGTTGCTATTCATGAATCCCGTTCCTGTCTGTCGTTTCCGAATCGGGCGCGTTTCGACCAGGACCAGACATAGTCCACGCCGCTCACTACCACCGTTACAAAGACACCCGCGCCGAACACGATTATCGTTGCGCGGTTTGGCCAACCGTAACCTGCCCGGCTCAATACGAACAGCACCAGAAAAAGCTCGAGAAAGGTATTCAGTTTGCTGATCTTCGTCGGCTCGCCTTCGACCGGTTTGATCAGGAAATTATAGGCAGTAGCGCCGCCGATGATAACGACGTCCCGGGATACGACCAGCGTTGCGAGCCAGGCCGGAAGGAGACCGGTTACGGCGAGCGTAACGAATGAACCGGCAACCAGTAGCTTATCGGCAACCGGGTCCAGCAATGCGCCGAGGCGCGTGTGCCAATTGAATGTTTTCGCAAGGTAGCCATCCAGTCCGTCGGAAAAGCCGGCGACGAAAAACAGTATCAGCGCAAGATCGTATCGTTCCCCGACGATAAAATAGAGGATCGGCGCAATCAGTACGATGCGCAGAATTGAAATTGCATTTGGCAACCAGCGCAGGTTCATAATCTTTCTGGCCCATTCACCCTAAGGGCGATAGGCGAATTCCAGAGAGTCGAATTGTGGGAAATTGCCCGCTTCGATGCCACGGCCGAAGCCGCTATCGGCCTCGAGAGAACGAGTCAAACGCAGAGCCCTTTCGAGCCTGTCAGCCCCTCCGTATACCTGCACGATATAGCGAATTCGGTTTCCGGATACAGATTCGACTTTGAAGCTCTCGACCGGATTGAGGCCGTCCATAATTCGGTGGACGGCACCGTACGCGTGCAGCGAATCCACACCACTGATTGTCAACGCAACGGTTTCGAGCGGCACGTTGCCGGCGAAAGCAAACTCCGCGGCCACCGCATCGGCCACCTGATTAATAACAGTCGCCGGTTCTTCGGAAAATTCGCTAACGCCGGGGCCAAAATAGAAAGTCCAGCGATACGGTTGCGCCGCGGATGGGCGAACCCGGCCGATCAGTATGGCCGCCGCGCCGTAGCGTTCGGAAGCTTTCAATAACCGCTCGTCGAAGCCACCCCAGATATCGCTGAAGCCGATGTTCTCCAGGTCTTCGGTGTCCAGCAGCGGAAAAGCGATGGGCAGACCGCGCAATCGCGCCGCCTCCTGCAGGCGTTCCCGCAACAGGCGATTCCTGTCTATGGAACGCTGCATGCCGGGACTCCGATTCATGTCGTCGGCAGCGACGATTTCGCGCTCACCCTGCCCCCAGTCCACGGCCAGCCAGACCAATGTCAGCGGCCGGTCGATTCCCCAGACAGTCTGGCCAGCCCGCCGCAGGACGCTCTCGATTGCCGCACCGTCCAGAGAAACCCATAAGGTGTTGTCCTCACCCGGCCGGTACTGCAGGACGTAACGCGCCGCGTTGGGAAACAATTCGGCAAACAGGGGAGACTCGGCGGCGTCGATCGCACCGGTGATACGTACCAGGACCTGGTTGAGTGCCGCCCTGTAAGCCTCGTCACGCCCCTCCGGATTCTCGGGGTCGAGTGGCACTTGCGCGGTATACAGCTCGGCAACCTCTATGGAGTGCACGACGGGCATCACCAATACGCAGCCGAAAAGCAGCAAGAACACCTGCAAAACCGCTGTGACGGATCCCCTGTTAGTCCTGTATTGCATCAATGCGCTCGATTGTGCCCGGCAATTGCCGGGAAAAAGACGGTGTTACGCAGGCTGGCTAGCCTTTATTATATCGCCCTCACAGGAATTGCCACCCATTCATTCATATTGACATTCGCCCGTGCGTGCAGCGGGCAACTTGCTTGAGAGAACCATGACGAAACCCCTCACCTACCGCGACGCCGGTGTCGACATCGACGCCGGAGACAATCTCGTCGAGCGAATCAAGCCGCTGGTGGCGGCGACCCGTCGCAGCGAGGTCCTCGCTGGCCTCGGCGGATTCGGCGGTCTGTTTGCGTTGCCTCCGGGCAAATATCGGGAGCCGGTCCTGGTATCCGGTACCGACGGCGTCGGCACCAAGCTGAAGCTCGCTCAAAACCTCGGTATTCACGACACGATCGGAATCGACCTGGTGGCGATGTGTGTCAACGACGTTCTGGTGCAAGGTGCGGAACCCCTGTTTTTCCTCGATTACTTCGCCTGCGGAAAACTGGATATTGAAGTTGCAACACAGGTTGTCGGCGGAATCGCGGATGGCTGCCGGCAGGCCGGCGCCGCCCTTATCGGTGGTGAAACGGCCGAAATGCCGGATATGTATCCTGCGGGTGAATACGATCTCGCCGGGTTCTGTGTCGGCGTCGTCGAACGCGAGGCATTGATCGACGGCAGCTCGATTGAAAATGACGACGTCATCATCGGCATCGGCTCCAGCGGGGCCCATTCCAACGGATATTCCCTGATACGCAGGGTTCTGGAACGCGAGCCCGGCGCATTGATAGCGGGAATTCCTGCCGCCAGGCAATTGCTTACCCCGACTCGCATCTACGTCCAATCGATTCTGGCGCTGATGCAGGAAGTAACTGTTAAAGGCCTTGCACACATAACCGGCGGCGGCCTCACAGAAAATGTGCCTCGCATCCTGCACGGTGAGAAATGCGCACAAATCGAGCTCGGAAGCTGGCAACGCGGTGCAGTTTTCGACTGGCTCGCCCGAACCGGCGGTATCGAACAGGCGGAAATGCTGCGCACGTTCAATTGTGGTGTCGGCATGATCGTCATCGTCGACAAGGCGCAGGCGAAAACTGCCATAAGCAAACTCGGCTCGCTCGGCGAAAACGCCTGGATTCTGGGCCGTATCGCCAGCGGTGCAGGCGGCGTAGAGTACGTTTGAACCCCGTCGACGCAGCGCTACGCGTGGCCGTTCTGGTTTCGGGCGGCGGCACCAATCTTCAGGCAATTATTGACGCGCACAGCCGCGGCACGCTGGATATCGAACCGGTGCTGGTTCTCAGCAACAACGCGCAGGCTTACGGGCTGGTACGTGCAAGAACCGCCGGCATTCCTGCGAAATGCGTTCCGCACGCGAGCTTTCCCGACCGCGCTTCCTTTGACGAGGCGATTTCCGCGCAGCTCGACACCGTGCAAGCCGATCTGATTCTTCTCGCCGGATTCATGCGCATACTGACACCGGGTTTCGTCGCGAAATATGCCGGCAGATTACTGAACATACATCCGTCGCTATTGCCCCTCTACCCCGGGCTGGACACGCACCGCCGGGCTATCGAGGCTGGCGACGCCTGGCACGGCAGCACCGTGCATTACGTTACGGAGAAACTGGACGGCGGTCCGCGCATCATTCAGGGACGCGTTCCCGTTGCGCAAGACGATGACGCAGAAAGCCTCGCACGACGTGTGCTCGCCGTTGAACACGAAATCTATCCCGAAGCCGTTCGGCTTATTGCAAGTGGCAGGCTGACCTGCCGAGACGGCGACGCTTTTCTTGATAACAGGAAACTGGACGAACCGCTGCAGCTCGGGGAATTCCCTACGCTTTCGGCAACGTGACACCGCGCTGAAACTGGTACTTGCCGCCACGGTCCTTGTAGGACGTTTCGCATTCTTCGTCCGACTCCAGGAATAGCATCTGGGCCACACCCTCATTGGCATAAATTTTCGCGGGGAGCGGCGTCGTGTTGGAAAATTCCAGCGTGACGTGCCCCTCCCACTCGGGTTCCAGTGGCGTGACATTAACAATGATGCCACAGCGTGCGTACGTCGATTTTCCCAGGCAGATCGTCAACACATTGCGAGGAATGCGGAAGTACTCGACAGTGCGCGCCAGCGCGAACGAATTCGGCGGGATGATGCAGACGTCGCTGACCTTGTCGACGAAGCTGGATTGCGAAAACGCTTTCGGATCGACAATGGCAGACTCGATATTGGTAAAGACCTTGAATTCGCGCGAGCAGCGTACGTCGTAGCCGTAACTCGATGTGCCGTAGGAGACTATGGGCTGGCCGTTCAAATCCCGGACCTGTCCCGGTTCGAACGGTTCGATCATGCCATGCGTTGCCGCCATCTCGCGGATCCAGCGATCGGATTTAATGCTCATCAGCTTTCTTCAACGACGATATTGGGGAAACGGCGACTGTAATCCTTGCCCTGCAAGGCGAGTGCGGCTGCCATGTTTCGCGCCACATTGCGGTAGGCAATGGCCTGCGGCGACTCCGGCGCGGCAACGACAGTGGGTGTGCCACTGTCAGTCTGTTCACGAATGCTGAGGTCTAGCGGCAGCTGGCCGAGCAAGGCGACACCGTATTTTTCCGCCATCCGCTGGCCACCACCGCTGCCAAACAGTGCTTCCTCATAGCCGCAATTGCTGCACACGTGACTGCTCATGTTTTCCACGATACCGAGAACCGAAACCGAGACCTTGCGGAACATCTGCAGCCCTTTCTGCGCGTCGAGCAGGGCGATATCTTGCGGGGTGGTGACTATCACCGCGCCGCTGACCGGCACCTGTTGCGACAGCGTCAGCTGGATGTCGCCGGTGCCCGGCGGCATGTCAACGATCAGGTAGTCCAGGTCCTGCCAGCGAGTCTGGTGCAATAACTGGTTCAGCGCGGAAGTCACCATGGGCCCGCGCCAGACCATGGGCTGGTCCGGATCGATCAGAAAGCCTATCGACATCACCTGCAAGCCGTGAGCAAGCAAGGGGTTCATGGTTTTGCCATCCTCGCTGGAAGGACGCTGACCCGTCAGCCCCAGCATCAGGGGCTGGCTTGGCCCGTATATATCGGCATCGAGGATTCCCACGGCGGCACCGTCCGCCGCAAGGGCAAGTGCCAGATTGACCGCCGTGGTCGATTTGCCGACACCGCCTTTTCCCGAGGCAATTGCGATGACGTTCCGCACTTCTGTCAATGGCTTCAGGTTTCGTTGCACGCCATGCGACGTGATTTTCTGGCCGACTTTGATCTCAACCGCGGCGCCACCGCCAAGGCTTTCGGCCACACGCTGCAATTCCCGGTGAAGTTCATCCCGCACGCCGCCGACAGGCACGCCGAGCTCCGCGTCAAAACGCAGAACGTCGCCTTCGGGCGGCAGCTGGCGCAAGCGTCCGAGCCGACCCAGCGAATGCTGGAATCCGGGCACGACGACGGCCTCAAGGGCTTGTTTCAAATCAGAATCTGTTGACAAAGTCACACTTCGCGGGCTTGCATTAGGTTAAATTTTGATGGTGGATCGGCGACCTGAGGTCGCGGGCGACATTGTAGCGGAGGCAAGCCGAAATTAATGCCCCCGCGCCGTGAAATGGAAACGGCACCACAGAGAAAAAGGACTTGCAATTAGGAACTTGCGGACGCTGCATGGTTCCGGGTTCACAGTTGTGGTGCATGTGATGTGGCATAATGCGGCACGAGTCATTTGAGGAAGCGACTGCGGAGAAGAACTGGACGCCTGACGCAGGTGCCGGAATTCTTGCCCGAGTCCGCTTGGGCAAGAGCGAAATTGGTTTTGAAAGCTTCTGAGCTTGGTCAATTCAGTCAACTGCGCGCAGTGCAGCCGCGAACCGGCAGCCTCGGCGCCGCATTGCGACTTAATTCGACTGCCCCGATCCCGGCCGAGCGAACCGGGAGAACCCACTGATGAGCCTTCTGGCCGGATTTCGTGCAGATCAGCTGCTGAGCCAGCTGATGAGCCAGACGGACACGTCGTCGAAATCCGCGCAAAAACTCACCGAACGCCTGAAGAAACTCGGGCCGAAAGTCATTCCGAACGTGATCGAGGCGCTCGCAATGAGCGACAAGAGCCACACGATGCTTTTCGTGGACATCCTGGCAAGCCAGGTCAGCGACAAAACCCTCGACTACTATAAAGAAGGGCTTGCCGACGGCGGCGAACGGGTCGTGGCCGGTACTGCCTGGGCGCTCTCCAGCAGCCACAATTACAACGCCAATGCTCTGCTCGAATTCTTCGACGACAAGGAAGTATCGAAGCCGGCTTTGATCGAGGTGCTGAAGGTCCACAAACGCGACCTTAGCGTCCACGAACTGCTGCGCCGAGCTTACGAGCTCGAACCCAAGGAAAAAGCAGCGCTGTTCGCCATCATCGACGACGTACTCACCGAAGAAATGGTGCCGGACCTGATCGCGCGCATGGGCGGAAAAGACCCGGCGATCAAGATTCACCTGATCAGATTATTGTCGAAATTCAAGGCTCGCGAAATTGGCCATGCATTCGAGATGCAACTGAGCGATCCGAACAAGATGGTGCGCTCCGCCGCGCTCACCGCACTATCCACGCGCGGCAATGCCGTGAGAATCGAAAAAGTCGCCAAACTGCTCCACGATCCAGACCTCGATGTGCAGAACAAAGCGGTCGATGTCATTGTTCAGATCAATCATCCGGAAACGATCAAGTACCTCGTTGAAGCGCTGAAAGACGAATCCGAGTACACCCGGCGTTCGGCTGTCGAAGTCCTGAATGAGATTGGCGACACCAATTCCGTCAAGGACCTGCTGGCGGCGATCAAGGACGATGACTGGTGGGTCCGCGCCCGCGCCGGCGACGCGCTGGCCGAGATTGGCGGACCAAAAGTCATCGGTTCGGTACTCGAGCTGATCAAGGACAAGGACGAGGACATCCGGCGAACTGCCATCGAAATTCTGAATGCCACCAAAGACGAATCGGCTGTCGATACCCTTATCCGGGCCACCGATGATTCCGACTGGTGGGTTCGCGAACGCGCAGTCGATGCGCTGGCCCAGATCGGCAGCAAAAAGGCCGTGCCGAAACTGGTCGCCATGCTCGGCACCAATGCCAAAACGGACGCCATCGTTGTGCGTGCTCTTGGCAAAATCGGTGACGCGGACATCATCTCGAAGATCGTGCCGATGCTGCAGAGACCGGAGCGCGACCTGCAGGTCGAGGCAATTCGGGCGATCTCTCATCTTGCAGACGAAAAACGCGCAGAAACCGTGCGGAACGTGTTGCGCAAGATCAAGGAGACCGACGACAAGACGATCATCAACAGTGCCGACAAAGCTATCAAGGAAATCGATGCGAAATTCTCCGCGACCGTGCTTGCTGAAAACGTACGCGCGGAAAAGATGGCGGAACCGACCAAGACACTGCTCCTCGACGACGAGGACCTGGAGAAGCTGCTGGACGCACAGGCCCGGTCGCATGTTCAGCCGCTGGATGAGACACAAGGTGCAACGGCTCCGTCAGCGCCGGCAATGGAGCAGAAGGTTCTCGATATCTCGAAACTCAATCCCGGCGATGTCATCGAGGGCCGTTACAAGTACATCGAGAAAATCGGCAAGGGCGCGTTCGGAACCGTGTTGCTGATGCAGGACCAGATTGTGCATGAGCGTCTGATCCTCAAGTTCCTGAATCCGAACGTTTCATCTGACGAGGAAATGATGAAGCGATTTGTGCACGAGCTCCGCTACTCGCGCATGATTACGCACAAGAACGTCATTCGAATTTACGACTTTTTGTATCTGCAAGGCAGTTACGCGATTTCAATGGAGTACTTTCCGTCACATACGCTCAGTGGTGAAATCCCCGACGGCAAGCCGATGTCATTTGAAAAGGCGTTGCGCTTCTCCAATGACATCGCAACCGGCATGTCCATCGCTCATCAGGCAGGCGTCATTCACCGGGACCTGAAGCCCGCCAATATCCTGGTCAACGATGAGGGCCTGCTGAAAATCGTGGACTTCGGCGTGGCGGCAGCCGCAAGCAGCGGCGACACGCAACTGACCAAGACCGGCTACGTCATCGGTTCACCGAAATACATGGCGCCCGAGCAGATTCTCGGCAAGAAGGTCGATGAAACCGCCGATATCTACAGCGTCGGCGTCATCATGTACGAAATGGTCACTGGCGTACCGCCCTACAGCCGTGGCGACCACATGTCTGTCATGTACCAGCATGTCCAGGGTAAGGCCAAGGCCTGCCAGGAGCTCAATCCGAAAATTCCGGATGCCTACGCCGCCGTCATCGCCAAATCGATGTCGGTGGACAAAACCAAGCGCTTCAAGTCGATGGATGAACTCAGCGACGCGCTGAACGCCATTACCCTGTAGAAATCACCCCCTGTTCCGCGTGGCGATTCGCGGAAATCCATGAGACAGCTTCCAAAAATGTGCGGTGCCGCACTGGCACGCCGGCGCGATTCAGCCTAGGATACGCGCAAATGTATGATTTATAGGCTATTGTAGTAATCCTCATATGCCACGTATCGACTCGTTCCTGAAGCTGGGACTGGCCCAGGGCTGTTCCGATGTCCACCTGGCCGTCGGCGTGCCGCCGATGTTGCGTATGAACGGTGACCTTATGCCGATCAAGTTCCGCGATCTGTCGGATACCGAACTTGAAGGATACGTTCTGGAGATTCTCAGCGACTCGCAACGCGAGCATTTCGGCTCAGGCCGGGATCTGGACTTCTCCTACGTCAGCGAAGATCGCGGCCGCTTTCGCGTCAACCTGTTTCGCAAGGACACCGGCGTCGGCGCGGTCTTTCGCTACATTCCGAACGAAGTGCCGACTCTCGAAAAACTCAACGTACCGAAAATCCTTCGTGACTTCTGCGACTACCACCAGGGCATGGTACTGGTAACGGGGTCCACGGGAACCGGCAAATCGACCACGCTGGCGGCGATGATCGATCATCTCAACAAAACACGACACCTGAACATCATCAGCCTCGAGGACCCGATCGAATTCGTGCACCCGAGCAAGAACTCGCAGGTCATACAACGTGAACTCGGCACCCACCTGCGAAGCTTTGCAGACGGCGTGCGCTCCGCCATGCGAGAAGACCCGGATGTCATCCTGGTCGGCGAGCTTCGCGACGCAGAAACCATTTCCATGGCGATGACCGCCGCGGAGACCGGTCATCTGGTGCTGGGCACGCTGCATACGACCAGTGCGGTGAAAACCATCGACCGAATCATCGACGCCCTGCCGGGAGAGCTGCGTGAACAAACCAAAAGCTTCCTGTCACAGAGCCTGAAAGCTGTGGTCACGCAAGTGCTGGTAAAAACGCCGGACGGGCGGGGGCGCCGGGCGGTCATGGAAATTCTCGTCAACAACCGTGCAATCTCGAAACTGATTACATCGGACCAGACCCACCAAATTCCGGCGCAGCTGCAAACCGGCAGGGATCTCGGCATGCAG
>JAOUGX010000114.1 GCA_029865385.1 Gammaproteobacteria bacterium
ATCGTTCAGACGTTTGCGCAACACCTGGGGCCACGCGTGCAGCAGTTCGGTTGGGCCAGGACGGCCGCGGTCTTCCTCGGCTTTTGCGGCCTCTGCGTGTTCTTTACGGAAACCGTGCTGTATGACCGGTTCTTCGTGTTCGTCGCGTGCACACAGGCCGTGGTCGTCGCGGCCATTGGCGTAACGTTGGCGGATTACCTGTTGCTGCGCCGCCGGCGTATCAGTCTTTCCTCGCTTTACGATATCGAAGAAAATGCGCCGTATGGGTACTGGCGCGGCATTAACTACGCAGCATTGCTGGCGCTCATCGTTGGGTCGTTGGTGTACGTTCTGATTCTCAATCCAGTAAATCTGGCGTTTGGGCCAGTGTTTCCATACGTCGGCGCGTCGATTCCGGCGCTCCTCGCGGCAATAGGCACGCATATCGCATTAACCCGGTGGCTTGTTATCCCGGCGGGCAAGGGGAACTATCCGATACGACATCACGGAGCGACATCGCCGCGTCCGGCGATTTGACGTACCTGTGAGGCGCTACTTCGGGATCGATGACGATCGAACCGCCTTAGGTATACCGCACGCTCTGTTGTGCAAGTCAGGCAGCCAGCGTTCGTTGGACGAATTCGGGGTTCGCCTTGATCATGCGCAGGAAATTCGCCGCAGCTGCGTCAGGCTTTCGCTTGCCTTGTTCCCATCCTTTGAGCGTATCCAGGCTCAGGCGGAACGTGCTTGCAAACACGGACTGCGACATGCCAACGCTGTTGCGAATGGCCCTGATTTCTGCCGGTTTCAAAACGACATAGACGGACTTCGGCGCCTTCGTGCCCCTGGCAACTCTTACTGCCTCTTTCAGGTTGGCATCGAGTTCGTTGAAAAGTTTGTCGTTCATCTTTCGTCTCCCAGGCAGTTTCCGGACCCTTTCCTCGAACGTGCCGATCGGGACAATCGTCTGGGTCAGCTGTAACCCAATGAACCCCATGGGTCAGATCAGCTGCCGAGTCGGGCATCGATGGCACAATGGCATGATTCTCAACGAGTATTGGCGCAAGACGCATGGCCAGATACGAGTCGCCTGCAATGCAGGCTCCTACAACAGCACGAAATCCTCGTGCACAAAGAATAAGTGGAGGGGACGAACGCCCCCTCCCGGTTTGCCGAACTACTGCCTTCCTTGTGCTATCCCGCATCCGGTCGAAGCCAAACGCAGTGTAAATCTCGACTCTTGAGCGCCTGGTCCATTATGTGCTGGAACCCCCGAATCTGTGCGCTTCCGCTTGTCTGCCTGCTGCGGAACGGCACCGCGTGGCGAAAATGGTCAATCCGGACTATGCTTGGTAGGTAGGCGCAACCTACGCCGCAAGCATCCAGTTTCGCGGAAAGCCGGCAACGGCATTGCTGATGAGGGGCCAACCATGCGCATTTCTCATTTTATTCGAAGTTCTTTTGTCTATTCGCTTGTCACCTTATTGATTTGCCTAGACGTTCACGCCCAGAACGGACCAGGGCTGGCGGCGACATGGCGGTCGCAGGGCGATGGCACTTTCAACGTGCTCGGTTCAAGCCCCTGGAGCGGTTACTGGTATCCGAACGGGCTTTGGCTGGACGGTGACTTCAATGGCGATGGCCGTGCCGACTTCGTGCACGCCGTTCGCAACTCCGACTACGTGCACGTGTGGACGTCGGCAGGCGACGGTACGTTCAACGTCGGCACCTTTCGCCCATGGCCAGGCTATGCCATTCCGAACGGTCAATGGTTCACTGCCGATTTCAACGGCGACCGACGGACGGACATTCTCCACGCGGTGAACAACACTGACTACGTGCATACGTGGCTGTCAAACGGCAACGGCACGTTCAATGTCACCACCTTTCGCCCCTGGAATGGCTATGCGATTCCGAACGGCGTCTGGCTTGTCGACGATTACAACAATGACGGCCGGGCCGACATATTCCACGCTGTGCGAAACAGCGATTACGTGCACACCTGGTTCTCGCAGGGTAATGGCACTTACAACGTGACGACCTTCAGGCCATGGAACGGCTACGCTATTCCGAACGGTGTGTGGCGGGCGGGTGATTTCAACAACGACGGTCGTACTGACATACTGCACGCCGTGCAGAACACGGATTATGTGCATACGTGGTTGTCGCGAGGCGACGGAACCTACAACGTAACGACCTTCAGGCCGTGGAACGGCTACGCTATTCCTAACGGCCTGTGGATTGTCGGCGACTTCAACAATGACAGCCGCGACGACATCCTGCATGCCGTGCAGAATACCGATTACGTGCATACCTGGTTCTCACAAGGAACCGGTGCCTACAACGTTACGACTTTCAGGCCGTGGAACGGTTACGCCATTCCCAATGGCACATGGCTGGTCGGCGACTACAATGCCGATGGCCGCGCGGATATCGTGCATGCGGTTCGCAACTCCGACTACGTTCATCCGTGGTTCTCGAACGGAAACGGCACGTTCAATGTCAACACGTTCCGTCCGTGGACCGGCTATACGATAAGCTCGGGACTGTGGCGTGCCGCCGACATCAATGGCGACAATCGAACCGATCTAACGCATGTTCGTGCAATCGCACCCACTCGTCCGCTGCAAGTGCGGCGCTTCAATACGGCGGCGATCACGGATGCGCAGACCGAGGTCATAGTTACAGATGCTACCCGCGTGCTGTGGCAAAACGACGGCGCCGGCGATGTGGCCTGCGATGTGAGGTTTACGCGTAACGGAGCGGTGACGGCGTTTGCCGACGGCAATGGCATCATCAACAGCCAGGCCAACTTCAACCAGGTCATCGGGCTGGCCGGCAATGTAAAGGTGGTCAACCAGATCAACTGGTGTGGTGTTATTGCGGCAAACGTCATTGGTTGTGCGCCGATCCCCGGTACTTCCTTTGCGGTCGTTCGCTTCTCGCAGGGCACGATTACAGAGGGGATACTGTGGGCACACGAGCACGGACATAACCGCGGCATCGTCGGCGACTACGCGACAGCCAATTTCGTCATGAACGGCACAATTGCCAATAACAACCGCCGGGTGAGCCAGGCGGAATGTAATTCCTACCGGTAGTGCGAGACTTCGGTGGGTAAATGTAACGTCCATCTTTCGAGCAGGTGAAAAGCCATGCGTCATTCAAATTCCGTAATCTGGGGTGCGATTATCATGAGCGTGTTCAGCATCGGGGCCGGACACGTCGCGATAGCACAAACACAAGCCGCGTTGCCGAGCATCCAGGAGTTCGTCCGGCCGATCTACATACACGGCGTGCCATACAAAGTTGCGTCCCGATACGACGCCAAAGTAACGCCGGACTTGCTTCGCATGCTGGCAAACAGGGAGTCGGAGCAGTACTGGCCGAACATCGTTGTCACACTCGGAATGATTGGCGATGAGTCAGCCGTAAAGCCGTTACTCGATTTTCTGATGCAGGGCAACGGCAAAGCCACGCAGACAGAGTATGCGGCGCGATCCAGCGTGCTTCTTGCACTCGGCTATCTCGCGAACAAGAGCGACAGCAAAGAAGCACTGTCTTTCCTGATCGAGAGCACGAACCCGGAGGTCTGGGCAGGCCGCAAAGTCGGCTGGTCGAGCCCCTATATGAACGACAAGGACCGTGACGTGCAATTGAGCACAATGGCGATTCTTGGCCTCGGTTTGTCCGGACGGCCGGCGGCGAGGGATGCATTGCAGCGCCTGCAGCAGCCTTCCACATCGAAAGCGAACCAGGGCTTTCTGCAATCGGTTTCCGACGTTGTCGAGACGGCGCTCAACGATAACAAGCTGATTGCCGAGGAAGGCATGTTGAAGTACACGAGCCGGGCGGAGGGCCAAGAGTTTGAACCGGCCGGAATAGTCACCGGTGCCAAGGAGGCACCGAAGATTGTTACGGGGCGCGATGCTGCGCCGCCCCTCGCCACGGCCAGCATGGACAAGCCGCAGTTGCCCCCGAAGCCGGCAATGCGTGCGGCGCCGGAAGTCATGGAAGGCGAGGGCAATGGGACTCCGCCGGTCGTCGAGAGCGAATAAGAGCGGCACAAACCTGGCGAGGCTGGGCGCTCTGCCAACTAAACTACAAGAAAAGTCGGGCGATGATGGCAATTGGAACTAGGCTTGACCTGGCACGGGCGGTGGCAGTCGCAGCGCTCGCCGGCTCGCTCGCGCTGGCCGCTTGCTCGGATCCGGCGCCGGACGGTGGTGGCCAAACGTCGGGCAGCGACCGTTCGAGTACCGGCGAACCCGTATCCGCGGCCGCAACAAATGTACCCGCGCGCGACTCAAGCGAACTGCGCCTGAGAGGGCCTCGCCTGGCCGTACCGCGCAGCGTCGATGACAGCGAACATCCGCATCCGCAGTACCCGCGCATGCTGAACCGGGACGGCGCCGATGCACGCGGCCGGACGCGATTGCGCCGCGACTTTCCGCACACCGTAACTTTACCGGTGCGCTACGGCCTGCTGCACGCGCACACCTGGTATTCGGACGGTTCCGGCACTCCCGCCGAAGCCTTCGCGCGCGCCGCGTCCCTCGGGCTCGATTTCCTTGCCGTGACCGAACACAACCACGACAAGGCCGAGCAGGGTGCGAGTGGCGAGAGGCGTGACAAAGTATTGATCGCCACCAACCCCGATTTGATGAACGCTGGCAGCGACGTCACGTTCGTGCGGCAATTCAAGACCAACGGCACCGAGCAGACCGAGACCGTGACCTCACCATCACTCGTCAGCGCTGCCACGCAGGCGACGACAGCGAACTTCGTCGCAATTGTTGGCCAGGAATTCTCGTCGATCTCCAGCGGCAATCACCTCAACGTGCTCGGCTGGAACGAGCTGCTCACAGTCGGCAATGGCGATTTCGGCGGCCTCTACAGTGGCTTCGGCGATGCAACGCCGGTGTTGCAGATGAACCACCCCGACGTGCAGCTCGACCTGTTCTACCGCGGCAGCAATTCGGCAACGCAGGGCAACATGTTCAACGATTACGGCTTCGATGATTTCGGCGAGGATTTCGCGACGCTGGTTGCGGAAGCCGACAAGTTCATTGTCCTGCTCGAAGTCCTCACCGGTCCGGCGTTTGCGGAAAGCGCGAACGACAGCTTTCATTACGACCATCACGAAAACGACTATTACTACTACCTTATCCAGGGCTTTCACCTCAGTCCGTCGGTCGGGCACGACAATCACTTCCGGACCTGGGGCGATGCGACCCCGGCGCGCATGGGCGTATTCGCGAGTTCGCTTACGACCGAGGGGCTGCTGAACGCGATGCGTGCCAATCGCACCTTTGCCTCCGAAGACCGCGACCTGCGCATCGACTTCCAGATCAACGGCGCCGGCATGGGCGAGGTGCTGACACTCGATACCGGCACAGCGCTCAATCCGCGCCTGGTCATTGCCGACTCGAGTGATGCCAACAGCGAGTACACGGTGGAGCTGATTTACGGCGACGTGCAGGCGCAGCAGCGCGCCAACCTGGTCAAGTGGGTGCCGTCCGATGGTCTTACCGAGTCGTTCACCTTCACCGGCGAAGGACAGCTCGATTTCGATGCCTACGAGGCCTCCGGCCTGCCAGAATTTTTCTATGTGCGCGTCACGCAAGGTGACGGGGATCGGGCCTGGAGTGCGCCGATCTGGATCAACCATCCGCGGAGTTACCCGGCAGGGGGTGACCCGGATTCTTGAGATTGGGGAGAACGTACCGTGCGTAACTGGATAATGTTTCTGCTGTTGGTCTCTGGCTGTGTAACCGCAGACGAGATGATGAGCACGGCCGAGACGGACCGACAGGCGACCATAGACGCGGCAAAAGCGCGGGCACTGGAGTTGCGCCGTGTGCTGCTCGGGCTCGATGCCGAAATCAGCGCCGCCGAGGCAAGGACCCTGCCTCCCGGCAAACGTGCCGGCGAGCGCACCGAAGGCAAGATTGTCAACGGCGTCAGCACCGGCGCCTATCCGACCGCCGGTGCCCTGATCCGCGGCACGCTGGCGGCATCCGCCGGTTCCTGGTGCAGCGGCACGCTTATCGGGCCGCAAACCTTTCTCACCGCGGCGCATTGCGTCGATGACGATCCCGACGCCGAGGCCTACTACGTGTATCTGCAGCACGGCGGCATCTTCGCCCTGAACGCCGTGACCATGCACCCCGACTACGATTTTCCGCACGCGGACCTGGCAGTGGTTGAACTGGCCGCCGTCGTCGAGGGCATTGCGCCCACGCCACTCAATACTTTGCCTGTGCCTTCCGGCAATCGCGGCGACATCGTCGGTTACGGTCGCTCGGGAGGTTTCGCGCAGGATTACGGCATCAAACGCGCCGGCAGTGTGCAGATTGCGCCCTGCGAACCACAGCGGCCGCCGTCATTGCTGTGCTGGAACTTCGACGATCCCGTAGGCGCAGCAGGACTGGACTCCAATACTTGCAACGCGGACTCGGGCGGACCTTTGTATTTACAACGCGCGGCCGATGCGCCGCTCTTGCTCGCCGGCGTGACCTCGGGTGGTTCGCAATCCGATTGCCTTGCCGGCGATCACAGTTACGATGTCGATGTGCAGCAGTTCGTCGAATGGATCGTCGAAACTGCGAACGGCGATACCAACGCTTCGGTCAGCGATGCGCTGCCGCTGTGGGGCAGCGACAAGGTGCGCACCCTGCGAGCCGAGGTAGAGTTCACCGCCAATCTCCGATTCCGTAACTACACTGTGACACTGCCGGATGGCATTAGCCGCCTGCGCGTCGCGATGAACGGCCACGACCAGGACAACCGGAATTTCGATCTGTACGTCAAATCCGGAGCGGCGGTCTCCGTGACCGATAACGACTGCGCACAGAATGGCACCGGCCAGTACGGCTTCTGTGAATTCGCGGATCCGGTTGCCGGCGCTTGGAGCATCCTGCTCGACGCAAAAAGCGGCAATGGCCTGGCGCAGGTCTCCGCCACGCTGTTTGAGGAGTGAGTCATGCGCATCGCGAAAACGAGTCTGCTGTTACTGATACTGCCAGCGTATCTGCAGGCACAACCTGCGCCGGAGACCCAGATGATGCAGCAGAAGTACACGCGCATCGATCGGCCGTCGGAAGAGGTGCTGAAAGATCTCGAGGAAAAAGACAAAGAGGTGGTGTCAGTGAGCCTCGAGCAGCGGGGCAGGGAGCTGGTGGTGCAGACACAGGACACGCCGCTCACAGTAGAGAACAGCGCGCAACTCTCGAAGTACGCCCAGCGCATTCCTTATGAATACGAAATTGAACTCGAGGACGAGGACAATGCGACCGTCAACGTGCAGGCGCAACAGCTGACAGCAGTGAAGCGTTGGCGGGACAGCGAATTCCCGACCAAGGGCGACCTGACCGGCGTGGACAATGCCTACCAGCAACTCGACCAACGCGCGCTCGGCCTGGTTAACGCGGATGCCACCGACGAGGATATGCGGGCGTTCAGCGATCAGCTGGTTGTAACCAAGGGCACACTGATCGATGCGTATCGATCAGCGGGTGACGCCGACCTCGAAACGCAGCACGAAATTATCGAGAATTACACGGAGCTGCAGCGCACCGGCAAAGCGCTTTACGGCTTGAATAGAGACGACCGCTATCCACCCGAGACCTATCGACGCATCTTCGAAAATTCACGCGGCTCGCTGGCGATACTCGAATTGGGTCACGATGTGCACTGCAGCGGCGTATTGATCGCACGTGATTTCGTGCTGACCAATTTCCACTGTGTCGAATCCTCGATTGCGCAAGACCTGCGTGTTCGTTTCGATTATGAGGAGCTGATCGATGGCAGCACGCTGCCGACGCGAACGCTGCCGGTGGTCGGCCAGTTGCCGATGACCAGCGCGCAACGTCGCAACTACGACTTTGCCGTACTCGAGGTTGGCGTCGACTCACCGGACGGCAACCACGCCGGCGATCTGTACCCGGTGCAATGCCTGTCACTGTCACGCGTGAAGCGCGACGATCCGCTGTACCTGATCGGCCACCCGCTCGGTGACCCGCGCACCGTGCACGACAATACTTTCGTGTACTTTCCGTTTCGCGTAACGGAACTCGAACTCACCGAACTTGAGATGGCGGTACGCTCCGAGTTCCTGGGTGCCGACGACGAGTTGGCACGCCTGGGTGAATTTCGCAGCAGCTACCAGCAGCGCAACGCCGGAGGACAGACCGTTTACGAGAATTTCAGCCTGCGCTGGCAGCTGCAACCTACGATAGGAGTAGACAGCGACACCTTTCACGGCAACTCGGGATCACCGACTTACAGCCGCAAGACGCACCGCGTGGTCGGCATCCTGTTTGACGGCGAGGACGACCTGGACGATCCGTGGCAGGTCGGGTGGCGGGCGCACGAAGCGGTACTGCCGATCGAGGCTGTGGTCGACCGCCTCGACGATACGCATCCGCAATGGCGAAACTGGGAAGGAGTGTGCATCGATGACTAGGCGCATGTGCGTTGCAGGCATTGCTGTGTTGATTGCAGCGTGCGGAGCTGACGAATCAGCGGTGGACGCCCCAACGGTAACGGAGGGTGACCCGGTCCTGGAAAGCCGCGACGAGGCGGCGGCGACAACGGATGTTCCGGTCAGGAGCTGGCTCATCGAGACGGCGGAGGATCTGCCCTTATCCGCTGTCAGGGAGTTCACAACAGCAGTAATTTCCGGCGAGTTGCTCATCGAACCACTGTTTCCCGGATCGCCGGATCTCGCAGGTATGTACCTTATCGAGGCCGAAAGCGCGTACGGGGAACGCGAGGCCTTCGATATCGCGTATCGACTGAAGGACTTGCCGCAGGTCGTGGATGCGGTGCCCAATTTTGCGACGCACGAGCCGGATCTGCCGCGCGAAGCATCCGCTGCCTGTCTGTTCAGCGACAGTGAGGGCGTGCCGCAGCAGCACGACTGGTCTTTAAAAAAAATGCACGTCCGCGAGGCCTGGGAACTGGAGCCAATGTCCGGTGGCAAACGCTTCGGCGAAGGAGTCACGGTCTGCCACCCGGACAGCGGTTGGGCCGAACACCTGGAGTACGAGGCGGATGCCATTAACAAGTCGCTCGCCACAGACCTGATCGACGAAGGCGGAACCGGCGAGGACCCGCTGGACTACAGTGGTAATCCCGGGCATGGCACAGCCACGGGCAGCGTGATCGCGAGCCGCGGTGATGACGACACTACCGAGCCACCCGGCGGCGTATTCGGCATAGCACCTCGCGCAAAAGTTATACCGATTCGGGCTTTGAAAAGCGTCGTGCACTTCCTCGATTCGGACGTCGCGCGCGCGGTGGATTACGCACGCGCACAATCCTGCGATGTGGTCTCGATGAGTCTTGGCGGCGCCGGTTTTTTTGGATTGAAGAAAGCCATTCGCAAGGCGGTTGAAGACAATGACAAGATCGTGGTTGCGGCCGCCGGGAATTGCGTGGGACGGGTTGTAGCGCCGGCAAAATACGGGACGACCATCGCAGCAGCTGCGAGCAACTGGAACGATGTGCCGTGGAAAGGCAGCTCGAAGGGCCGCGCGGTGACTGTAACAGCGCCAGGCGAGGGCATCTGGGTAGCGCGGCGGGAACGCGGTTCGACGGATACGCACAAGGTCGACAACAGCAACGGCACATCTTACGCAACTGCGGCAATTGCCGGCGCCGCGGCGGACTGGATCGCGTTTCATGGTAAAGAGCGGCTGAATGCTGCCAAGGGCCAACACAGCCTGACAGCCTTGTTTCGCTTTGTGTTACAGGATGCGGTGAACACGCCGGACGGTTGGGACACCGGACGCTACGGGCCGGGCATTCTCGACGTTGAAAAATTGCTGCAGGCAGATATCGATGCATTCCCGAAGGACCAGCCGCGTTCGGCGGCGGATGCCGACACGCCTTTGTCGACGCTTTCACGCACGATCGATCGAAGTCCGCGACAGACGCGGGACCTGTTGCAGTTCCTGTTTGGCACCGGCGATCCGGATGTGCTTGCCGGGACGTACGGTGCCGAACTCGAGCGAATGGCTGCTACGCGGCCGGCCGATATGCAACGAATTCTTGATCTCGTCGATCAGCGAGCTGTGCGATCGGAGATAAATGAAGAAATCGCCGGGCGTTTCTCGACGCGCCTGCAGAAAGCGGTTGGGCAGTGACCGGGCCAAACGGCGCCCGCAAATCGGTGTCTGGGCCAGTTCGTAGGTAGGAGCGAGCACCTCGCGGTTCTGCAGGAGGATACGCCGCAAGTGTCTGCGGCACCTTCGACCCTGATACCATCCCCGGATCCTCGGGGGAGTATCCATGTACAAACTGATTGCCTTTTTCCTTCTGGCGTTTTCCAGCGGCGTTTTTGCACAGCCCTACGATCTGGTGCTCGAAGGCGGGCGCATCATGGATCCGGAAACCGGGCTGGACGCAATTCGGAACGTCGGTATTTCCGCTGGGACGATCGTGGCGATCAGCGAAGGTCCTCTCGAAGGAAAAGA
>JAOUGX010000186.1 GCA_029865385.1 Gammaproteobacteria bacterium
TCTGGGCTGCTACCGAAGAATTCATGATAACGCTGAATGCAACGCTTCAGGATACGGAAATCAAGAACGGACCCAACTCCGGAAACGAGACACAGCGTCAGCCGAAATGGCAGATGCGCCTGACTCCGAGTTACACCTTTGATGCCGGCAATATCGAGACGCGCGTTTACGGAACGATCATTGCAGTCGGGGACCGCTGGGGTGAACCTGAGAATGTCAACAAACTGGATGGTTATACGCAGGTCGACCTCGGCGCTATCGTGCGGATCAACGAAGCGTTTTCCATTCAACTGGCCGCTGACAACATCACGGACGATGACGCCCTGACCGAAAGCGATCCGCGCACGATCTCCGCGCCGAACGGCCGCTACATCATGCCGAGAACACTCACTTTGAGCGTCGGCTACGAGTTCTGAGATCGATTCGGTCGCCTGTTGATCGCGCGGGTCGATCGGGGTTTACTGAAATCCCGATCGACCCGCCTGTCGGCCGCAAAGAACAACGCCAAGGATAGTTCGCCGCCATTGCGGGTATCATGGCACCGCCGACATAACGCGAGTTCATCGCGAATACTGCGCCACGCGGAAATGCGACAAGAGACATGAACTACTGGCTGGTAAGGACCTCGCTTTTTATCAACTATTTCGTTTTTGCGATCCTGTTGAACAGCGTCGGCACCGTCATCCTGCAAGTGCAGAATACCTACGGCGTTTCAGAGTCCGATGCCAGCGTGCTCGAGGCATTCAAGGACCTGCCGATAGCGATCACCTCGTTTCTCGTCGCGTCATTTATCACCCGGATCGGCTATAAGCGCAGCATGCAGATCGCACTGGCGATGATCGGTGCGTTCTGCCTGGTCATGCCGCAGTTGCCGGCATTCTGGATGACCAAGCTGCTTTTTGCCGTGACCGGAATCGGATTCGCGCTGACCAAAGTCTCGGTGCTCGCCGCACTCGGGCTGGTAACGAAAAACAGCAAAGACCACGCCAGCATGATGAATTTCATCGAAGCCTTCTTCATGGTTGGCATTCTGTCCGGCTATTTCATCTTCAGCGCATTCGTCGATGATGCGAACCCGACTTCGACGGAATGGCTCGATGTCTACTATTTGCTGGCGGCGCTGACATTGGCCGCTTTTGCTCTTCTGTCGATCGCAAAGCTCGACGAAAGCGCTGTGCATCCTGCCGAAGCACGATCGCCATCCGAAGATTTTCTCGAAATGGTCAGGTTGTGCATCAGGCCGCTGGTCTTCGTGTTTATCATCAGCGCCTTTCTTTACGTACTTATCGAGCAAAGCATCATGTCCTGGCTGCCGACCTTCAACAGCCGGATACTTCATCTGTCGCCCTCACTCAGCATACAAATGGCAAGCATTCTTGCGGCGTCGACGGCACTTGGCCGATTCACGGCGGGCATTGTCTTGCGGCGCTTCGACTGGTTCGCAGTACTGGCCACCAGCCTCGTCATCGCCGCGATCCTGGTTCTTGTCAGCCTGCCGCTGGCCAGTGGCCTGGATGTCGCCGTGGTGTCAAGCTGGGGCGCAGCGCCGCTTGCCGCATTCGTGTTTCCACTGATCGGATTCTGCCTCGCTCCGATCTATCCGGCGATCAACTCGGTCATTTTGTCGGCACTGCCCGTCCGGCAGCATGCCCCCATGGCAGGTCTCATCGTCGTATTCTCGGCGCTCGGTGGCACTTCCGGTTCAATTATCACGGGTTCGCTTTTCGAGGCCTTCGGCGGTACCGCCGCCTTCTATTCTTCACTTGTACCGATCACCGTGCTGATGCTTGCCCTGCACAGTCTGAAGAAAATATCGATCCGGTCGGTTACCTAGCACGCGGGTCCTTCTGAGCTGATGCCGGTTTCGAAAACACCACGCGAGATTTACGGCGAACTGTTTGAAGCGGTTCAGGGCGGCCACATTTTCGCCGACTCGAAGACCTTCGTTGATGCCGTTCCGAAAAATGCGCCCGCCGAGGTCATCGGCCGCTTCATGAACGAGCGCGATCGCGAGAAATTCGACCTGAAGGCGTTTGTCCTTCGCAATTTCGACCTGCCCGATTCGAAGCACGAAGTCGCGGCTGCCCCCGCCGCAGCCAACGTGCAGTTGCAGATCGAGAACCTCTGGGAGAAGTTGACCCGCGCGCCAGACCTCCGGGAGCGACACTCCTCATTAATCGAACTGCCTAAAGCTTACGTCGTGCCCGGCGGGCGATTTCGCGAAATGTACTACTGGGACAGCTACTTCACGATGCTCGGACTCGCCGCTTCCGGCAGAGTGCAAATGGTCCGCGACATGGTCGACAATTTTGCCTATCTGGTTGACCGTATCGGCTTCATTCCCAACGGCACGAGGAGCTATTACTGCACGCGATCGCAGCCGCCGTTCTTCGTGTTGATGATCGAACTGCTCGCAGTAGTGACTGGCGACGACACTGTCCGGATTCGTTATTTTCCGCAGCTGCGCAAGGAATACGATTTCTGGATGGCCGGCGCCGGCGAGCTCGGTCACGGCAGGAATGCGATCCGCCGCGTCGTCAGAGTCGGCGACGCATTGTTGAACCGTTACTGGGACGACTCGGATCAGCCGCGTCAGGAAAGTTTTGCCGAAGATCTTGCGCTTGCAGCGCGGTGCGACCGCAATCCGACGGACCTGTACCGGGACGTTCGCGCTGCCTGTGAATCCGGATGGGATTTCAGCTCGCGCTGGCTGCTTGTACCGGACTCGATCGCCACGATCCGCACGAGCGACATCGTGCCGGTCGACCTGAATTCGATAATGCATAGGCTCGAGTCAGTGCTGTCCGAAATCAGCGCGCAGACCGGCGACCGCGCGACAGCCGATCTTTACCTGGGGCGTGCGGAAAAGCGCAAGGCGGCAATCCAGAGCATCTTCTATGACGG
>JAOUGX010000115.1 GCA_029865385.1 Gammaproteobacteria bacterium
CCACATACAACTGCCGTGTCGGCCCCCAGAATTGCCGTAACCTCGCGAACGCTCGCGGCCCGCACTTTCGCGGCCGCGAGGCGCAACACCATGGCTTCCGCCGATTCGCCGGCCAGTGGCGACTCGTCGATGTCGGTCGCGGCCCAACTGTAAACGAGCCCGAGCGAATCGAGTATTTCACGGCGACGCGGCGACGACGATGCGAGATGAAGCTTAGTCACGGTGGTAGGGGTGTCCGGTCGATATAGCCCACGCACGGTACAGCTGTTCAGCAAACAACACGCGGACCAGCCCGTGCGGCAAGGTCATTCTGGACAAGGCCAGGCAATAGTCGGCGCGCTTGCGGATCGCTTCAGATACTCCGTCGGGTCCGCCGATAATAAACGCGAGATCGCGGCCATCTCCCAGCCAGCCCTGCAGCTTCACTGCCAGGTCCCGGCTGCCGTTCTGCTCGCCCTGCTCGTCGAGCAGCACGACCTGGTCGTCTGGCTTGATCGCTGCAAGAATCCCCTGCTCCTCGACACCAATGCCGGTGGCTGCCGTCCCGCCGGAGCGGCCACGTTTGGCGACGGGCAGTGTGCGAAGTGTGAATCGCCATTGCTTCGGCAAACGATTCGAGTATTCGTCGAAGGCTTTGTCAACCCAGCCTGGCTGGCGCGCACCAACCGCAATCAAACGAATATGCACACCTCACCTGTCTTTCACTGCAAGGTCTGAGGCCGGGCTCAGCGACCAGAGCTTTTCCAGGTTGTAGAACTCCCGCACCCGCGGCAGCATGACATGAACCAATACGTCCTGGAGATCGAGCAACACCCATTCGCTGCCCTCTTCGCCTTCCACGCCCGAGGGTCGATGCCCGGCCTCGCGCGCCTTGTCTGCTACCGCGTCGGACAGTGCCTTCACATGCCGGTTCGAGGTACCGCTTGCAACAACCATGTAGTCGGTTACCGAAGTCAGTTTTCTGACGTCAAGCATCACGATATTTTTCGCCTTGACATCCTCGAGTGCGTTGATAACCAGCTTGCAAAGTTGTTCACTTTTCATTCAGTGCTTCCAATAAATAAATGACAATAAGAATGCGGATTCAGTTCGTTGCCGGCGTTTCTTCTCGAGCCGCGTAGCAGCCGCTGCGCTCGATCACATCGCGTACCGCATCCGGCATCAAAAATCGTGGATCCCGGCCGGCCGCCACGAGTTCACGAATTTCCGTCGACGAAATCTCCAGCTGGGTAACGTCGTGAATGTAGATGTGTCCAGATTTGGCCTGGTGCAGGTCGCCGATGCGGTGTGTTCCGCGATCTGCAAGCAACTCTCCGAGAGGCCCCATGTCCGGCGCGCGCCAACCTGGCCGGTGTGCCACCACGATATGCGCAAGTTGCAGAATCTCCCGCCAGTGATACCACTTCGGCAAGCCGAGGAACGCATCCATGCCGATAATCAGCGCCATTGGCCGCAGTGGGAATTCACCCCTCAGAGCCGACAACGTATCCACCGAATACGAAGGCCCGTCGCGCTGCAATTCGCGGTCATCCACGACGAATCCGCGCTGTCCCTCGGTGGCTACACGAACCATTTCGAGGCGCAATGCCGCATCGGCGTGCGGCGTTTGTCGATGCGGCGGATTGCCACAAGGCATGAATCGCACTTCATCGAAGCGCAATGCCTGCAACATTTCGAAAGCCGTCCGAAGGTGCCCGTAGTGAATCGGATCAAACGTTCCGCCAAATATTCCCATTGAACTCAATGTTGTGCTCCGCGCCGCCGGGAATTGCCTGTCGTATTCATGCTGCCTTTCTCGTGCCACGCGCCAGGCCTATGACGATGTCCGCCGCTATCGCCCAGGGATCCCCGGCTGCCTGCCCTTTGGCCGTCGCGTCGGCCTGGCGGGCAAGTTTAAGCAAACGATAGATGTCGGCAGATTGCATGCGCACAACGCAACTCCTTACCAGCCCCTGGCGGTTTTTCCAGACGCCTGCTTTTTGTAACGCATTGCTCAGGCTGACACCGCTTTTTACGCTGTCAGCAAGCAGCGAAAGCGTGCGCAACTCGCGACTCAGGGCCCAGACGACGATCACCGGCTCCGTGCCTTCGCCGCGCAAACCGCCGAGGATGCGCACCGCGCGCGCAGCATCCCCGGAAAGCGCAGCATCTACCAGCTTGTAGACATCGAAACGACTGCTGTCCGCAACCGCTTGCTCGACGTCTGCGGCAGATATCTTTCCCGCTCCGATCAGTAACCGAAGTTTGTCGATCTCCTGCTGCGCCGCAAGCAAATTGCCCTCCACACGATCCACCAGCAACTGCACGGCATCACGGTCCGGCGACAGGCCAACGCGTCGCATCCTCTCGCCGATCCAGCGCGGCAGTTCCGCGACACTTACAGGCCAGACCTGAACATGGCCGCCGCGTTTTTCGATCGCTTTGGCCCACCGGGATGCGGCCGCCGAGCGATCGAGTTTCGGTGTATTTACTATCAGTAACAGCTCATCGCCTGCTTGTTCTGCCAGCCCTTCGATAGCTTCGCCGCCCTGTTTGCCCGGCTTGCCGGCAGGCAGTCGCAACTCGATGATGCGGCGCTCGGCAAAAAGCGACAGGTTGCCGGCCGAACTCCGCAGCTCATTCCAATCGAAGCGTGCCTCGGCAACGTGCAGTTCACGTGCGTCCATGCCGGCATCTCTTGCTTTCCTGCGAATGGAGTCCGTTGCTTCCTGCACGAGAAGCGGCTCATCCCCGCTGACCAGGTAGCAGGGCAGCAGCGGGCTTCGAAGATGCGCAGACAGCTGGTTTGCGGGTATCTTCACGCGCTCTTTTCGGGAATCGGTCGGGCGAGCCGGGCTGCGCGCGCGATGCTAGGCCGCATCGAGTTGGTCCAGGGACACGGCTTCGCCCTCCAGCAGCACCGGGATGCCGTCGGCCACCGGGTACAGGCGCTTTCCATCGTCCGTAACCAGTGCCTCGCGCAGCGCTGTGGTTAACGCGACACCTTCCTGGTTCTGCAGCTTGCCCTCGGCAATCGCCGCGTTGACCTTGCGAAGCTGCTCGGCGTTGGCCAGCGACAGGCCCTTGTGCGTCACCGGGCAGCAAAGTATCGCCAGGAGGCGCTTATCCATTATCGTAAGTTATTGAATTGTAATGATATTCTACTGTCATCCGTCACTTGCTGTCAGTTTTGTTATGTTATACCATATTTTCTATTCCCGGGCGCCATGGTCTGCGCCCGATCCGTTCCCGCAATCTTACGGCAAGCGTTCATGGATAACAGCCAGACCCAGGCAAATTCCGCGTTGGACCGCAGCGCCGTTGCGTTGTCCGGGCTGTGCCTGTTGCATTGCCTGGCACTGCCTTTTTTCGTAGGACTCTTGCCGTTTGCCGGCCTGGCTAACGGCAATGGCGATCATTTTCATCTGCAGATGCTGGTTGTCGTATTGCCGGTCAGCCTGCTGGCGTTCGCGCTCGGTTACCGGCGCCACCGCACCGTCGGTGTATTGCTTGGCGGCGCGATCGGTCTGGCACTGTTGATTGCCGGCGCGACCGTCGTTCACGACCAATTGGGATCCATCGCCGATCGCTCGTTCACGGTAGCCGCCGCGCTGATCCTCGCCGTCGCACATTTCTACAACGCCCGCTTCGCAAAACACAGCAGCGCTCGCTAGGTCTCGATCTCAAGAGGTCATTCCGTTATTTGCGAGAGATGCCAGCAAGTCTTCACGCCGATACTTTTTCAGCAGGTTCAATGTCAGGTCGCGGTCCTGTTGCAACGGAACGAAACGCGGATTTCTGTGCAGGCATCGGCTGAGCACCTTGATCGCGACCGGATCCTGATCCATGCGTAGCAGGCGACTCAGATACGTTTGTGCGAAATACAAAACCGCATCACTGGATTCCCAACGCATCAATTCGTTGAAAAACCACTCATATGCGCCATCGACATCGGCCTCTTCACCTATTCTGTCCTGCACGTGCTTCAGGCCGCCCTCGCGGTTCCCCCGGCTGATAAATCCGTAGGCATGACTGGCAACGGCCTGGCGCTCGAGTAGCTGCCTGCCGATGACCGCGGCCGCATCCGCGGTTGGCGACGACGGAATATCGACTTCCAGGTGAATTGCATTTCGGAACATGACGGCGCCAGTCAGGCTGCAGAACAGGACCATCTGATAACTCCCCGCAAGGTCGAGCAACAGCGGCGGCACGCCGGCCAGCCGCAAACCGTGCAGGCCGGCGGAAACAGCGAAGATCAGGAGCGGAATCAACAGATAGCCGGGCATGCTTCGCCGGATAACGGCCAGGATCGAAACCGGATTGAGGCTGGCCAGCGGCGATCGGGTCAGCGTCAGGATGGTCAATGACGCGGGCATCAGCAAGAGAAATGCCAACAATGGCAGCGCGGCAATCAGCTGTGTCATTGCATCCGTGCTCTCCCCACCGCCGAGGTAATGCCGGCTCCAGATCAGTGCCGCTACGGGCAGCAGCGGAAAAAGCGTCCACAGGCTGTCCACCAGGCTGAATATTTCGATGGACGGCGGTTCCGGCTGGCGGGCGTGCGCACGCGCCTCAAGTATGTCGAGCAGATAGCGAAAATAGGCGGGCAGCAACACGATCAACAGGAACAGCCCAAGCAAGCCCGCGTAGTTTGCCAAAGCCATCAGCAACCAGAAAAACAGCAACGCGATCAGGATGACCGGCTGCGTCAACGGGTAGGCGAGTTCTCGAAGAATATCAGTGAGTGTCACGGTTTTCGGACCGCGACTCGCGGGGCGGCACCGGATCGAAGCCCGAACCTCCCCAGGGATGACAACGGCAGATCCGGCGAATCGCCAGCCAGCCGCCGCGCAGGCCACCGTGCTCCCTGAGCGCCTGTTCCGCATACGCCGAGCAGCTGGGCTCGAAGCGGCAATTGACGCCGAGCAACGGCGAGATGAGCCTGCGATAGATCCACACCAGTCCGAGTAACGGCCACGACAACAATTTGCCGATGGCATCGAGCATCAACGGCTGCCCTGCGCGTCTGCTGCCATGTGTCTGATCGCTTTCAACATCGATGCAAGACCATTACTGCGGGTCGGACTCAGGTGTTGCTCGAGCTGCAAAGCGGCGATGAAATCCGGCGGCGTATCAATTATTTCGTTCACCCGTTTGCCACTGTAAATTCGCAACAGGATCGCGATAAGTCCGGACACGATGGCGGCGTCGCTGATCGCGCGGAAATTCAGCCGATCTCCGCTTTGTTCGGCAACGAACCACACCTGTGACTGGCAACCGCGGATCTTGTTGTCGTCCGTTTTCTCCGCCGCCGTCAGATCGGGTAATCGCTTGCCGAGATCGATCAGGTACTGGTATCGATCCATCCAGTTATCGAACAGACTGAACTCGTCAATGACCTCACGCTGCGCTTGTTCGATTTCATTCATTGCGAATATCTGCAACTGACTTTAGCTGCGGCGCCAGCGGGTACCGTCGGGGCCATCCTCGATCGATATACCGGATGCCGCAAGCTGGTCGCGTATCTGGTCGGCTCTGCCGAAATCGCGAGCGGCGCGGGCAGCGTTGCGTTTGTCGATCAACGACTCTATTTCCTCCGGCAACATCGCACCCTCCCCGGAAAACCACTCCTCCGGGTCGTTTTGCAAGATACCGATCAGGTCGCCAGCCGCAAGGATTGAGGCAGCCAGCTTCTGTTTCTGCAGCAGATCTTCGGACCGGTTCAGCTCGCGCGCCAGGCTGAACAGTTCGGCGAGCGCCTTCGGCGTATTCAGGTCGTCTTCGAGAGCCGCCACGACATCACCTGGTACCTGTGTGCTGCGGCGCAATTCCTTCGGGATCTCGATTGCGCGAACCGCACCGTAAAGACGATCCAGCATGCGTCGGGCCGACTCCAGTGTCTCGTCGGACCAGTCCAATGGCTGGCGATAGTGCGCGCTCAACAGCGCAAGACGAATAACCTCGCCCGGAACGGACTTGATCAGGTCGTGCACGAGCAGCACATTGCCCAACGACTTCGACATCTTCGTGTCATTGATGCTGAGAAAGCCGTTGTGCAGCCAGTACCGGGCAAACGGCTCGCCATCATGCGCGCAGGTGCTTTGCGCAAGCTCGTTTTCATGATGCGGGAATACCAGGTCCTGACCACCGGCATGAATGTCGATCGTTCGTCCCAGGTGCTTCTTCGACATGGCCGAGCATTCGATGTGCCAGCCGGGGCGACCCCTGCCCCACGGCGACTCCCAGCCGGGCAATTCCGGCGTCGACGGTTTCCACAACACGAAATCGTGTGCTGCTCGTTTGTAAGGGGCGACCTCGACCCGCGCGCCGGCAATCATCTCGCGCAGATTGCGTCGCGACAACTTGCCGTAATCGCCGTAGGCCGAAACGTCGAAAAGTACGTGCCCTTCGGCCACGTACGCGTAACCGTTTTCGACCAGCGTCGCAATCATTCGAATCATGTCATCGATATGATGCGTGGCCCGCGGCTCGACATCGGGAGCATTGACGCCGAGCGCGCCCATGTCATCGTTGTATGCTTTGATGAATCGCTCGGTGATGGCTTCGATAGGCTTGCCGGTCTCTATCGATGCGGCATTGATCTTGTCGTCCACGTCGGTGATGTTGCGTGCGAACGTCAGCTTGTATCGCCTGCGCAGAACCCTCGCCAGCAAATCGAAAACAACCGCCGGTCGAGCGTTACCGATGTGTGCGTAGTTGTAGACCGTCGGGCCGCACAGGTACATGGTGACCCGCCCCGGCTGGAGCGGCTCGAAGGGAATCTTCTCCCCCTGAAGGGTATCGTGCAGATAGATCGTCATGAAATGGCGCGTGTTTCCGAATTGGCCATGATAACAACATCAGAGAGCCACGGAATATTTGCCTTTACCTGCCGCGGAAACGTGCCGGGATACCCTATAATGCGTTGCCCCGGGGAGTTAAAGAATCCATGTCCGAACGAACAATCGAATTTCAGCAACGGCTGACCATAGAACAGGTCGAGGAGGGCACTGACCTGGCGCCCCGTTTCGATGATCGCGGCCTGATCACCGCGGTTACGACTGACGCTGCCTCCGGCGAGCTCCTCATGCAGGGCTACATGAACGCCGAGGCGCTGCGCCTGACCATTGAAACCGGTGAAGCGCATTACTACAGCCGCAGCAGAAAGACTTTGTGGCACAAGGGTGCGACGAGTGGCCTGGTGCAGAAAGTCCGCGAGCTGATGGTCGATGACGATCAGGATTGCATATGGCTGATAGTCGACGTTGCCGGCGGCGCAAGCTGCCATGTCGGTTACCGGTCCTGCTTTTATCGCCGCATTCCGATCGGCGAGAGCGCCGGAAAACCTCTCGAGTTTACGGATACCGAAAAGGTTTTCGATCCCGAAGAAGTCTACGGCGATGCAGCGAATCCGACGATTCTTTAAATCCGCGTTCTGGAAGGCCGACACAACACCGCAAATTATCCGTGAAGCAGCTGCCTTGCTGGCGACTCGGTGAAATTCGAGGTGTTCGGCGACCCACCGGCATACCCAATTCGCTCGAACAAGGAGAACTCGCTCGGTTGGGCATGCCGCTGTGTCGCCGTGCATTAACATCGGAATCGCGTACCACGAATATCGGCAGGCGAAGGGTATCCGGGAGGCCTTTCCGGGACCGTCGCCCGCAGGGATGCGGGCGCCGAGCCTACAGGGATGTATTCACGGCGTGTCCCGGAAAGGCCTCCCGGGTGGCATTCGCCTCAACACAATTTCATGCACCGCGTCGCCTGTTATGAAGGCTTGTAAACGGAGGTTTTCATGGCGCGATCATGGCATTCCAGCATCGCGCAAATTTCAGAAACGACCTTCCGACTTGGGATGCCGACCGGCGCGGCGTTTGGCAACCGCCGTTTGCGGTTCGTGCTGCGCGATGGCACGTGCCTGGTAGGTGTACTCGATCGTGCCGATGAGCCACAGCGTATAGCCAATGAACTCCGTCAGCTCTTCGACCGCGAGTTTGATAATGCGCAGGTAGTCATTGCCCAGCATTGCCTGCCAGAATGGCTCGTGACCGATGAAGGTGGCGCAGGCGAACACGACGATGGCACCGGCGAAGTAGAGTGTCAGTCCCGGCGATGGCCAGACCCGAAACCAGGCAATTCGAAAGCGGCGCCAGTGACGATAACAATAGACGATCAGCCACGACGCAACTATGGCGGTCATTACCTGCCAGAAATTTTCGGCAACGTAAGTATCGAGAAAATAATCGAGTTCGCGTAACAGGAAAATCAGTGCAAGCCCGGCAAAAAGCATCGCCACGGGCCGCTGCGACGAATGATGTCGGGCGGTCCATCCGAGCAGCGTTCCACAAACCAGCAAAATCAGAAGCTGAATGATCTCGATCGGAGAAAATTCACTCGTGCCAAGAACGTCTGCCGGATCGGTAAGCACATAAAAGCGAAGCGCTCCGGGGAACGATATCTCGAGACGCGTCAGCAGGAAGGTGACGAGCGCGACTGCAAGGAAATAGCAGATGTACCGAATTAGAAGCATGGCTCGCCGCCTGGCACGGGGCGGTCAAATATACCGCAATTCGGTCGCGCTGCGCTCCGCGTGCGGGCGTCAGGACTGGCGCAGGACCCATCGCGGCTTACCGTCCGGCGCCAGCAGACCGGCCGCGACAAGCCAGGCTTGCGCATCGGCCGCGTCGCCCGCGAACCAGCTCGCCGTATTGCCAAGCCTGAAACTGTACCCCCAGGCATCCATGTCCTGCATGAGCCGCGAACTGCCGACCCCCGCCAGCGAATCGGCCAGAACTATCTGCAGGAAACAGACGGCAGATTCCTCGAGGTCGTCACCACCAGCATCCCGGTGCAGCGACTCCCTCCTTTCCGCGCTCATACAAATCGAATGACAGGCTTCGTGTAACAGGGAATGAATGGGTGTGTCCGGGCGAACGTGCACCGTGTGTCCAACAAGTCCGGCTTCGGGTTCGCCCCAATAGCTGCCCTCGATCGCGGCACCGGGAGCGGAGATGTGCAGATTCAGATCGAACCTTGCGAGCAGCTCCTGAAGATTTCCAGGTGGTACGTCGGCAACTCTCAATACGTCGAGTTCCAGTGCCGATTCCATTGCGCATGTTTGCATGCCAGCAAACTACAATGCTGAGATCTGAATCAATGCAATCCGCACAAGGTCGTCGACCAATGCATCCCGCAGTATTTCCTCTTCCCTGGCCTTGCCGAGCACTTCCGTTTCGTCATAGGTGTAGTCGCGGGAAAGTGTTTGGGTTGTGGCCGGCATCAGGATCGCGTCGTTACTCGTCAGTTCATACTGGACGGTGTACCAGACTTCATACTCGCGAGGCACATTGCGCGCCGAAACCGAAACGACTCGCTGACCGGTACTGTCGCCCAGAATCGTAAAAATGGCAGTTGCCTCATCCGGCGAATCTACGACCTGAACGCCGGCAGCGCGAAACGCGCTTTTGATCTTGCGGTAGAACACCGTGTAGCTGCTGTCGGCAGAAATATAGGTACGCTCCATTTCTGGCGGCGCGGTAGCGGCGCCGCGCAAATGAAAGCCGCAGCCGCTGATCAGCAAAACGAGCAAGGCCGCAACCGGGCCTCTGCCCGGCTGGAATTTTTTCGACAGTCTGCTAGACAACGATGTTCACCAGTCGGCCAGGCACGACGATCGTTTTGCGGATGGTCTTGTCCGCAACAAAGCGCTGCACGTTTTCGTCGCTCAGCGCGAGCTTCGCCACTGCATCATTGTCGGCATCGACGGCAACCGAGACGCGGCCGCGAAGCTTGCCATTGACCTGCACAACGATTTCCAGCAGGTCTCTTTCGAGCGCCGCCTCGTCTACCGCCGGCCAGCGCTCGTTGACAACTGCGCCACTGTGGCCGAGCGCGTTCCACAATTCATGCGCGATATGCGGCACGATGGGTGACAGCAGCAGCACGATCGCATCGAGCGCCTCGCGCGACACCGATCGCCCCGCCGGTGTGGAATCGTCGAATCGATTGACGGCATTCAAGAGCTCCATGCTGGCAGCAATGGCGGTGTTGAACGTGTAACGCCGACCGATGTCATCGCTAACCTTGGCTATGGTTTCGTGAATCTTGCGCCGCAACTCTTTCTGCGGGCCATCGAGCCCCGCCGGATCGACCGGCTGCGCATCACCCTGTGCAACGTGAGCATGCACTGCAGTCCAGAATCTCTTTAGGAAGCGAAATGCGCCCTGCACGCCATCATCC
>JAOUGX010000116.1 GCA_029865385.1 Gammaproteobacteria bacterium
ATCCTGTGCTTCGGGCTGATCGGTGAAGTTCACGGCAACCAGCAGTTCGTCGTGCTCCGACAACCGGAAGCCCAACTTGCCATTGACGGCCGTGCCACGCGCCCTGCTGAATTCGCGGTAGCCGTCGAGCTCCGTCTGGCTGCCGCTCAGCATGTAGTCCAGGGATCGATAGCTTCCCGCTGTTTTGAGTTGGTAGCGCTGGTAATCGTAATCGCCACCCGCCACTGAGGCTTCGATAAACGGATCACCCTCGCCCAGTTCACTGTAAACAGCAATTACGCCACCGGCCGCATTGCCATAGAGGGACGATGCCGGCCCGCGCAACACTTCGATTCGGCTGGTCGAGCCCAGGTCGATGCTGTCTACCTGTGCCTGCCCGTCCGGCAGCGACTCCGGAATGTCGTCGACAAAAATGCGAATGCCGCGAATGCCGAAGCTGGAACGCGCACCGAAGCCACGAAGCGATATCTTCAGGTCTTGCGCGAAATTGTAGCGGTTCTGCATGTACAACCCCGGCACCCCGGCCAGTGATTCGTCGAGACCCAGCATTTGCTGTCCGTTCTGGATCTCCGATTTGTTGACTACAGACACCGATCGCGCGACTTCACGAATCGTCGTTTCAAGCCTGGTTGCCGTTACGACAATCTCGTCCAGCGCGTCGTCCTGCGCGGCATGAGCGACGTTTGCCGCTGCCACGGTTAACAGGAGTAACGACCATTCCACTTTGATACCGGGACTGACGCGCGGAGATATCATTTCTTGTAACACTCTGTTTTCATTGTAAAAAGAAAATAGTCGCGCATGGGGCAACGCATAGACAGGGAGCAAGACGGACCGGCAAAGGCCGAAGATTATACGCACATTCGGGCGTGCGGAAGCTTCGTATGCAGCAGCCTGTTTGGCTCGATGGCAATTCGCATTCAAACTAGCGGGACGGTCAGCAACCTTGTCGCGCAGCTGTTCAGTGAACGCGAGGCGAGTTCGGTACGCCAGACTCAAGGGAACGAAGATGACAGGATCAGGCAGTAGCGTATTGCCGGGAGTGACCATTGCGGCCATCACGACCGCCTGTGTCTTGTCATCGCAACCGGCGATGGCTCAGGAAATCGATCGCAATGTCGTGCACTGGGCTTATTCCTCGTACTTCGGTACCGGATGGTACACGCTGGGCGAAGAACGCGACGCCTATGTTTTTCGCTTCAAGCCGCGCTGGGAATTGCGGGAAGCTTCGCTCAGCGACGACGGGGAACGGCAGATTGGTATCGGTTTCAGGTTTCCGGTTACCGCAGGTCTCGACACGCTGGGACTGGACAATCTACCCGGCATAGTCGATCCGAATAATCTCGCCAGCTTGTCCGTGACGCCCGAAATAGTCATCACGGCCCCGCTAAGCAAGCGCTGGTCGCTGCGCCCGTTCGCCGCGATTGGTTGGGGCAGCATAATGAACAACGGCGAATCCGCCTGGACCTACTGGGCCGGCATCAAGAGCCGGTACGAACTCGGATCCGGCAAATTGACCTCCGCATTTATAAACTCGGCGGGCTATGTCGGCCATACACCTGACGATGCCACTTCGCAGGCGTTCTGGCCGGTCTCCGCCGGTTTCGAATTCGATTATCAAATGGACAAGCGCTTCATTGGTGAGCAGCACGCCACGCTGCACTGGCACATCCAATACACCCGATTTGCAGACGATCTGGACATGGTCGCCCGCTCCGGCTCCAGGCTGGGTATACCGGACCAATGGGACATCGGCATTGCAGTAAGCCAAAGGGAAGGAAGCATCCGGATGGGCTGGTTTAATTTCGACCGTTTGGGCCTCGCTTACCGCTTCAGTTCGTCGGGCGACTTGAAAGGCATCAGCGTCGTCCTGCGTTCCCTGTATGACATCTAGAAAATAGGTGGCGAACCCGCGACCGGAAACGAGCGGACGACTCGTCAAGAGCGCGTAGGTCCTGCACGAAAGGTCACTTGCAAACGGCACTTCGCTGCAGCAACTGACCGGAACTGATTGATTCCGGCGTTTTTTTCACAGGTTTTGCGACCAGCGCTCTGATATATTGCATCAAGACATTGATCGAGCGGAAAAATCCCGGATCGCATCGCAGTACCCTGGCCACAAGGGACTAAAAAACGTATATGAAAATCAAGAGTATGCGATTGCTCGATCGCTGGGTTGGCTCGCCTCTTTCGGCTGTCCTGACGTTTTTCCGTCATGTCTCGGACCGATTTCGGGCCGGGCCGACGGAGGCACCGAAGCGGATCCTGTTCGTCAAGCTGGTCGAGCAGGGCGCAACGGTGATCGCGGCACCCGCGTTGCGACGCGCAGTGGAGATGGTCGGCCGTGATAACGTGTTCATGGCCGTGTTCACGCAAAATCGTTTCATCGTCGATGTGCTCGGCATCATCCCCAAAGCAAACGTCATAACGATCCGCAGCAGCAGCCTGACCGCCTGCGCCATTGACACGGTCAAGGCTGTCGCCCGGCTGCGACGGGAAAAAATCGACGCGGCCATAGACTTCGAATTCTTCTCGCGCTTTTCCGGTGCGCTGACCTACCTGAGTGGTGCGACCCGCCGTATCGGGTTTCATTCCTTCGCCGGTGAGGCCGCGTACCGTGGCGACCTGATGACGCACAGGCTTGCGTACAATTACACGCTGCATGCCAGCCAGACTTACCGGATGCTGGTCGAGGCGCTGGGTCAACCGCGCGACCAGATGCCGATGCTGGACGTGGATCCGAACTGGCCCGACGAAACACCCGCGTTCGTGCCGGACCCGGCAGAGATCCCCGAAGTCAGAGACGTCGTTTGCCAGGTTCTCCGGCGGGATTCGATACCGTCGTTGATCTTGCTGAACGCCAATTCCGGTGACCTTCTGCCGTTGCGTCCGTGGGCGCAGGACCGCTACGTCGAGTTAGCAAAAAGACTGCTGCAGAAGTACCCGGAAGTCTGTATCGCGTTCACCGGAGCGCCGGAGGAAGCTACAGATGCCGGCAAGCTCGCAGCAACGGTTGGCTCGGACCGCTGCGTCAGCATGGGCGGCAGAACGACGCTTCGGCAGCTGCTCGTTCTGTACGGACTGTCGCAAATCATGGTCACCAATGACAGCGGGCCTGCACATTACGCCAGCATGACGCCGATGGACGTTGTCACGCTGTTCGGCCCGGAATCGCCGGCGGTTTTCGGTTCGCGATCGCCGCGCAGCCACATCATCTATGCGGGCATCGCCTGCAGCCCCTGTGTCAACGCATTCAATCAACGAATTTCGACCTGCCACAACAACGTCTGCATGCAGCGGATTACCGTCGACAAGGTCTTTGACACGGTCTGCAAGGTCTACGAGCAGCGAAGGCGAATCAGGCCGGCGATTGGTCCGGCCAAGGTAGTTACGGGAATTTCGCCGTTGCGAGCCTGAGTGAAAAGCGTAATCAGGCAATAATGTTTTTCGCTTTCGCCAGCAGGCGTTGCATGTCTTCGGGCAGGAACATCGAGCAGAATCGCAAATAGCTGTAGCCCGCCACATCAAACGGCACCACGGCTACCGAGAATTTCTCCATCAGCACTGTGGCGGCTTCGGCGGCACTCGCTACCCTGCTGCCCCCGATCGATTCCGGCACGCGACAGAGTGCATAGATTCCCGATGGCGTCGGATACGGCTCGAATCCGAGCCGCACAAGCACGTCACGCAACTCGGCGAGTTGCTGCCGGTAAAAATTCCTGATTTTTTGCCGGCCGTCCCGGTCGGCGAGACACCAGCTCGTGGCGCGAACCTGCAGCGCGCTCATCGGCGCCCAGGCGAATTCACTGTAAGTAGCGATGTCCCGCATGCTCCCGGCCGAGCCAACCAGGAACGACCCGGACTGGGGCCCGAGCGGGTACAGCTTCGTCAGGGAGTGCAGCTCGACCAGGTCGTCGCCCTGCATTTGCCCGGAAGCGTTCGTCAGCAGGCAGCTGGAGTTTTCCTCATAGGTGAGCGGCCCGTAGACGGCGTCGTTGAAGATGACCGCGCCGGTGTGTGCCGACGCCGCATGAATGACCGCTCTAGTCTCCGCAGAAATTACGGCGCCGGTCGGGTTGTTCGGATAATTCAGAGCGATCACCCGTAATCGCTGCCGCTCGGCGTCGCTCAACGAATCGAGGTCCGGGGCAAATCCCTTTTCCGGATCCAGCATGACTTGCAGCACATCGGCGTGACGGTGTGACGCCATGCGGGCGAATGCCGGGTAGCCGGGCTCGGTGACGACAACGGCCTCTCCGGGCGCCAACAGACACGCGATGAATGCGCTCATTCCGACGCGTCCGCTCGGTACCGGAACAATCTGGTCCTCGGTTACACGGGCCTTGTACTCGACTCGCAGATAATTCGCCGCGGCCTCCCTGAACGACGCCATGTCGTCGGGCGAAGCGGCCTTCAGCGCCAGCCCTGGATTCGCATGAATCCATTGATCGAGCTCGTCGGCCAGTGGGATCCGCCGCCCGCCGATAGCAAAGTCGGCAACCGAGCCCCGCTGTGCGTGCAGTTTTTCCTTGATGACGGCGAACGGGTATCGGGTACTCAAAGGGCCTTCTCCTGTTGCATCGCCATGCCTCTGCCTCGCAGGAGCATTAGCGCAAACCAGCCAATGGGAATCCAGATCCAGAAAGTAATCAGCCGAAACGCGGCTACGGCGATGGCGAGATGTTCGACCGGCACTTCGCGGAAACTCAATGATGCGCCGAGCAGTCCTTCCGTGGCGCCGATGCCACCGGGCAACCCGGTCCCCGTCCCCAGAACCGCCGAGCCCGGACCGAAGAACAGCGAATCCCACAAGGTCATCGCACCTGGCAGCCCCATGATAACGACATACAATGCAAAGCCGTGTGCAACCCAGCCTGCCATTTGCACCATCACGACGCCCAGTGTCGACCAGCTCCACCAGAATCCCGGCGCGAATTTGTAATGCGTGTGCGCCAGCCTGTCCGCAATGCGGTCGCCCGAGTAGACGGCTATCGCGATCAGAAATGCTGCCGCCGGCACGGCAAGCAGCGGATTAATCCGGTAGACGATCAGTCCTGCCAGCAATGCCAGGACAGACACGCCGTCCAGAACGAAAAGGACAGTCTCGGCTTTCAGGCAATCGAGCATCGGTGCCCGACCGAGCCGAACCATGGCGTCCGGACGTATCAGGCGTCCGAGCTGGGCCGGCATCAGCAGACCCGCCCTTCCCGCCAGGTACACGATCGCACCGCGACCGTCGAATGCAGCGATCTTCAGTCGAGTGTAAGACCACATCCACGCGAGGGACTCCAGCGCCACGTCGAGGATGGAGAATGCGACAAGAATCGGGATGATCCGCAGGTGGGCTGCCCAATAGCTGACTACGTCTGTCCAGTCGCCCGTCAGAAACTTGTACGTGCCGACCGCGGTAACCATTACGAGTATCAGCAATGCTGCCGGTCTGGCATATTTTTTCAGAATGCTCATCGGCATATGTATCAGACGATCCGGGCAGCGCGGTTCGGTTGCAACGGCAGCGACAATTACATACATTGCGCCGTCATTCCACCGCTTTACGGGCACCCTTCGTGGCCATAGCAAGACAAAGAATCCGACTGCCGCAGGGCGCGTGGCGCAGTGCTGCCGGCAGCCTGACGAAGGGTGACCTGTGGGATGGCGATGACATCGCCCGGCTGGAAAGGGAATTCGCTGCCTACATAGGTACAGAAGACGCTGTTACTGTGCCGTCGGGTCGCGCGGGTTTTCGTTTCCTCTTCGATTCGCTGCAGCTCGAACCCGGCGCGGAAGTCATCTGCTCCGCATTCGGCTATCCCGTCGTTCCCTACCTGATCAAGTCTCTCGGCTACAAGGTGAAATTCGTCGACTGCGAAATGCAGACGCTCGGCATGGATCCAAATCAACTGGCCGCTGCGATCTCGCAGGACACAGGCGCCGTCATCGGCACCCATTTGTACGGCGTCCCTTGCCAGATCGACCGCATTGCCGCCAGCGCGGACGCAAGCGGAGCAGCACTCATCGAGGATTGTGCGCATTGCTATGGGGCTGCCGTTGGTGACAGGAAGGTCGGCTCCTTCGGTGTCGCCGGATGTTTCAGTTTCGAAACGTCCAAGGTCATCAATACGATGGGGGGCGGCGTAGTTACCGTATACAAGAAAGAGCTCGGCGACCGCATTCGCGACCTGGCCGGCAAAGAACCGCGCAATGGCATGAAGTGGCTGGGCAAGCGACTGGCTACAACGACCTTCGAGTCGCTCGTTACCAATCCGCTGTTATTCAATCTTGGCGTGTATCAGGCTTTGCGGCTTGCGCCGAAGGGAGAGGACAACGAGCGCTTTGCATCAGGCTACCACGGTGACGAAGTATCGATGTCCGGCAAGATGGGACGCTACACGAATTACCAGGCAGGCCTCGGGCTCAAGGGCATGCGAAGCGTCGGCGAAGTCGTCGCACGCCGCAAGGCGAATGCCGAGCGGCTGATCACCAACCTCGACGACATCATCAAATTTCAGAAGCCCGCCGGTCCAGACGTATTCGCGAATTACATGCTGGTTACGGCGATCGTGCCGAATCTTTTGGCACTCTCCGACCGGTTGTTGAAAAACGGAATTGATACCAAACATCTGTACATGCGCGATTGTTCACGAATGCTCGATGCACCGTCAGCGTTTCCAAATGCGGAACGAGCGGAAAAGGAGGTTCTGCACATCCCGGCGCATCCGCACATGAGTTTTGCGCAGATTGACGCCATGTCCGCGACAATTCGCAGAATCGTTGAAACGGCTTGATTGCCCGTCAGTTTTCCCGGAACAACCTGCGGTACATGTCGGACTGAAACAGCTCGGTCGGATCCACCTGCCGCTTCAGTTCGATAAACCTCCTGTATCCGGGAAACATGCTTTGAAACTCGGCTCGCGTCAGCTTGAAGTCTTTCGGCAGATGCACTTTGCTTCCGTAGCGAACGCCGCATTCCATGAATTCCCGCAAGAATCGCTGCATGCGCTTCAGGTGCCGTTTTTTCGGATGAAACTCGACATTCAGGCTGTAACCGTTTTCCGAAAATGAAACGAGGTGATCGTCCTTCCTGTGCAGGCGAAGAATCGTCGTCGCGGGTGGACACGGGAGATCCCGGCACAGCCGCAAGAGCTCAGACATCGCAGCCCTGCCGTTTTCGTATGGAATGGAAATCTGAATCGTGAACCCTTGCGGTCCGCATAGAATATCGGGCGGCGGGACAACATAGCTCTTGTCGAAGTTGTGTTCGAGAAACAATTCCACGTTCTGCTTCGAATTCGATCGACTGCACAACCAGTAATAGAATCGATTGAACACCCGAAAAGGCAATTGCTGTACGTGCAAGCCGAAATTTATGAACGGCCTTGCAAGCCGGTAGAACGCGAGCGCTCGCTTTTTCTGTGTGGCAAGAAGTTGAACACCGCGCTGTACATCCTGCTGTCGGGTTTCCTCATCGCTGTCAATATCGGCCCAACGGGTGGCATGGATGACACTTCGCCCCAGGCTTTTGCCCTTCGCGTAACAATCGATCCACACAACGATGAAGTCCGCCCGCTCTTTCAGGTCATCGAGCTGGCGGATCAGCGAGTCCAGATCGGGCGCCGGAAGGATATCAATCGACAGGTAGGGCGACGGCACCGGCTGCAACTGCAATGTCAGTTCGGTGACGACGCCGAGCAGCCCCATACCGCCAATCACGGCGAGGAACAGTTCGCGTTCCCGCTCACGATCGAGCTCCCTGATTTCGCCGGTTGCAGTCATCAGCCTGATACTCACGACCTGGTCGCCGAAGTTTCCGACACGCCACGAATCCTTGCCGTTGACGTTGGCGCCCATGGCGCCGCCGACAGATATGGTCGAGTCTGTCGGGCTTGCGGGCAGTGTCAGTCCGCGGGCATGAAAGGCTGCGAAGATATCGACGATTCGCGTGCCGGCCTCGACCCGAACCCGGGACGTGTCCGGGTTAAAGTCGAGAATGCGGTTCATTCTGCTCAGATCCAGCAAAACGTTTCGATCGTTCAGAATTGCGTCGCCGTAACTCCGCGCGCTTCCGCGAGGACAAATCGTCATCTTCCTGGTTCGGCAATATTCGACGACTTCGCGACACTCCGTTTCGCTTGCGGGCCGGGCAACAATCGATTCAGTTCGCTTGCTGCCGACGAACGCGGCTACCTCCTGCCACTCCATAAACGACGGCAGTTTCTCAAGTTCACTAGGATTCATCACATCGAATTGCCGATTCGGCCGGGCAGAACCTCGATTCTCGCAGCGGTGTACCGCGAACTCAACGATGCAGCGCGACCGGTTTTGTACCGAACGCAGTCCAAACAGAGAGCAACCCGGTAGCCAAATGGAATCCCGCGTATACAATAGCCGACTAATTCAATGTCCCTTGTTTAGTCGATGGAACACTTAACCGCCTGGGCAATACGGCATCGCTACTTGTTTCTAAGCGTCCTCGGCGCGCTGCTGTACGCCGCATTTATCGGCCTGAGGGACGTGTGGTATCCCGATGAGCCCGATATCGCCGAGGTGGCACTGGCAATGTTCCAGAGCGGCGACTGGATCGCGCCAAGGCGCATGGGCGTCGTCTGGGTCGATTACCCACCAATGATCTACTGGATAGGTGTGCTGTCGTCGCACTTGTTCGGCGACATGACGGCTTTCACTTTGCGCCTGCCCAATGCACTGGCCGCTATAGCCGTCGGCCTCATCACCTGCGCAACCGCATCGCGCTGGTACGATCAGAAAACCGGCCTTTGGGCCGGCTTTGCATTGATGACTTGCCTGCTATTTGTATATGAATCAAATAGTTACAGGCCTGACATGCTTTTTACGCTGGGCATTTGCGCTGGCCTTATCCTGTATGCCGAAGGGACGCTTGGCACGCCGAGGCTGCAGCTGCGTATTGCGGCGTTTGCCTGCCTCGGCTTCGCGATGCTGTCAAAAGGCATTCTCGGGCTGTTGCTGCCCGGCCTCGTCCTGGTGCTGTGGCTTGCGTCGCACAGGGAATGGCGACGCATCCTCGAACTTGCGCCGTTGTCCCTCGTATCGCTTGCCGTGTTCCTGCCGTGGGTCGCTGGTACCGCCATGACAATGGGCTGGGACACCATTCTGTACGAATTCTATGCGCAGAATTTCGCGCGCTTCCAGAGCGGTTTCCGCGGCCACCAGCAACCGCTCTTCTATTACCTGCTGAACTTCTGGCTGGATTTCTCGCCCTGGTCCTGGCTGTTCCCGATTGCCATGGCATGGTCTTATCGCTCCGGCGTATTTCGTAACCGGAGGGTGCAGCTGCTGTTATGGTGGTTCGGTACGTTCTTTGTGTTTCTTTCCTTCGCGGAGACCAAACGCCAGCTGTATTTGCTACCGGCGTTCCCGGCATTTGCGCTGTTGATCGGCCCCTGGCTGAGTTCAGTCGGCAAGGTAAACAGTGCCGATACGCTGACCTCACTCGATGTGCCTCGCGAACGTCCGATTTTCATCTATGCGTTGTCGCTGGCCGGCGTATTCTCGCTGCTCGGCCTGCTGTCAATAATCCTTGGCGCTTTTTTACATTCGCTGATGCCGCGATTGGACCTCAACGTAGCTGAGGCCGAAGTCGCCGTTGGACTGCGATTGCCACTCGTGGCATTTGGCATAGCTCTATTGGCGGCGGCAGCATGGATTGGCGTTACCTGGCGATCCCGCGACACGCGCATGGCGCTGAAGCGAATCGGTCTTTCTTTCGTTGTAATTTACGTCGTTATACTGGGACTGGTAATGCCCCAGTTCGCGGCCAGCAAGACCTACAAACCGCAAGGCGAATGGATTCGTTCGACCATCGGGCCCGGGCAAACGCATATAGGCATGGTGTATCCGGACGGCGGCGGAATTCGCAAACGCGGTGCATTCGGATTCGAGACGGGTGGTGTCATGGTTGACCTTCTTGAAACACCGCAAGACGTAGACGCGTTCTTCGAAGACTACCCGGACTCGCTGGTGCTCGTTGAGAGCGGCTCGGCGCAACGAATCTTTGATGGCGACCCGCAGGGCTGGCAGCAGCGAAAACTGCGTGATCTGCGCGTGGGTAAGACGGTCTATTTCGTTGTGCGCGCACGAAGCAGAGAAGCCGTTTCTGTATCGAAAGCCCGGTCCGGCCTGTGACCGACGCGCCGTCAGAATGCGAACGCCGAGATCCGTTCAATCGTCC
>JAOUGX010000117.1 GCA_029865385.1 Gammaproteobacteria bacterium
CCCCGGCGGCGCGATGAAATCCTTCGCCTGCGCAATGTCGCGATACGCCGCGCCCATGCCGTGCGTCCTTGCACTGACTCGAAAGAGTGAGCATAGACCTCGGCCATGGCAATCCGTCAGGCGCCAAGAAGGCCCTATCCTCGACCGAATACGCACGTGTCCCGGTTATATTCCACGGAGAATCAGCAGGCTGCGAAGGAGCAACGCCGCTGTTCCGTTTGCAATCCTCCGCCGGCGGAATATGTCAGGAGATGACACCCACCTGGCGGTATCGCTTCGATAATTTGCCGCCTGCGCCGATTTGCATATACTGAACTTACGTTAATGTGTCTTTCGTGACGGTGCCAATGGAAAGTCAAGAGTTCCGAAATGGCTTTAGTCGAAATCCTGTATTTGCGCTCCTATTAATTTCGTGCGTTCTCGCAACCGAGAACGCCCGTGGTCAGGATGTCGAACCAAGACGCTGGACGCCATTCCCAGACGGAACGAACATTTTGGGCACCGCATACGCAAGAACCAGCGGCGACGTTCTGTTTGATCCGGTATTGCTGGTCGAAGATGCGCAAGCCGATGTGGACACCCTGATTGTTGCCTATGCCCGGTCTTTTGCCTTTGCCGGGAGATTGAGTCGTCTCGACGTGATCGTTCCGTGGCAGAACGCGAACTGGAGCGGGTTGCTTGAAGGCGCGCCTGCCAGCGTATCTCGAGTGGGTCTTGCCGATCCCAGTTTTCGAGTTTCGGTGAATCTGTTTGGAGCTCCCGCAGCTAGCGGTAATGAATCTCAGACATACGTTGCAAATCAGGATGTGAGCACATTGGTCGGAGTGGCCATCGCGGTCACCGTCCCGTTGGGCGAGTATCTTGATGACAAGCTGCTCAATTTGGGTTCCAATCGCTACATCATTCGACCGCAGGTAGGTGTAGTTCATACTCGCGGCGCGTGGTCGTACGAACTTACAGGTTCGACATTCTTCTTTACCGACAACAAGAAATTTCTGATCAGCTCGATGCGCGAACAGGACCCACTGTATGCGGTGCAAGCGCATCTGATCAGGGTGTTCAGGCCTGGCCTGTGGTCGTCTTTGAGCGCAGCATACGGCTGGGGTGGTGAAAATACAGTCGACGGTGTACCCGGGCGTGACAAGAGTCGCGTCGTTCTGGCCGCGATTTCCGCGGGATTTCCGGTCGCAAAGGCCCAGGGCGTCTCAGTTTCATATATCGTAAATCGCACACACGAGGATACGGGTTCGAACCTGAACACGCTGACCATAGGATGGTCACTGCTGTTTTGACGGCGCAGCGCTCTGACTCGATTGGTTCCACGTCGTTCGAGTCCTCGATCCGGCACCGGGCACGGGGTCGGATACTAGCGCAGTGCTGGCGAATACTAGGGATTTTTGAGTTCGTACTCATTTCGGACTGGCGCATTCATCTTCATGCTGTTGTTCGTCATTCTGGTCGCACTGCGCATTCAGTTCTATCGCGATCATCGCCGATGAAAACGATCTTACTAACACGTAACGAATCGGCTACACGTTGTCGCCATTCGATGACCTCTGGGAACGTTTAATTTCTTGGAGGAGCCGTTCACGCCGTTTGCCAAACTTGGCTTTCGCGGCTGGTAACACCGCGCCGCGATAAGCCGGACTGCCGATGTCCGCAACGGCCGCCGCGTCAGCCGCCGTTGCGTAACATGTGGGTTAGCAGTGCCTGAGACACGTCACCGGTCCCGAGCAGCCCCTTGCTTTTCTGGTACGCCATTACGGCGCCGGTCAATTCCGCGCCCGCCTGGCCCAAAGGCCCGGGATCATAGCCCAATCGGATCAACGACTTTTGCGTCTCAACTATCAAGGTCTGGCTGCGGATAGTGCGTATAAGGGGCCATCATGTCAGGAGCGAAGCCGTCGGAGCGAGCTGAAACCAGGCCGACGACGGCAGATCGAGGCGGCCATCCGACGGAGCCGGTCCGACCCCGGGTCGTTCAGGCGCGTGCATCTTCCCCTTTCACCCGAAAATGCCGGCGCATCACGGCGCAAGCCAAAAACCGCCCGTCCCTGCACGGTGGCCCGGGTGGTTAAGAACAGGACGAAGCGGTCAGACCAGGCGATCGCCCTTCGGCGGCGCCCTGCTCGGATGCGCCGGATCGACGGGCTCCGCCGTATGGCCGAGATGCTCCAGAATCCGCTCGATGACTGCGGGTTCCTCGATGCTGGCGATGACGCGCAAGCGGCCGCCGCATTGCTGGCACGTCTCGATATCGATAGCGAACACCCGCTTGAGGCGTTGTGCCCATGACATCGCCCGTTGCCGGTCGCTGACCGAGACTTCGGCGCGTTCGGCGGAAGCAGCGGCGCGTGCTCTGGGCACAATCTCTGCCCGGTCGCGGCTCGCCGGCGCGAACACGCCGTGGTACCGGGTCAGGTGCGCGCGGGGGTTTGGCACCAGCGCGACGAGTCGCGCAATAAAGTCCTCGGGCTCGAAGATCACGTGCGTGGTGCCGTCGCGATACGGTGTCTTCAGCGCATAGCGTACGTTCCCGCCCCGGGTCAGCGACAAGCGCTCGGTGGCCACCGGCGGTCTCGAGACGTAGCGCGCCAGGCGCTCGATCTTGTCACGCTGCGAGGCCTTCGCGGCGATGCCCGCATGCAGTGAAAAGCCCGAGCTCTCGGCAACCTCCGGCCGCGGCGCGTCCGGCTCGGCCGGTAGCGTCTGCAGGGTGCGGGGTTTCGTAGATCGAGGCGGTTACACCTCGCTTTTTCCTATCCGCCTGAGCGGCTATGGCGTAAGTGCATCCAGCGCTGCGCTGAGAACGGCATAAGTCTCGATCTGCGCGGTGCAGTCCGTAATCCAATCACGCTCTGGCCCGTTGCCGTCTGGCGAACCTCTCAGGACACAACCGTCGGTACGGATCAACGCTTTCTCGAGCTTGTCGATTGCCACCGGGATGTCCCCATCTTGGATTGGCAGCACGCCGGGCACGGCACGGATGTCACCATTGAGCGCGAGCTCGCCGTAAAACTCGATGCCGTGCATGGCATCGACGGGCAACTGCTTACCCGCGCCCAGGATGCCGAGTGCGATCGCGAGATCAAAGCGGCCGCCGGTCTTGCGCATGTCAGCCGGAGCCAGGCTGACTGTGATGCGCTCCTGCGGGAATTTGAAGCCCGAGCTCAGGATCGCGCCACGCACGCGATCCTTGCTCTCGCGCACGGCCGTCTCGGGCATGCCGACGATGGAAAACGACGGCAGACCGCCGGACAGGAACACTTCAATCGTGACCGGTGGGGCGTCGCTGCCGAGCTGCGCACGACTCTTTAGTATTGCGAGACTCAAGCGGCCCTCCCTGGCCCGTGCGAACTGAAAGAGTCAGGCCCTGTGCACGTGATAGCGCAGCAGATGCGCTAGCGACAGCGGCATATCCAGCGTTCATGACCAGATTGGCGCGGGAGAGCTGTGCGAATGCAGCTAACCGGCGGGCTGGAATTTCGACGGCGGCTGATTCGCCATGTACTCATACGTTTGCCAGCGCAGCTCCACGAGTTCCTGCGCGCTGCGCATGAGTTTCTCCGCCTCGTCCGGATGCGTCTTCAGCAAGACCTTGTAGCGCATTTCGTTGTAGGCATAGTCCTTGAGCGGAATCGTCGGCCGCGGAGAATCCAGCACAAACGGCTTCCTGCCGGCCGCTCGCAGTGCCGGGTTGTAGCGAATCAGGGGCCAGTAGCCGCTGGCGGTTGCGAGCTTCTGTTGTTTGAGGCCGTCGGCGAGGTCATAGCCATGTGCGATGCAATGGCTGTAGGCAAGAATCAGCGACGGACCCTCATACTCCTCGGCCTCGCGCATCGCCAGCAGGGTTTGCTGCGGGTTGGCGCCCATAGCTACCTGGGCGACATAGACATTGCCGTACGAAATAGCCTGCAGGGCAAGGCTCTTTTTGCCGATACGTTTGCCTGCCGACGCGAACCGCGCCGAAGCGCCCAGCGGCGTCGCCTTGGACATCTGCCCGCCCGTGTTGGAATACACTTCGGTATCGAGCACCAGCGCGTTGACGTTACGCCCGCCCGCCAGTACATGATCCAGTCCGCCGGCGCCGATGTCGTACGCCCAGCCGTCACCGCCCACGAGCCAGATGCTGCGACGCACCAGATGATCGACGATCGACAGCAAGGCAGCAGCCTTGTCATTCTTGTCTGCGGCAACGAGTTTCTGCAGCTGTGCTTTCAATACGGCAACGCGCCTGCGTTGCGCCCGGATCTCGCTACCCACACGTTGCCCCGCGTTTACGATTTCGTCCGCGAATTGCTCGCCAACCAGCGGTGCTAGTTCCGTCAGCAGTTGTCTGGCAATCGCCGCATGATGATCGGCCGCGATACGCATGCCCAGACCAAACTCGGCATTGTCTTCAAACAAGGAATTCGACCAGGCCGGACCACCACCTTCGGCGTTCTTGGTCCACGGCGTCGTGGGCAAATTGCCGCCATAAATTGAGGAACAACCGGTGGCGTTGGCGACCAGCAGACGCGGCCCGAACAACTGCGACAACAGGCGGACGTAAGGCGTCTCGCCACAGCCGGCGCAGGCGCCGGAGAATTCAAACAACGGTTGCAGAAACTGTGCACCGCGGACCGAGGAAAAATCCAGCGTGGCGCGATCGTTAAACGACAGCGATTCGAAGAACTGTATGTCGACCCTGCTCTGCTCGAGCAGCGGTGCCTTGTCCGTCATATTGATGGCACGAACTTCAGGGTCATCGGGACTCGTGACGGGACAGGCATCGACACAGAGATTGCAACCCGTGCAGTCTTCCGCATACACCTGCAACGAATAGCGCGTTTCCGGAAAACCGCGGGCACTGATTGGCGCCGATGGAAAACCGGCCGGCGCAGCCTGCAGCGCGCTCTCGTGGTAAAACTTCGCGCGGATAACGCTGTGCGGACAGACAAAACTGCAGTTGCCGCACTGAATGCAGAGCTCGGGCTCCCACGCGGGCACGCGGTCCGATACGTTACTTTTCTCCCAGCGCGCCGTACCGCTCGGGTAAGTACCATCCACGGGCAGCATGCTGACCGGCAGGTCGTCGCCGTGGCCGCGCATCATTTGTGCCGTGACCTCGCGCACGAATTGCGGGGCGTCCGCGGGCACAACCTCGTCAGCCGGCCTGCGGCTCCACCGGTCCGCTGGAATTGCGACTTCGTAGAGGTGATCGAGCGCAGCGTCGACGGCCGCGAAGTTCCTGTCGATAACGGCCTGCCCCTTGGCCTTGTAGGTTTTCTCGATCGCCTGCTTGATCTGCGCGATCGCCTCGGTACGGGGCAGCACACCCGATAACGCAAAAAAACAGGCCTGCATGACCATGTTGATGCGCTTGCCCATGCCGGAGTCGCCGGCAACCTGCGAGGCATCGATCACGTAAAACCGGATGCCGCGATCGGCAATCAATTGTTGCACCGTTGCCGGCAGCTCATCCCAGACGCGATCCGCCGCATGCGAACTGTTCAGCAGGAACACGGCGCCGTTGGCGGCCTTTTGCAGTACTTCAATCTTGTTGAGCAGGTCGAACTTGTGACAGGCGATGAAATTCGCCGACTGAATCAGATAGGGGGCACGAATGGGTTCAGGACCAAATCGCAGATGTGACACGGTCTGCGACCCGGACTTCTTCGAGTCGTAAACGAAGTAGCCCTGGCAGTAGAGATCGGTGTTCTCGCCGATAATCTTGATGCTGTTCTTGTTGGCGCCGACCGTGCCGTCGGAGCCCATGCCGAAGAACAGCGCGCGCGTTACTGCATCACTCTCTATCTGGAAAGCGCTGTCGTAGTCGATGCTGGTATGCGTGACATCGTCGTTAATGCCGATCGTAAAATGGTTCTTCGGCTGCGGCTTCTTGAGCTCATCAAAAACCGCCTTGACCATCGCCGGTGTGAACTCCTTCGAAGACAGTCCATAGCGACCGCCGATCACCTTTGGCATCGCCGCCAGCGTCCCTTCGCTGACGGCTTCCGCCAGCGAGGTAACGATATCCTGGTACAGCGGCTCGCCGCTGGCACCGACTTCCTTGGTGCGATCCAGCACTGCAATCGATCGTACCGAGTCGGGAAGCGCGGCGAGCAGGTGCTCCGCCGAGAATGGCCGGAACAGGCGAACATTAACCACGCCGAGACCCGCGGACGGCAAGGCGTTGATAGTTTGCGTTACGGTGTCGGCACCGGAGCCCATGAGAATGATGACGCGCGTCGCTTGCGGGTCACCGTAGTAATCGAACAATCGGTACCGTCGACCTGTTATCCCGGCGAAGTGATCCATCGTCTGTTGCACGATGGATGGTGTGGCCGCGTAAAAACGGTTGACGCTCTCGCGGCCCTGGAAATACACGTCGGGGTTCTGCGCCGTGCCACGGATGAATGGATTATCCGGGTTCAGAGCGCGGCTGCGATGTTCGTAGACCAGCTCCGAATTCATCATCGCGCCAATCTGCTCTGTCGAGAGCAGATCGATCTTGCTGACTTCGTGCGACGTGCGAAAGCCGTCAAAAAAATGTATGAACGGCACGCGCGCCTGCAGCGTCGCTGCATGGCTGATCAGCGCCAGGTCCTGTGCCGCCTGTACCGACGAGGCTGCGAGCAGGCCGAAGCCGGTGGTACGCGCCGCCATGACGTCCTGGTGGTCGCCGAAAATAGACAAACCCTGCGCCGCCAGTGATCGCGCCGCAACGTGAAATACGGCTGAGGTGAGTTCGCCCGCGATCTTGTACATGTTGGGCAGCATCAACAGCAGCCCCTGCGATGCCGTGAAAGTTGTCGTCAGTGCCCCGGTCTGCAGCGCACCATGCGCGGTGCCCGCGGCACCGCCCTCGCTCTGCATCTCGATAATGTCGGGCACCTGGCCCCAGATATTCTGCTTGCCGCTTGCGGCCCAGACATCGGCGAGTTCGGCCATCGTCGACGACGGCGTGATCGGGTAGATCGAACAGATTTCACTGACGGCGTACGCAATCCGTGCAACCGCTTCGTTGCCTTCCAGCGTACGTTGCACGGTCATGTCGCTGGTTGTCCGGTCGCTTCTGACTCGCCGATCGTTGGCTCGTCAATCATTTCGATGGCGTGGCACGGGCATTGTTCATAACAGACGGCGCAACCGGTGCAGAGATCGAAGTTGAATCGATAGCGTTTGCCGGGACCCAGCTTGATGATCGCGTCCTCGGGGCAGGCGCCGAAACAACCGTCGCATTCAAAGCAGTTGCCACACGACAGGCAGCGCCTGGCCTCAAACAACGCCTCCGCCGCCGACAGGTTCTTGAGAATCTCATCGAACCCGCCCGTGCGCTCGACGACCGGCAATCGCGCCTGTTCCATCTGCGGTGCCGCCGTGCGGTACCAGAGATGCACTTTTTCGTGGCCGATCAGGGCGTGTCGCGGCGCGCGTTCGTAGCTGCGACCCTGCAGATAGGCATCGATATGCCGTGCGGCATGTTTGCCATGGCCCACGGCAATGGTCACGGAACGTTCACTGGGCACCATATCGCCGCCCGCGAAGATGCCGGCGTGGCCGGTCATCATATTGTCGTCGACGACGACGGTGTGGTCAGGCTTGAATTCGATGCCGGGCACCGATTCGAGAAACGCCGTGTCCGTATCCTGGCCGACGGCGAGTATCAGGGAGTCGGCCTGCAGAGACTCGAACTTGCCGGTCGGTTGCGGGCGGCCGTCCGCATCGAGCTCCATGACCTCGACCTTGAAGGTCGTGTGGTCAATCTCCTTGATCGTGCGCAGCCAGTTGATCTTGATGCCCTCTTCGAGCGCCTCGTCGGCCTCGAAATCGTGTGCGGGCATGCTGCTGCGATCGCGCCGATAAATGATAATCGCTTCCGCGGCGCCGAGGCGCTTGGCGGTGCGGGCGGCATCCATTGCCGTGTTGCCGCCGCCATAGATTGCGACGCGCCGACCAATCAGCGGCCGCTCACCCTCGTTGGCACTGCTGAGGAAGCTCACGGCGTCGAGAATCTTGCCCGCATCGCGGGTCGGAATATCGATCTTCTTGCTGATATGCGCACCGACCGCAATAAAGACCGCGTCGAAGTCGTCCGCCTGCTTTTCGGCCAGCACGTCGTCGACACGATGATTCAGGGTGATCCTGACGCCCATGTCCTCGATGCGCTCAACCTCCGCGTGCAGTTCGGCACGCGGCATGCGGTAGGCAGGGATGCCAAAGTGGATCATGCCGCCGGCAACCGGGCCGGCTTCGCGAATTTCCACAGAGTGCCCCATGCGCACCAGGTGATAGGCCGCGGACAGGCCGCTCGGACCCGCGCCGACGATCAGGATCTTCCTGCCGCTGCTGGTCGCGGGCTTTGTGAATCTCCAGCGCCGCTCGATCGCGAGATCGCCGAGAAAACGCTCCACCGCGTGGATACTGACCGCACTGTCGGTAAATGCACGATTACACACGTCTTCACAGGGGTGATAGCAAACGCGTCCGTGCACCGACGGCAACGGATTGTTTCGTACCAGCTCGCGCCACGCCGCCTCGTGGTCGCCAGCCTGTGCCAAAGCAAGCCATGCCTGGATGTTCTCTCCCGCGGGACAGGCGTCGTTGCACGGCGGCAGCAGGTCAACATAGTCAGGCCGACGGTTGCGCATCGCACCCGTACCCCGGCCGTGGCGCGTAAGGTCCGCGCGTTTTGTCAGATCGTTGGCATCCATATGGCCTGATCGATACTAGTCGGGCACCGGCGCAGATACATAAGGACATTTACTGAGGCCCTTGCCAAACAACGTAGTCCACGCTCCGCGGCGAGTCGCTGGCACTGCATGGTATCGGTATGGGTTTTCCAGTATTCAGCAGAGAGTAGTATTGACGCAGACTCGTGTCCGATTTGGCCGGGTGATGTATCTAACAGGGGCAAGGGCATGAACAACTTAACGAATTTGATTCTGCAGTCATCTCTGGGCAAGGAACTGTCCGATAGCCAGGCAGAGGAACTCAGCGCCCTGATGCATTCGCGAGACCTGGTGGACGGTGAGTTTCTGTTCGAGGAAGGCGCGACGGACAATTCCTTATACGTTCTGGTCAAAGGCAAGCTCGAGGTGATGAAACGCACCAGCATGGACGCCATGGCAAGCCTCGCCGTGCTTCGTGACGGTGACCTCGCCGGCGAGCTCAGCTTTATCGACAGTCAGGTGCACTCGGTTGGCCTCAGGGCATTGTGCAACTGCCAGGTGCTGAGCCTGAAACGCAAGGATTTCGAGGCGCTGGTCGACAAGGATCCCCAGATCGTCTACAAAGTCATGCGAGCGGTCGCGCGCTCAGCGCATCGGATTGTTCACAGCATGAATTATGAGTCCATCGAACTCAGCAACTACATTTTCAAGCAACACGGTCGGTATTGAGCCATTGACGAAACCCGTTGGCGATCGGTCGGATGCACTTTAAGATTCGAAAAGGACTGACGATTCCGATAGCGGGCGCGCCCGTACAATCGGTCTCGGCGGGCGCGCCGGTTTCGTCCGTCGCCCTGCTGGGCCCCGACACTGTTGATTTGAAGCCGCGCATGCTCGTCGCCCTGGGCGACAGGGTGAAACTCGGTCAGCCACGCGGATAGTGCGTATAAGGGGCCATTGTGTCAGGAGCGAGACCGTCGGAGCGAGCTGAAACCGGCTGCAACCGGGCCGATGACGGCAGATCGAGGCGGCCATCCGACGGAGCCGGTCCGACCCCGGGTCGTTCAGGCGCGTGCATCCCTCCCTTTCACCCGGAAATGCCGGCGCATCACGGCGCAAGCCAAAAACCGCCCGTCCCTGCACGGTGGCCCGGGTGGTTAAGAACAGGACGAAGCGGTCAGACCAGGCGATCGCCCTGCGGCGGCGCTCGGCTCGGATGCGCCGGATCGACGGGCTCCGCCGTATGGCCGAGATGCTCCAGAATCCGCTCGATGACTGCGGGTTCCTCGATGCTGGCGATGACACGCAATTGCCCACCGCACTGCCGGCGGTCTCGAGACATAGCGTGCCAGGCGCTCGATCTTGTCACGCTGCGAGGCCTTTGCCGCAATGCCTGCGTGCAGCGAGAAGCCCGAGCTCTCGGCAAGCTCCGGCCGCGGCGCGTCCGGCTCGGCCGCTAGCGTCTGCAGCGTGAACACCTTCTGGCC
>JAOUGX010000022.1 GCA_029865385.1 Gammaproteobacteria bacterium
TCCACTTCGTTCAAGTCGTGTAGATTGGTGTTGTAGTGCAGTATAACACCAACATTCCGCCTTGCAAGCTGGAAGCCGATCAAGGTACCGGAATGATTTGAGCTGTATGTTCTGGTGCCGCCTTGACTTCCCGCATCACTGCCAAGTCTGTAACGATTGCGGCTGCCTGGTCAAGATGAACATCCGGGCCATCGAGTTCTTCCAAAGCCTCGACAGACTCGATTGGGTCGAGATTCAGAGCCGCTCGCCTCACATTTTCGCGTTGCAGCCGCTTTTCCATGGCTTGTTTCCGCTCGACCCGCCGTGCATCAATGTTCAATGAAACGGTTTTCTGAGCACGCACTTCCTCAATGTCTCGAATTCCGTCCACCAGGTACTGAAAATCCGGATCGTCCTTGATTCTGGAATTATAGTTGGCCGTCAGCGAGGATATGGTCGTATCGAGCGGCTCTCCAGGTCGGAAATTGGTTGTGCGAATCGTATCCCAGGGGAGAGCGCTATCGCGGACACTTTCGCCAATCTGTGCGGCGTCAATGTGTGAGGGTAAGCTGATATCCGGGTCGACACCACGATGCTGTGTGCTCTCGCCGGTGACTCGATAGTACTTGCCTATTGTCAATGTCAGTTGCCCCAGGCCCTCATCTTCCGGTCGCCGCACGTACTGATCGAGTGAATACAAATTCTGCACGGTGCCTTTGCCGAACGTCTGCTGGCCGATAATAACGCCCCGCGCGTAGTCCTGGATGGCGGCTGCGAAAATCTCCGACGCCGAAGCACTGTATCGATTTACGAGAACGGCCAGGGGTCCGTTGTAAGCAACGCGTGCAACCGGGTCCGGATCGTCCAGCCGGCTGATTCGCCCATTGGAATTTCGAAGTTGCACAACCGGGCCGTTATCGATGAACAATCCGGACAGGGCAGTCGCTTCTGTCAGGTGGCCACCGCCATTGTCGCGCAGGTCGATAATCAGGCCGTCTATGCCTTTGTCTTCCAGCTCGCCGATCAGGCGCTTTACGTCTTTGGTAGTACTTGTGTAATCCTTGTCGCCATTGCTGAGTGCGCGATAGTCCCTGTAAAAACTCGGGACCTGAATGACGCCAATTGACCATTCACGTCCTTCGCGCGGAATACTAATAATTTCGCTTTTGGCCGCCTGTTCTTCCAGCTTCACCTGATTTCGAGTGAGCGTCAGCACCTTCAAATCGGCACCCGGCAGCGCGCCTGCAGGCATGACCTGTAATCGCACGATCGTGTCAGCAGGTCCGCGAATGAGCTGTACGACATCGTCGAGGCGCCATCCGATGACGTCAACCAATTCACCATCGGCCCCTTGTGCGACCGCGGTTATGCGGTCCTTGGGCTGCAATTTGCCGTCGATGGCAGCCGGCCCACCAGGAATGATATTGATGACCTGAACGTAGTCATCGTCGATCTGCAATGACGCACCGATTCCGAAATACGAAAGACTCATCTGGATCCGGTACTCTTCGGAATTTCTGGGAGACAGGTAGCTTGAGTGCGGGTCCAGCGTATGTGCAAAAGCATTCATGAACGTTTCGAAAACGTCGTCACTGTTTAGCTGATCCATTCGCTTGAGGAACCGCTGATAGCGCTTTCTGAGAACCTCTTGGGACTCTTCCCAGTTCTTTTCGGCGAGAGCCAGGCTCAAGGCATCGTTTTTTACTCGCAGGCGCCAGATTTCGTCCAGTTCTGCGCTGCTTTTCGCCCAGGGAAGTTTTTCGCGGTCGAACTCGTATAATTCATCCAGCGTGAAATCCGGTTCGTTCTCGATTTGAGTCAGCGCGAAGCTGAGGCGTTCCCGAACGCGAGTCCGGTACACTTCGAACATCTGGAAAACCGGATCGAGGGGTTCGGACCGCACCATTTCGTCGAGTTCGAAGCGAAACTGCTCGAAGGCTTCGATATCGCTGGCCAGGAAATACATTCGATTGTTGTCGAGAGCTTCGATATAGCGGTCCAGTACCTTGGACGACAGGTCATCGTCGACAGCGGCGTGCTGGTAGTGAGATTTCTGGATGAACTCGGTGACCAGCTGGCCGATCTTTTCGTGGCGGGCCTCTGGCCGCAGCTCCGCGTCTGCAAGCAGTGATGGATTGGCGCCCAGCGCCGACAGGGATAATACGAGCAACAGCCCGGTCATAGTCCGGATCTCGCGTGGGGCCAAAAGTAGTTTCAACGTAATCTCCATATATCCTAAGGCTTTAGGGAAGTTCCCCGTTCGGCTAGGCTAGATGCCAAGCGCCCGCCGATCAAGGGTGCATTTGGCAAATTTCTTGGCTTACTGGCGATCCGTCGCCCCCGGCATGGCAACTTACTTATGGGACCATTGACCGTCATCACCGGGATTCTGCTCGGATCCTGTCTTTCGATTTCATTCAGTCTGGCTGCCGTCCTGCTCATGGTATTGGTAGTTGGTACCGATGATCCCAGGCTGGGCCACGAATTGCCGGGCTTGCTCAGCAGCCTGCTGGTCTTCTTGGGTATGACCGTTATGTCGGCCCTGAGTTTCTATCTGCTGATCAAAGGGCATCCGGCTCGCTGGCTTGCCCAGGCGATCATGTGGGCAGGTTTCGCGGTCACGGGACTGTACTTCTGGCCCTGAACAGGGGCAGGCCTGACAGCGGGTCGGGCTTATGTCAACCAGGTGGCGGTCCTCCGGGTGGCCGGATCAAAGCAGTCGGAAGGGCGAATCCGGGCCGCCGCTGCCGCGCTTGCGGCGACGACGCATTCTGGACTGCAAGGCCTGACGCCGGCTTTCCAGCCAATTGTCGCGTGTCAAATCGCTGGTCTTGCTTTTTACGCCACGGTTCGGTTTGTTGGCGGCCCGGAACTCGCGGAAATCCTTGTAAGCGTCAATCTCGTGCTGCAGTTCGCGAACGACCAGCTCGATCATGATCGCGTCATCCAGAAAGCCGAGTCCGGGGATATGGTCGGGAATCAAGTCTTCCGGCTCGCAAAAGTAGGCAAGCGCATTCATTACGCGACTGGCGTCTTTATCGGGGAGGCGCCATTCATGGTCGACGAGCATTTCGATCATCAATTCGAGGGATTCAAAGCGCTCCTGGATAAAATGCGGAACCTTGTTTTTGCCCGATGCGGCCTGGGCAAGCAAGTCACGGGCGCCGCCGACTATATCTTCGGGAGATAATCTCGCAGCAGACTTGCGAGCTTCTTGCATGATCAGCCGAAAATGCCTCAGATCATCTTCATGGAGTTCGAACGAAACGCGCATTTTGCAGTTGTAGCCTGGAATGGCAAAAAAGGCAGACTAAAGCGGGCCGCAGCGAAGTTCAATGCAGATGGGGGCATGGCATTATTGCGGTGGCGATGCCGGGATCCTACTTGCGCGTTCTGGAACTCCAGGATTGCGATCGGTCAAAACGACCGGTGTTGTACGGATCAATTCCGAACTCCTCTTCGGATTCCAGCAACGAATCGTCAAGGATCTTCAAGGTATCGTGAGTGCCAGTATCCTCTCGGACCATACGGTTGCGAATCAGAACGTTCTTGCCAGGACCACCGTCCTCGATCTCGCCCGTAACAGCTGCATCGAACTGCACCGGCGCCGGCGCCGGGGGAGGAGGTCGCGATGGAGCCCTGGACGGCATGACCCGCCGGCCGGTCTGATGCAGCGACTTGTCGGCGGCCGGTTTTCTGCCAAACAGCTTGTAGCCGAGCCATTGCAGAAAGCGGTTCATCGTATATTCCTGTCTGTCATTGTTGCTGCTATCAACGGTTGGCCCACTATAGTCCGGTTTGCACGGGAGCATGCATCACCCTTAACATAATTTCTACAGTTTAGCCCTTAAGGCACTGTTGAATATAGTATTTCTGTGAACCAAGTCACATATTCGCTAGCCGGGACAGCAGGCCCGGCTAGCGGTGCTCGGAGCTGCGGCGGCGCATATTCAGAAAAGCCCAGACGGTCAAGCGCAGTAGTTGCCAGCACAGGTACGGGGATAGAACGAGGTACCAGGCAACCGGTTGCCACGATCTAAGCTCATAGTGGAGCCGCGAATAGAAATCAGCGAAACCGTTGCCGCCATACGCGCCGAAAAACCCCTGTCCGACGAGGTAAATCATGACAGGCAATATCACGATCCCTGTCAGGAACAGCCCGAGGAATAAGGCAAACTCGTTTCGTAACGCAATTCGGGCGGGGCTCGGGGAGTCAGACATGGGCGATCGATTCGTGGCAAACGGCACGCAATCGTTGTCTATGGCGCCTGCGAGGTCAAGCAATGCCGATCGCGGCCAAGGTCAAATTGGAGTCAGGTGGACTCCTGGCCTACGTCTGTCAATGACGATTGATTGCCCCTGCTTTTCCGCCTGCGGCGGTAGACGAAAAACGCGAGGTGCAGGCACGCTGCGGAGAACAGCAGATAATGCGGCAGTATCCACAGCCAGTGACTGATATAGAGGGTAGCCAGTAATGCCCCGATGCCGGATATCAGGTAAAAAAGCGGGAGGCAATCGTAAAGCAGTTTTGGAAGCCAGATTTTGCGGGAGGCCAGTTTTCCCGCATTTTGCGACTTCTTCTCAGTCGCGCTCAATTCCATTTGTTCGGGGCTCGATCTGGAAAGCATTGTGGATTTCCGTTCCGCTAGGCTGCTTAACGAAACGTAAGATAATGGAATGCGATTCCGAAGTCCGTGATCCCACTCACATATCGGCTGCAGCGGAGCCGGGCCTGTGGTCGCCCGGTACTATCGTTTGGCGCGTTCCTCGTATCGGAATTCCGCCGTGCCGATAGTCACAATGTCACCGTTTTCCAGCGTATGTTCAGTGACTTTCTTCTTGTTGACGGCTATGCCGTTCTTACTGCCCCAGTCGACTATTCGAGTGTGTTCGTTCTCGGTGACAATCAGTGCGTGACGCCGACTGATGTATTGCGCCTTCAATTGAATGTCATTGTGTGTTGTCCGACCGATGGTGAGTCGGTCCTTGAACAGTGGAAAGCGCAATTCCTGACCGTCGATATCGCCGATCAACAGGCGCGTAATCCGGTCTGATGTTGATTTTTCGTCTGGTCGATCATCGACTCGTCCGGTCGCATCCGGGATGTTTCGAACTTCGATATTACCCATACCATCTTGCTGCGTGTTTCGGCTGGTCAACTCGCTCAGGAGTGCGGCAATTGCGTTGTCCTTATTGGATATCTTGTGTTGATCTTCCGCCCGCAGGTGCTCGAGTCGTCTGACCTTCTGCCGAAGTTCGCGGATGGTCTTCGAGTACGATTCCTCGCTTCGTTCCAGTTGAGATTCCAGCGCCTGACGGAAACTCTGATTGTCGATGAGATCCGAAGTCAGCTGCTCGTTAATCGATTCGCTCTCTGCGATGGTTTGTTGCGCCGCGCCAAGCTCAAAACGAATGTTTAATACTTCCTGATCGAATTCTTTTTTCAGGTTGTCGACATCGTTGCGCAAGTTCGCAGATTGCAATTTCTCGATTTCCAGCATTCCGGCTAAATCGTCGACCTTCTGCATTGCGTCGGCTAATGCGGTTTCAGTCTGTTCGAGGTTCCGGTCTGAATCTTCCCTGGCTTTGACCTGATCCTGAAGTTTGATTCGCAATGAGTCAGCATAGGCCTCTGTACGCGTGACCTGGGACTGCAGTTCACGAATTTGCTGCCGGTTATCAACCAGGATTCCCGTTTGCTCGGCCGAGAGCTCCGTATCGTCGCTTCCCAGATCGTGAGAGCCATCATTTGCACCGACTGGAGCGGTCGTTTCCCGGCGCATCTGTATCAGCGTGCTTTGCGTCTGGTCGAGCTGTTGTTGCGTGTTTTCCAACTCTGCAGATTTCTTTGAGATCAGTTCGTCCCTGTCCGCCAGCTCTACTGCCAGCTCGTCGAACCGGCGTTTCGATTCTTGCAACGCGGCATCAGTCTCCACTAACTGCTTGTCTTTGGACGCAAGTAAATCACCTGAAGCGTCGACGCGTCGGCGCAATGCCTCGATTTCTTCGGTGAGTTGAATTTGCTCATGCTGTAGATTCGAATGCTCAATTGCGGGAACCGTATCGGCCAGCTTTGACGACAGTGCGGCTATTTCCTTCAACGATTCGACTAAGCTTTCTTCAAGCTCGCTTATGCGTCGTTCGCGATCCGCTACTGAATCGCGAAGCGTCTCGGACAGTTTTTCGAACTCCGCGGCGGATTTCTCGTGCTGAGATACTTTGGCGAAGAGCGCGTCTACTTCGCTTTCGCGCGCAGCCAGCCCGCGTTTTGTTGCGGCGAGTTCATTGCGGGCTTGTCGCAGCTCTGAGTTGACATTGTCGGTAAGCTTTTCGCGAACCTTGATTTCTTTGTCGAGCCCATTCCACCGCGCCCGAAGTTGTTCAATGTCAAACTGCAACCGGTCGATGCTTTCGTCGCGAAGTCGAATCTGACGCCGAAGAAACGCAACGTCACCCGACGGCTCATCGGCTCTAATTTCATCGTAGTCACAGTCAAACGTCTTGGCGTCTGCTTCGAGTTCCTGATCCGGAAAATGTTCGCCACTGACGCGATCAAGCACTTCCAGTTCAGCTGTCGGATCGTCGTCGCTGGAGACTAAAGTCATGTTCTTTTTGTTCTTATTAGTCATCCGCGGATTCTAGCATGCCCCTCGCAGAGACCACACGATACCGTATGTTCATCGGCCAGTACCCGAATTAAGTCAAATACTTGGGTCGGTTCTCAGTCGCACGCCACGGTGCGTCCTACTGCCCAACGGCGAATCGCATCGATTCGTTCGGCCATTACGACCGACAGTGGTTTCGTGCGCTTCAATTCTTCCAGCAAGTGATGTGTCTCCAGGTTGGACTGCTGAGCGTGGGCAGAGTACAAAGCCGACACGACGGCCTGCTCGATTTCGGCACCGGAAAAGCCGCGGGACGCGCGCACCAGTTGATCGCTTTCGAACCGACTTGGATCCTGACCCCGCAACTCCAGATGTATGTCGAAAATATCCTTGCGTATGGCGCTTCGCGGCAGGTCGACAAAAAAGATCTCATCGAATCGTCCTTTTCTGACCAGTTCCGGTGGTAACGACGCAATGTCGTTTGCCGTCGCTACCGTGAATACCGGGCTCTTCTTTTCCGCAAGCCAGGTGAGGAAAGTGCCGAGAACACGCTGTGAGGTGCCTGTTTCGCTGTCCTTGCCGGCAATACCTTTTTCGATTTCGTCGATCCAGAGCACGCACGGTGCCATAACGTCGGCCGTCTTGAGCGATTCGCGAAGCTTACGTTCCGTTTCGCCATGGTACTTGTCGTACAAGCTGCCAAAGTCGAGGCGCAAGAGGGGCACGCCGAATATTCCGGCCGTTGCTTTTGCCGCGAGACTCTTGCCACAACCTTGTACGCCGATCAACAAAATCCCTTTCGGGCTATCGAGAATCGAGGATGCACTCCTGTCGAGGAACGCCGGCTTGCGCTGTGAAATCCAGGTCTTGAGTTTGTCAAGTCCGCCTACGTCGCTGAACTTCTTGGTGTCGTATTCGTACCGCAGAATTCCGCCTCGATTGAGCAACTCGTACTTAGCCTGCATTACCTGCGGAAGGTCGCTCTTCGAAATCGCCCCGTCTTCATAGATTGCGTTTCGCGCAAGCTGCGCGGTGTCCCTATCCGTCAGCCCTGCCAGATTCTGAATCAGCATGCGATGCGCCTTCGGGTCGAACTTGACCCTGGATCCGGCATTTTCGACGCTCCATTCGATAGCTACTCGCTTAACGATTTCTTCTCTTTCCTGCTCTGATGGGAGAGCCATGTCAAATCGCGCGCTGAAACTTTCCAATTCCTTGGGCAACGCGACCGAGTGGCTGATCAGAATGAGGTGCCGGGAAACAGAATCAAATTGTATGCAGATATCTTTCAGCAACCTGACGTTAACGGGATCCTCGAGGTAAGGATGAAAATCGAGCAACACGTACATGCCTGGTTTTGCGACGGCACGGATATGTCGCAATACTTCAGTCGGTTGCGCATTATGCATCTGGGGTTCAAGCGAGATGTCCAATCGTTGCAACCCGTCAGTGACTGTCCAGCGGAACAGCGGCACATAGCTGTCCGAGGCGCGCGAAATCGTAATGGACTTCAGGAGGTCGAGCATCCTCGATTCATCCCGGGTCTCAATCACTACGATGGGCATGCGTGATCGCAGGATCAGCTCAAGATCGCGTTGTCTGTCCATGGTTTTATTGGCTTCGAGTGACGGTCAGCTCAGTACGCATAATGTGACCGCTGGTCCGTCATTCCGGGCAACCCGGAAGATTCTTGGCGGCCAGCGCATCCGGCCGTCTCCCGATAAGTCTGGTGGCGATGTCACGCAATGAACCCAAACTGACTTTCTCGTCGCTGCTTGCCAGTGCGCGAGTGACGTCGTCAAGTGAGCTACCGTTTTTGGAGTGCTTACGTAGTTCGTTGTCCAGTGCTGCAAGTATCGATACAGACCTGGCGGTCCTTGCGCCGGATGAACGTGCCGCGCAGATCTTGCTGACACTTTCGCCCCATTCGGCTTGCATGGCCAAAGCTCGCGTGTAGCGTGTTGCGCTGATCGTTCCGCTACGGGCGAGAAACTGAATGCTGTAATACTCCGCCAGGCCTTCAATGATCCAGTCGGCGTTTTGTGCCGCGCCTGGCCCGAATCCGACGTGAAAAACTTCGTGAAGCAAAGTGCTGGTGCCATTCTCACTTATCAATGGTCTGTCGGAGTGAATATACAGTGATTTCGGCCCGGAAAGGCCGCCGCGCCACATGGGATCACCGGCACTCAGGACGGTCAGTCGTTGCGGAAATTCGGGCAGGATCACGAGCATTTCCGGCATTGTCCAATGCAAAAGTGCGAGTGTGTCCATGCGCCTGACGGACTGACCTTCCGGCCCTGCCACTTTCACACGAACGCCCGAAATGGTGTCATTTCTGACGCCAATTTTTCCGAGCGCGATCCAGCCGCCGGGAAGATCAAATCGCCGCGCAGGATTATCGACTCGGTATTTGTGATCCTGGCCGAAATAGGGCGTGACCGACGTCCAGCCCGTCGGAAGCTCGAAGCGTAACCACGTGTCGCTGCTTGTACCTTTTAAGGATCTTGACGTCGCCCGCGGAATAATGTCCTCCGCGCGAAAAAGAGCCCACTCTGAGTCGATATACGCATCGTAGCTGTCGTCGTCTCTGAGATGCCGGAGTGACGCAAACCAACGCAAGGAGCCGCCGGATCGCGCTGGCGACCATGTGACTGTTTCGCCTTCGATCTGCAACTGGCCGTCTCCGTGCACACTTCCGATTCGCTGCGGATCGATTTGCATTCTGATTTGTCGCAGCTGCCCACGCGATTGAGCCAGATTCATACTCACATGCGCCCCGGCGGCGGATCGGTCCGGGGTCACGACGAATTCGATCCGATACAGATTCCGGTTATCCGGGGACTCCGCACTTTCCGAACTGGAAACCCCGCAGCCTTGCAGGCCGCCGAAGGCAATTGCCGCAATTACGACGCCGGGGAACCAGCCGCCAAAAAACCGGTGCGAACGCAGTTTCGAGCTATCAAAACCGGGAAATTCCGTTTCCGGGATACAGTTCATGTCGAATTCAGGCTCCAGAGCGTATGGTACTGATTGTTCCGCGTTGCAAAGTGTTCCATATGTTGCTGCAGTCGGCCAGAAATCTGACGCACACGCTGATGTTGCTATTCGCTGCATCGCTGCTTGCCGCATGTTCGACACCAGGGCCGACCGCGTCCCAATATCCGGAATCTCGCAAGATCGACTCTGCAAGAAACGCTCCCAACTCACTGGGCGAACGTGCCGCGGCGGTTGCGGTAGGGCAGATCGGGGTTCCGTACCGGTATGGCGGTCAGTCGACGAACGGTTTCGATTGCAGCGGCCTGGTGCATTATTCCTACGCCAAAGCCGGGAAAAGCGTTCCCCGTACAACGGCCGGACTCTGGCGGAGCATGGACCCCGTTCCAGGATCAGAAATTCGCGTCGGCGACGTCCTCTTTTTTCATATCGAAGGCAAAATGTCACACGTCGGGCTATATCTGGGTGACGGACGATTTGTCCACGCTCCGGCAACAGGGCGGAGTGTGTCAACGGAAAGCCTCAGTAACGAGTTCTACCGTCAGGCGTTTGTTCGCGCCGGCAGGCCTTGAAAAGTATTTCTGCGCGTATGGCGGGACAACAGCCTGTCAATGTGCTCAGGTGTTTTCGTCTGAAATGATGAATAACTTGAGCTGGTCTGCCAGTCCCTTGCACGCCCTTGCCTGGGTTCGGGCGATCAACGGTATGGGAACGACAATAGCGGGCAGAAAAGAGGTCCCGCTCACATCCGCACTGACTGAACCGGCGTCTTCCAAGCCGCTTAGATCCCACACGGATGCCTGGTACTTGGAGTCGTTTTGCCACCAGGCGAATCCGAAGCAGCCACCACCACCCGGTCCGGCCGCACAGGACATGCTCCCGCCGCCAGCGACCTTGTCGGTGTCTCCGTCCAGCCAGATTACGTATCGAACGCCTTTCTCCGCGATTTTTTCCGGTACGCCGGGACGCTGCATCAGGTCGGGCAGGCCCTTGGTTTCTGCAGGTGCGGTTCTTGGTTCAAACCAGGGAAAAAGGGCATCGACAAATTCGTTGTTAGGCACGACCCGAAGGCCCGTAGATCCGCGACCCACGGCATCGCCCACACAGGCTATGAACTTGGCCTCTGTTTCGTTGCCAAGATGATAGCTCTTGGCCATGATCACAACACCCTCACCCTCCTCGATGCCGGTTGTTGCTTCCCGGACGCCTTCTACTCGAGACGTAACGCAGCCGCCAAGAACTGCCGCGGAAATTACGGATATCAGAGCTCTGCGAAAGAGCGCATCGCCATAGTCAGAGTCATATTCCCGAATCATCACTCGGTTCCTCCGTAGCAATTGTCTGCATGACCTTTTCATCGGTCGGATTCTCGGTAGCTGCAGGGCGTGCAGGGACGTCAGGTGTCAGGGTAGCAGCACTGAGTTTGCTGATTCCCGTCGCTTTATCCATCTGCAATATCACCAATGCCGCCGCATCCCGCATAGCGAGCACCGCCGCCCGACGAAGCGCGGCATCCGAACCGAAAGTCGTCGTAAGCGATTTACCGTACGCGCTGATCGGCCAATTCGCAATCTGGTTGCCCTCATCGTCGAATATCTTTATACGGTAGCGGATCCATACGGCAAATTCTTCCGTCTGGCTTTGCGAAGGCACGGAAAACTCGAACGCATCAATGCTGGGCTCGATGTACGCATCAATGGCAAGATCCTGCGGATCGGTTCCGGGCGGAATAACCCGGTAATCCGTGAACATCGAACTGAACAGCTGCGTGAAAAGAATCTCGTTTGCGCGCCCCAGGTCAATGCTCCATTTCTCCTTGCCGATAACAACTTCCTCGTGCACGAAATGTGAAAAATTTTCCGGGTAACGGGCGGCGACGGATAATGGCAGTTTATCGATCAGCGGTTCAGGTATGGTCGGATCGGCCAGCTTTATCTGGGATCCGCCGCAAGCGACCAGCGTGGCCCCGATCAAGGCCAGCGCGAAGATTCGTAGCTTTGGTGACATCAAGATGCCGTTTCCCCGGAGGCGTCCATTTGCTGCCGTTTATCCCTTACTCTGAGCAGTTGCCGCGCCCAGAGTTCCGCAATTCCATCTGATTACGTGCGTTTCCGACTTTAGACCGGGTTCAAAAGCAGCGCAACAGAGAATAGCGCGATGCGGACGCACGGCCGGCAGGATAGAATTGCGGTTAGCCGCTTGAATAGCATAGCTATTTCGGTCTGTCAGTCGCAGCGGATGTGTCATCTGGCGACGTCAGCCTCGCCATTCGAGTGGAGGTTCCTGCATGGCGGCCGCCTGTTCCCGCAATGTCAGTATGTGTTCGCCCCAGTAGTTCTCGGTGTTAAACCACGGAAAAGCAATGGGAAAAGCCGGATCCTGCCAGCGACGTGCGAGCCAGGCGGAGTAGTGCAGTATGCGCAGCGACCTCAACGCCTCGATCAGGTTCAGTTCGCGCGCATCGAACTGGCGGAATTCGCGGTAGCCCTCAAGCAATACGTCGAGTTGCGGCGTTTGCTCCTCTCGATTGCCGGAAAGGAACATCCACAGATCCTGCACCGAAGGTCCGCTGCGGGCGTCGTCGAGATCAACGATGTGTAATGCATCTCTCGCAACGAGAACGTTGCCCGGATGAAAATCGCCGTGGAGCCGGATTTCGCGGTAGGTACCGCATCGCTCAAAACATGCGACGGCGCCTTCGCAAACCAGCGTGGTTATTGCCTCATAGGACGCGACCAGATCCGGCGGTATGAAGTCGTTGTCCAACAGGAAGTCTATTGACTCGTACCCGTAGCTCTCGATATCGATCGTCGGGCGATGCAGAAACTCTGCCGATTCACCGGCGAGGTGAATCCTGGCAATCAGTCGACCGAGCTGGCGTTGCAGGTCGGCATTGTCGAGATCGGGCGCACGTCCGCCGCGGCGCGGCGCGACCGCGATGCGAAACGGGCCGCAATGATGCAGCGTGTGTCCGTCGATAACGAGCGGCGCGACCACCGGGATATCATGGCTGGCAAGTTCGAGCGTAAACGCGTGTTCTTCAAGTATCGCGTCGTCGGTCCATCGGCCCGGGCGATAGAATTTTGCGACAACAGGCTCCTTGTCCTCGATGCCGATCTGGTAGACGCGATTCTCGTAGCTGTTCAATGCAAGGAAGCGCCCGTCACATCGAAATCCGAGGCCCTCCAGTGCGCCGAGAATGTCGTCCGGCTTCAGATCGCCGAAAGCCAGCGTAGATTCAAAGGAACCCTGCATCGCGAATCCGGATTATCCGGCACGCAGCCGTGAATCCCGTTTGCGACCCGATTCCGTCAGAACTTTCTTCCGCAAGCGAAGTTTTGCGGGGGTGACTTCGAGCAATTCGTCGTCATCGATGAATTCAAGCGCCTGTTCCAGCGAGTATCGGACGGGTGGCGTCAAAACGATGTTTTCGTCGCTTCCTGCCGCGCGGATGTTGGTCAGCTGCTTGCCCTTGGTTGGATTGACCACGAGGTCGTTTCCGCGACTGTGAATTCCGACAATCATGCCCTCGTAGACCTGTTCACCGTGGCCAATCATCAGGCGACCGCGTTCCTGCAGGTTGAACAAGGTGTAAGCAAGCGCTTTTCCCTGCACCATCGACACCAGCACGCCATTGTTTCGCTGACCCAGCGTCCCGGCGACGAGGCGATCGTAGCGATCGAACACGTGGTATATGAGTCCGGTGCCGGCGGTCGCAGTAAGGTACTCGGTGCGAAATCCGATCAGTCCGCGGGTCGGAATCCGGTAATCGAGGCGAACCCGCCCACGGCCGTCCGGCGTCATGCTCTGCAACTCACCACGACGCTCGGCAAGGCGAGTCATGACGGCGCCCTGGTAGTCTTCTTCGAAATCGACAGTCAGCTGTTCCCACGGTTCCAATCGTACGCCGCCTTCCTCATGCACTATGACTTCCGGCCTCGAGACCGCCAATTCGAAGCCTTCGCGACGCATGTTCTCGATCAGAATCGACAGATGCAGCTCGCCGCGACCGGATACGCGAAACTTGTCCGGATCGTCGGTGTTGGACACACGTAATGCCACATTGTGTTTCAGCTCCTGATCCAGACGTTCCCGAATCTGCCGGCTGGTCAGGTACTTGCCCTCCTGGCCGGCGAACGGCGACTTGTTCACCTGGAAAGTCATGCTGATGGTCGGTTCGTCCACAGCCAGCGGAGGCAGGGCCTCGGGCTGCTCCCTGGAGCAAACCGTGTCGGAGATATTCAGAGAATCAATGCCACTGAACACAACGATATCGCCAGCGCTGGCCTGCGGGGTCTTGCGTCGCTCGAGGCCGTGAAAATCATATATCTCCAGGATGCGTGCATTGCGCTGTTCGCCGTCGGCGGAAATCACCGTAACCGGCATGTTGGTGCGCACTTCACCGCGGCGGATGCGCCCGATGCCAAGCAAACCAACGTACGGATCGTAGGAGAGACTTGAGACCTGCATTTGCAGCGGACCGTCAACGGCAATCTCGGGCGGCTTGACATGCTGCACGATAGTCTCGAACAGAGGCTGCATGTCGCCGCTCTTGTCGGTGAAGTCATGGCTGGCAAAGCCCTTCAGTGCGGAAGTATAGATAACCGGGAAATCCAGCTGCTGGTCGTTCGCGCCGAGGCGGTCGAACAAATCGAATGTCTGGTCCAGGACCCAGGCGGGGCGGGCGCCATCCCTGTCGATTTTGTTAATCACGACCACGGGAACCAGTCCACGGGCAAAAGCCTTCTGGGTGACGAACCGGGTTTGTGGCATTGGTCCGTCTACTGCGTCGACAAGCAACAATACGCTGTCCACCATGGAAAGGACGCGCTCGACTTCGCCGCCGAAGTCCGCATGTCCCGGGGTATCTACGATATTGATGTGGTAGCCATTCCACTGGATCGCCGTATTCTTGGCCAGGATCGTAATTCCTCGCTCGCGCTCCAGGTCATTCGAGTCCATTACCCGGTCAGGGGCCTCGGAACGCGGTCCAAGCGTGCCGGACTGCTGCAGCAACTTGTCAACGAGAGTGGTCTTGCCGTGGTCAACATGCGCAATAATGGCGATGTTTCTTATATGCTGTACGTCGGTCATTTTCAGGTATTCGGGTGGCGGGGCGGCGGATTATAGTGACGGCCCTGCGGAATTGATATGGCCAATTGGACGAGCAGCACTTCGGGCACAGAATGAACCTCTACGAACACATTACCCAGGAAGTCGACGATTCGCCTCGCGGGCCAGGCACTATCGCGTTCTTCGACCTGGACGGAACAATCATCTTCGGCTACTCCATAACCGCGATTTTTTACGAGCGGATCTTGAGTGGCGAATTGTCGCCAGTGGACGCGATCAAGCAGTTCTTTTCTCTGCTGAGCCACGGCCTCAATGGATCGGAGTATTCGAAGTTGCTGGAAGATGCGGCAACGGCCCTAACGGGCGTTGCCGAGTCGGATTTCATCGAATTGGGCGATCGCGTTTTCAGCAAGCACATCGCCGGCGCAATCTACCCGGAATCGAGAGCATTGGTGCGGGCGCACCTGAAGCGTGGCCACACTGTCGTCATTCTGTCGTCAGCAACACCGTACCAGGTCAATCCGGTGGCGCGTGAACTGGATATCGATCATGTTCTCTGCAATAGCTTCGAAGTCATAGAAGGATTGTTTACCGGAACGTTAAATCAGCCAGTCTGTTTCGCTGATGGCAAACGCATGGCAGCGAAGGACTTCGCCGCCGCTCGAAACGTCAACCTCAAGAGTTGCTATTTTTACAGCGACGGCAAAGAAGACCTTCCGATGATGGAGGCCGTTGGAAAGCCTAGGCCAGTGAACCCCGACTATAGCCTCGAGCAGAAAGCGCGCGTCAGAGGATGGCCGGTCCGCAAATTCGACAGTCGCGGTTTTCCCGGCGTACGTGAGCTCGTAAGAACCGGACTCGTTTACGGTGCGTTTTTTTCCGCGGCGCTGCAAATCGTGCCAACCTGGATACTGAATCAGTCAAGACGGGAAGCGGTCAATCTTGCCGTTACGACCTGGGGCGAATTCGGCAGCGCGCTGGCTGGCATTCGCATCAAGATCAGTGGCGAGCATCATCTGTGGGAACAGCGACCAGCCGTTTTCCTTTTTAACCATCAAAGTGCGATCGATGTCTTGATTATCGCGAAGCTGCTGCGAAAGGACTTTACGGCTATTGCCAAGCAGGAAATTTCGAAGAATCCGCTTGTCGCGCCGGTCTTTCGAGTGGCGGATACCGTCTTTGTCGATCGCAAGAATCATCAGAAGGCGATGGACGCGCTGAAACCGGTGGTTGAAACACTTCGCAGCGGTCTGTCGGTTGCCATCGCGCCGGAGGGAACCAGAAGTTCCGGAGACCGCCTGGGTGAATTCAAGAAGGGGCCGTTTCATATCGCCATGCAAGCCGGTGTCCCCGTAGTTCCGATCGTCATTCACAACGCGTCAGATGTGCTGCCGAAAGGGAACTTCTTCATTCGCCCGACCCGTGTTGTCGTAGACGTTCTCGCACCGGTCTCAACCGAAGATTGGAAACCTGAAACTGTCGAAACTCACCTTCGGGATATCCGCAGAATGTATCTCGACGTGCTCGGCCAGGCTGAACGCCGGGAGTCAGGATTGAAGCGCGTTAAGTAATCGCGCCGGCGACAGACGCTCACTCCAGCTCGAAAGTCAGCCCTGCTTTCTCAATGAGGCGTCGAAAGAGCGATTCGCCCATTGCCGATACCGGTGTCCAGAAACCACCATCAACGTGCAGCGCATCCCGTGCAAGGCAAACGGCGCTTTCGCTCAGCATTTTGCTCGTTGATCCGTAACCGGGGTCACGGTCGCCGGTTACGCTGGTCCGCATGAGACTTCCATCTGCGAGCCTACCGAAGAAATTCAGCTTGAAAAATCCGTTTTCCCGCTCCGTGCGGGACGGACCTTCCCCGGGTTTCGGTACCAGCATTTTGACCAGCGTCGAACGCGTCAGCTGAAAGCTGTTTGCAAACATGAAAGCGCCAAGGCCCGCTGTCAGCATGCTGGCCTTGCTCCAGCCTGCGGGTCCGGCGCCGGTCATCATGGCTTCGCTGTATCGAAAATCCCTTCCATAGGGATAACCACTGAGCGCATGACTTCGCCTGACGATTTTTGTGTTAATGCCCGCCATCACAAATGGTGCTGTCCATGATCCGGCGTCGTCATCAAATACGACGCCGGTCTGGTCGCGTCGGTCCGGGCCTTTTCGTTCGCCCTCGGGGTTCAGAGCGTAGGGATCAACCAGGATGCGGGCCACGTTCCGGTCGCTACGAGCTTCGTCCATGGCCTGTGTCATACTCGCAATGGTCCCGCCGCTTGCGCCGCCTTTCATGACCCTGACCAGCATGCGAATCTGCTTGCAAGGGTGGCCATGTAACCGAATCGCTTCTCGCTGCATGAACCAGACACCGAAATCCGAGGGAATCGAGTCGAATCCGCAGCTGTGAACAATCCGCGCGCCTGTTTGTGCCGCGGTTGCCTGATAGCTGTCGATCATGCGTCGCATCCATTGCGGTTCGCCTGAAAGATCGCAGTAGTGCGTACCGTTCTCCGCACAAGCCTCGACGAGCCCGCTGCCATATTTGGCGTATGGCCCGACAGTTGTCAGAATTACCCGGGTGCTGGTCACCATGGAGCGCAGCGACGGGATGTTTTCGCTGTCGGCAATAATGATGGGGATCTTATGGGCCGGCCCGGCAATTTCCTGTAATACGCGCGACAGCTTTTTCTCATCCCGGGCGGCAGCAGCCCAGCGCAACGCGCCGCCTTGCGGGTAATTTTTGACGAGATACTCAAGCACCAGACGCCCGGTAAATCCGGTAGCGCCCCAAACGACGATGTCGTATGCGCGTTGAGCTTTTTCTGCAGCCATCGTCATTAGCGAAGAGTAGACTCAGGAGGGCTTGGCAGCAACCGTGAGGATTTCATACATTGCTTCCGTTGCTGGCTCGAGACCCACAATGATCGATAATGAGCAAATCGTTGCGGAAGCGATTTGTCCTGAACGGAGAAACAAGTGAAAAAGCAAAATCTGCTCGCTGCATTTCTGTCATTCGTAGCGCTGGCAGCAGCCGGTGGCGCGATTGCGCAAGTCACATCGATTGCAGTAGACGAACTGGTGACCGGTCAGGCCGAGTTACCAGTATCGGGTGTCGTGTCGACCGGACAGCCGAATGCCGATGCGCTGAAGATTGCCGCAGATGCAGGCTATGCAGCGGTTATCGATCTTCGCGGTACGGATGAAGATCGGGGCCTGGACGAACAATCGGCGGTCGAGGCGCTGGGGATGAAGTACATCAGCTTGCCGATCGCTGACAAAGCGGCTGTCAACTACAGTAACGCAGAAGAACTGGACAGGCTGCTGGCCGATTTCGACTCGCCTGTTCTGGTGCACTGCGGCAGTGGCAATCGCGTCGGCGCCCTCGTTGCGCTGCGGGAAAGGCTGCACGGCGCCACGGAGGCCGATGCGCTGGAAGCCGGCCGGGCGGCTGGCTTGACCAGCCTGGAGCCGCTGGTTCGGGAGCGACTGGTGGAGGATCCGCAGTAGCTTAGAATCTCGACGAGGTAATCCAGACATCTGCTCGCGACCAGCTTTCGGCAAAATCGAGATTGACGTCCGGATCGCTTTGGCCCTGCGCCGTCAATGAAGCAATTAAGCCGTAGAGCGACCACCCGTTGTGCGGGTGGTCGCTCAGTTCGGTCCGGTAAACGTCGGCGGCTTCCTTGTAACGACCTGCGTCGAGCAGGGCGGCGCCAAGCCAATGTCGAGCTGCGAACGGCAGCGGCTCCGGTTCGTCATAATTCATCCGGTCTTCTATGGTCACAGCCTTGCCAAACGCGGCGATTGCTGCATCAAGGTCACCTTCAGCCCTGAGAATTTCTCCCTCGAGTATGTGCGCGACGGTTCCCGCCACCTGGCTGCCTGGATGAAATCGAAAAACGGACTGCGTGTTCGCAGCAAAATCCAGCGTTTTGTCGCGCATGGCCTTGGCGGTCACTGCGTCACCTTGCCTTAGGCTTGCATAGCCAATGGCGAAATCGAACAAGGCGGCGGCGACATCGTCGGTCGGGCGGTTCCCGACCTCGAGCACCTCGTCGAAACGGCCAAACCGAATCAACGTCAGTACTTCGTACATCGAGTTGCCGGTCAGTTTCCGGTAGTCCTTGCCAGCCTGGGTAGCGACCGCGCCCTGGCCATCGAAAGAAGCCGCAAACAGCAGCATGTGCAGGTTGTGCATCGGTGCGTAGGAAAAACCCTGATTCTGGCGGGCTTTCTGATCCGACTGCCAGGCGACTGCGTTCGCCCGAACCGATTTGCCCCATAAGCCGACTTCATTCCAGGTATGCGAGGGCATGTGCTGGATATGGCTGGCAACCGGTATTGCACTTCCGAGGAATTCGGCGCATTCGAGAGCCAGATCTGGCCGCTGGCTGGATTCCGTCGCGTGAATATAGAGATGGCAGGCGCCCGGGTGCCGGATGTCCTCGATGAGAACGCCCTCGAGAACTGCATGCAGACGAATCACGTCCGCATCGTCTATGTCGCGATACCCACGCCTGTCCTCCAGCATGAATAGGGCCACTGCATATACGGTGGCGACCTCATGGTTTTCCGGGTACTTCGCATAGACCTGTGCCATCTGACGCGCAAATGCTTCGTCGACCGGACGCCGATTATCGGGATCGTAATTTTCGGGATAGCGAACCCGTGCGGCATTGATAAGGTCGCGTTCGAGGGCATTCGCATTGGACACGGCGTACTTGGCCGCATTGACGATCGCAGCGTTTGCGTGAGGTGCTTTCGCGGCGGTCATGCCGCCGTTCAGGTAGGAGCCGAGCGCAAACGCCTCTCCCCAGAAGCACATAGCGCAGCTGGGATCGATGGTCCGGGCCATGGCAAATGATCGCGCGGCTTCGTCGACGTTGTAGGCCCAACGGAGCTGCATGCCCTGGTTGAAAAAGGCCTGCGCCTCGGCGCTGTCGGTCGTTATCTTCCATTGATACGGGCCCAACGCCTGCGGAATCAGATCTATGGGTCCCAGGAACGCATCTGGCTCCGTGTGCATGGAGTGACTGGCTGCCGGGGCGGTGGATTCAACCTCGCCGGGCGTGCCTGCACAGGCCAGTAGCGTGCTGCAAAGGAACAGTGTCGCGATTCTCACGCAATTTGGTCTCGCTCGTTCCTGTCGGTCATTCATCGTCGCTTGTATCTCCTGTGCAACGAAATCTCAATCACTGCGCGTGTTCTGATGCATCGGTTTATCAAACAAAAGAGCGCCCCGGCGGGGAGCTCTTTTGTTTGGTGGAGGCGGCGACAATCACATTGCGTTATAAATCAGTATCTTATACTGATAAACGTCAGTAATTCCCCCGGAAACACCCCCAGATCGATTTGCGTGATGCTATAGCTAATTTCAGACCAACGTTATCGTTTCTCTGGCACCCCAGCCAGGGCGTGCTCCTGGGGGCAGCACGTAAGAAGTGCCGTCGACTGGCCTGCCTAGGATCGAGAATCGACTCGGGGCGAGATGCCAAGTTTGAAATCGGTATTACTGATTCAGTCTACAGAGCTTCCGTGCGACCCTCGAATGGATATTGTTCGGGGATATCCTGTCCATGCCCGATCGGGCGTGGTCATCGCGAAAAAAATGGCCTCGGTTTGCGCCGCCAAAGAGTTGGTCAGTTTGCGGACAGCCCGACCACGAACAGAGCCGGCAGCGGCCACATGCGCTGTAACGTCCATTGACTGAATGCCATCCGATATCGATGAGCAATAGAAAATGAGGTCATGATCAATCCTGGCAGAGCCTATATTTCGTTCCCGACATCCTACCGCGCCGGCAGCTTTGACCTGCGATTGGCCCACGTACGTACTTTCCGATGGTCAATAAATCCGGCCCGCGACATTGCGGGGAGCCGACAGCCCTATAATAGGCTTACTGGCCAAGGCTGCATGTCAATGAATAAGCGCTCGCCCGGCGACCTGTCGAAGCTCTCCTCAGAGTTGAAACGCCGCGGTGTATATCCGGTAATCGCAGCTTACGCCGTCGTTGGCTGGGTGTTATTGCAAATCGGCGAAGTAACGTTCAGCCCCCTGCATTTGCCTGATTGGGCGATGACCGCTCTGATAATCCTGGTTATAGCGGGTTTTCCGATTGTGTTTGCCCTTGCATGGTTTCTCGATCTTACGCGCGAGGGAATTCGAATTGACACTGGCCGGATGCGCGAAACGAAAGTGCCGGACGATCGGCCATCCATCGCAGTTCTGCCATTCCTAGATATGAGTCCCGACAAGGACCAGGGCTATTTTTGTGAAGGAGTGGCAGAAGAGATTCTCAATGCATTGACAAAAATCCCTGAGCTGCGCGTTGCCGCCCGGTCTTCTTCATTTCAATTCAGGGATGGCGCTGGTGACGTACGTAAGATTGGCAAGGACCTCGGGGTAACGTCGATACTCGAAGGCAGCGTACGCAAAGCCGACAATCACCTGAGAGTGATTACTCAACTCGTCAATGTTTCCACTGGTTATCATTTCTGGTCAAAGAAATTTGACGAGGAGCTGAAAGGTATTTTCGAGATTCAGGATGAAATCGCACGAAGCATAGTCGAGTCCCTGCTGGAAACGATAACGCCGGGCCAACAGGTTTTGGTCAGGACAACATCCAGCAAGGATGTCTCTGCATACGAATATTATTTGCGGGGCAGGCAGTTCATTAATCGCTTTCACAAGATGGATATCGAATATGCGCGACAGATGTTCAGACAAGCTATCCAACTCGATCCCGATTTTGCCCTGGCGTGGGCTGGCTATGCTGACTGCTACTCGTTACTGTTTATGTATGCAGATCCGATCGATAGTTACCGGTCGGAGGCACGCAACGCGAGCAACCGGGCATTGGCAATCAGCCCGCATCTTGCGGAGGCGCATGCCTCGAAAGGACTCGCTCTCCTGACTGTGGAAGAGTTCGGGGAAGCGGAGGAAGAATTCAAAAAAGCGCTGGAGCTTAATTCCCGGCTTTTTCAGGCCTATTATTACTACGGTCGGGCCCGATTCCATCAGGGCGATCTCGACATGGCAGCGGAACTATTCAGGAAGGCCGCTGTAGTGGATACCGGGGACTACCAGTCTAGATGTCTGCGAGTGCAGATTCTCCGCGGTTCAGCACGCGTCGATGAGGCTGTGCGGCAGGCAAGGGAAGTGGTTCCAATGCTGGAAAGACACCTCAAGTGGAACCCTGACGATGCCCGTGCGCTGCATCTGGGCGCAGGATCTTTAATCGTATTAGGCGAAGTTGAAAGGGCGAAGCGCTGGTTGAGGCGAGCGCTGCAGATCGATCCCGATGATTCCGTGCTGTTGTACAACGTCGCTTGCAACTTCGCGACGTTGGGCGAGGTGGATGAGGCGCTTGATTATCTAACTCAGGCCATCGCAAACGGAATGGTCAGCGCGGCCTGGATGCGCAACGATACAGACCTCGACGCGTTGCGGACTCATCCCGGGTATCTGGAACTCCTTCGACAGCTGGAGGAGAAAGACGAGCGCGCGCGTCTTCGCGTAATTAATTCGACCGCAGATGCAGGGACAGCGGCAACTTCACGTTAGTATTTTGTCTGATCGGCGTTTGCCTGATCCCTGGCGCCGGATATGCTGAGTCGCCGCAGCCGCGCTGTCTTCTTGTATTGATGGTTCTGCATCCTGCGAAGGATGTTGTCCAGCATCCTTATCGTGGCTAGAATGTGCGGTCCCTTGTTGAGCATCACGCAGTCGGCCCGCTGTGACATCGCCGCATCCGTAATCTCGGCGCGTGACGGTTTTCCTTTCTTGGCTTTCTGCCGCAAGACGTCGGTTGCCCAGATCACCGGCATCTGGGCCGCCTCGCACAGCCAGAGTATTTCCTCCTGCAATTCCGCAAGACGCTCCCAGCCACACTCGACGGCCAGGTCCCCCCTGGCAATCATGACCGCGACGGGGTAGCTGCGCATCGTGGTTAGTAGCAGTTCGGGCAAGTTGTTGAAGCCTTCCTCGGTTTCGATCTTGATTATCAGACCCAGCTGCTTGTCCGCATGCTTTTTCAACTCGTCCTGCAGTAGCACGATATCCGCCGGGGTCCTGACAAATGAAAGACAGACGGCGTCCGCATCGAGGGCAGCGAATTCGAGGTTGGACCGGTCGGAAGCGCTAAGGCCTGAAATCTGAATCTTGCTATGCGGAAAGCTGATGCCGCAATCGCCGCGCAAGCGGCTGCCGGTCGGTTTGGCATGAGTGATTTCAATCAGCAGCCTGTCGCTAGACGCTGTTCGTACGATACCGCCGATTTTTCCGTCGTTCAACCAGACAGGATCGCCTGCGCCGACGGTGTCGAATACCTCGTATTGCTGGCACGAGATGTGCGCTGGTTTGGAGATTTCACCATTGGCATCCTCAATTGCCGGCGCTCCCATTGTGTTGTCTCGATGCAAGACGAGCGTATCGCCGCTTCGTAACAGAATCGCTTGTTCGATGCTTGGAAGCTCACCTACGCGATACCTGAGTTTTTCTCCGGTTTCTTCGCGTATGAGCCGTAATTTCGTGCCGGTGACGATGTACGCTGCTTTATAGCTCTCGACGATCAGCCCATCGGCATCCTTAGCTACTATCCGAAGAGTTCTTTTCTTGCCGCGTGCGTCCCTGAACCTGAGTTTGTCCCCCACGCCGGCAAATTCGATGCACTCCCGCGGTACGGGAACAATCGCCGATTTTTTTCCTTGCCACACGATATCGTCGGGGATGAATCGCAAGCGCCTCGGCGCGATGACTCTTCCAAGAGGATCCCGCCGTGGCCTTACGTGGACAACCCGGGGACCAGGAAGCAAGGCGCCAGTCCGCAACTTCGGACCGGACAGGTCCAGTACGATCCGGCATTCCTTGCCGGCCTTCCTGCTTCCTGCTCTTACGTTTCGGATCATTTCCGTCCAGACCGGCTGGGAATCGTGTGCGCAGTTGATTCGTGCGACATTCATGCCGGTGGCGATCATGTCAGCGACCAGCAAGCTGTTACTGCCGGCGTCGGTCGGCAACGTAACCATGATGCTGACTTCACGATCGTTCCCGGAATCGCCAAAAATTGCTTTCCGGTGCAACTGTGCGCTGGGATGTTTCAGGCGGAGATCCGGATCCACCTCGACTCGCTGGTTGCCCGTGTTACCGGCAATCTTTCTCAAGGCACGCTGCACCATGCGGATCGATGGCAGAACATTGCGCTCGGCTCGGCCCAGGGATGACAGGCCGAGGCTGGCGAGATTCTCCTGTAACTCGCGAATATCGTCATGGCGCAGAGCAAGGTAGTGCACGAGATTTCTGGCACTGTCGCGGAACTCGGCATTAACCGCGACCAGGTCTTCAGCATATTTTTGCTCGAAATAACTGGCCCGGTCACAGATTGCATGAAGCTGCGCGTCGATCCGGCTGATTTTTCCGATCTCGCTCACTTTTTCACTCCCGTAAGCCTTCTTGTAAAGCATTTTCGCGGCAGGCACAGCTATGGAATCCACCTATTGGACAGCGTGCGGGCAGGCAAGGGCACGGCTTGTGAAACTGGCCGGCGGCCCCCATTATTCAGCCATGAACATTCCGTCGGATCGAGTTCCTGTTCTTGCGCTGTGTGCGCTGGGTCTGATTGCCTGCAGCGAAGGTACTGATGACAACTCACCAACAGAGCTGCCGGTATTGACTGAGCCGGTGCAGGACGAGGCCGGCATACGGAATCAGGATCTGTCGGGGCGCGAAGCTTATGACTCGGTCTGTGCCGGATGCCATGAAACCGGCGAGGGCGGAGCGCCCGTTACGGGCAATCCGGCGGACTGGGAAAACCGGTCACATCTCTGGCAGGCTGTTTTGATGAAGCATGCGAACGCCGGTTATTTCCAGATGCCCGCCCGAGGCGGGCGCGAGGAATGGTCAGAGTGGACCATCAATGCGGCAACGCAACACATGCTCGAAATCACATTTCCGGACCAGCTACCCGACTAGGTCGGTAACCCGGCAGGATCGCATTTACTGCCGCGCATAAGCCTTCCACGATTGCTAGATAACAAATGCATGCACCGCTTCGCTTTGATCCTTTCCGAAAACCGGCGCGAAACTCAGCTCATCGTTGCTAACTCGCGGCGACTGCTTTCTTGCTGGCCGGTGCCATTTTTCTGGCTACCTTTTTCACAACAGGCTTTTTCTTCGCCGCCTTTTTCCTAACGGGCTTCTTTTTTGCCGCTTTCTTCGTCGCTGCCGGCTTGCGTTTCAGTTCCCGCTGCGGATAGGAAGTATAAGCGGCCTTATGTGAGTCGGCGACTCGGTTAACGCGGACCGACGCAGTGGTCATGGCGGGCGGCTGCCCGGTCGGGCGCAGCATCCGGGCGCCGCATTGCCGGCAGGTCTGGATATCGATGACGAAGACCCGGCGTAATCACCAATCGGGACACGCCCGTTGGCGGACCGGTTTGTCACTTGTAATCCCCCCATTTGTAATCGCTGCTGCAAGTAGACATTAGGCGGCCTTGTCCAGCTTTTGAATCGGGGTGATGCCTCCATTGGCCATGTTCGGCCGATGACATTGACGCCGCCCAGGTGTACAGCCTTCACCAGATCACGCTGTCCAGGTACTTGCGCAAGTGCCAGACACTCGTGAATGCGTAGCACCAGAAATCGGCTACGAAAACTGATGTTGGGCAAGATGTTTGGTAAACCAGCAGGTTGTCCTTAACCTGCTGATTTACCAATACAATTGGTGGAGGCGGCGGGAATCGAACCCGCGTCCGCAAGCCCTACGCCCAGAGATCTACATGCTTATTCCGTCTTTAATCTCGCCACAAGCTACCCGACGGGCAGGGAAGACCTGTGGCCAGTTCAGTAAGGATTTAGTGGATCAGGCCCTGAACATGCCCTCACCACGGTCCTGTGTGGGTGACCCCAGGGATCCGGACGCACAGGCACGATCCGGGCTGAGGGCTCTGAGCTGGTTATTAAGCAGCTAGTGCGTAGTTGTCGTCGTTGGCAACTATAGTTTTACAGCTGGATTTACGAGGTGATCTGTTCCTCGGCATGCACCCGGAGTTTCGTGACCCACGTCGAAGCCATGTCGCCCCCTGATGGTCCGGGCCATTCCGGCCAGGACCCCGGTAGTGTAGGGGCGTTCCCGTAAAAAACAATCGCACAGCCCTCAAGGCCGGAAATCCGTCGCCTTGCTACGCATAGCGAAGCAATTTAGAATTGGCGCTTCCGATTTCGTAGCAAATCGCTGAGAGCCTTATGAGCAAAGGGATTCAGCGCCTTAGAACGGCAGCGACGAGCAGGTCCATGGCTTACGCGCTGGACCTGTTTGGCCACAAATGGGCCCTTCGTATCGTTTGGGAACTGCGGGTCGGGCCGCTGAATTTCAGGAATCTTCAGGCAGCGTGCGGCGAAGTGTCCCCGAGCGTGCTGCAGCGACGGCTGCACGAATTGCGCAGGCTGCGACTGATCGAGAAAATTCCACGCCTCGGCTACCGGCTGAGCGCCAGGGGCGAGCGCCTGTTTCAAGTGCTGGTTATGCTGAACAAGTGGTCGGCCGAGTTACGGCTCACGCCATCGGGTGATAATCTAAATTAAAAAAACAAAATAACTAATTGTTTTTACTTGTTAACGCCTTTCAGCACACGCGATTTTTGCCGCTGCCAGTCACGATCCTTCTCGGACGCCCTCTTATCATGCTGCTTCTTGCCCTTGGCCAGGCCGATCGTGAGTTTTGCCTTGCCTTTCTTCCATTGCAGAGACAAGGGCACCAGTGTGTAGCCCTTGCGTTCGACGTCGCCTACCAGGCCGTCCAGTTCGTGACGATGCAGCAGAAGCTTTCGGGTGCGGGTAGGGTCCGGGTTGATGTGCGTGGAGGCGGTCGGGAGTGGTGAGATTTGTGCCCCAAGAAGCCAGGCTTCCCCGTCTCGCAAGTGAACATAGCTCTCGGTAATCTGTGCTCGGCCGGCGCGCAAGCTCTTCACTTCCCAGCCTTCAAGCGCCAGTCCGCATTCGTAGTCGGCTTCGATGAAATAGTCGTGTCGTGCCTTGCGGTTCACGGCAATCGTCGAGGTAGTCGGTTTCTGGTCTTTTTTTGGCGTCATCCGAGTGTGTGTCGATAGCAGAGCGGGCCAGCCGGGCGCGGCGCGGCGATTATACGGGAAGCCGCTGTCCGATACGCCGCGCTCGCTTGTTGTCAGTCATTTCAAATTCATCCAGAATCGCGCCTTCTCATCCGCCCAGAGCAGAAAATGACTACAGAAGAAGCAGCCGTTAAGGCGCCACGTACGTCCTTGCATGGCCAGTGGTCGTCGAGAATGGCTTTCGTGCTGGCCGTTACGGGTTCTGCTGTCGGCCTCGGCAATATCTGGAAATTCCCTTACATCGCCGGCCAGAACGGCGGCGGCGCATTCGTCATCGTGTACCTTTTCTGTGTATTTCTGATCGGCATGCCGGTGATGATGTCGGAAATTCTCATCGGTCGCCGCGGACGAAGGAACCCCGTTGCCACCATGGCTTTACTTGGAGAAGAAGAAGGCAGTTCCAAGCACTGGCGGCTCGTTGGCAGCATGAGCGTGATAGGCGGCATTCTGATTCTTTCCTATTACAGCGTCATAGCCGGATGGACCGTTGCTTATGTAGAAAAGAGCGTAACCGGAAGTTTCGTCGGTCGCTCGCCGGCAGAAATCGCCTCGATTTTCGGTACCTTTACCGGCAACTGGGTTTCAGTCGCCGTGGCACACACTATCTTCATGGCCATTAACATTCTTGTTGTGGCCCGCGGCGTAGAGCGTGGCCTGGAGCAGGCCGTCAAGTTCATGGTCCCGGCATTGCTTGTGCTGATGCTGGTCCTGCTGGGATATGCCATCAACTCCGGTCATTTTGCCGAGGGCCTCGCCTTCATGCTGACACCTAATTTCGATGCCCTGACCTGGGACAGTGTGCTGGTGGCCATGGGCCAGGCGTTTTTCACACTGAGCATCGGCATGGGCGCCGTGATGGCGTACGGCGCTTACCTACCCGCGGAAACATCGATTACAAATGCTTCCGCGGCGGTGGTTGTTGCGGATACGATGATTGCTCTGCTGGCAGGCCTCGTTATATTTCCGCTGGTTTTTGCCAACGATCTCAATCCGGCGGACGGTCCCGGCCTCGTATTCGTCACTTTACCGCTGGCGTTCGGCCAGATGTCCGGTGGCGTGGTGTTCGCTACTTTGTTCTTTGTGTTGCTGACTTTTGCGGCCTGGACCTCGGCGATCGGGTTGATGGAGCCGGCCGTTGCGTGGGTTGTTGAACGTTTCCATCGTTCCCGTGCGCAGGCCGCCCTTATGATCGGCGGACTCATCTGGGCTCTGGGTTTCGGTACGGTCCTTTCCTTTAACGTCCTCGCCGAAACAAGATTCTTCAAAGGCACGATATTCGACAACATCGACCACCTGACCAGCAATATCATGTTGCCGCTGGGAGGCGTGTTCATAACGGTTTTCGCGTCCTGGGTGATGTGCCGAAATTCCAGTGCCGAGGAGTTGGGAGGTGCGGGCACCGTTTACAGCATATGGCGTTTCCTCGCGCGCTATCTCGCGCCGCTGGCGATAATATTTGTGTTTCTCAAGGCCGTCGGACTCCTGCCGGAGTTTTCGGGCGCCTGAAGGCGGCTTGAGCGATGCGAAGAGTATCCAGAAGCGCGCTCGTACCGTATTCGGCGCGCGAGATGTTCGTCCTTGTTGACGATGTCGAGGCATACCCGGATTTCCTTCCGTGGTGCAATGACGCCGAAGTGCACAAACGGACCGACGATGTTGTCGAGGCGACGCTGGAGCTGCACAAAGGCTCCGTCAGCAATCATTTCACGACCCGGAACCGGCGCAGGGAATTCGAATCAATCGGCATAGAGTTGATCGGCGGACCGTTCCGGCAACTCGCGGGCGGCTGGAAGTTCGCGAATCTGGGCGACAAGGGCAGCAAAGTGGCTCTGGAGCTGGAATTCGAGTTCTCGAGCCTGATCGTAGACATGATGTTCGGCGCGTTCTTTGAAGATACCTGCAACTCGCTGGTAGACGCGTTTACGAAGCGGGCGGCAGAAGTCTTCGGGCCGCGCAAAGCGTAGTAGATAGCTCCTCGCAAGAAAGATGACATCCGGCGCGCTCATATCGATTGAAATCGTATTCGCCGACGCGACGAAGCAGGAGTTGCTGAAGTTAAACGTGCCTGTCGGCACGACCGTGGCCGAGGCGATATCATTCTCACTACTTGCCGAACTGTTCCCGGAGCAGGACTTCAACAAACTGCCAACCGGTATTTGGGGCAAGCCGGTTGCTCGTCAGCGTCGTGTTGCCGAAGGAGACAGAATCGAGCTGTACCGTCCGTTGGCTATCGATCCGCGCCAGGCTCGCCGCTCGCTGGCGGCGGAAGGCAAATCCATGGGCATGCCGCGAAGATCGCGCTAGAGATTGGGATTCAGCTCCTGCTCGTCCACAATCCGGCTGACAGTATCGTTCTCGAAGTAAATTGATACCCAGCGTTTGAACGTTGCCTTTTCGCGGCCGACCGTCAGGTAGTAAATATAGTCCCAGCGATTGGCGTGGAAGGGATCGTCGATCATCGGCGTGCCCAGCAGAAATCGCACCTGATTGCGCGTCATGCCGACGGCGACCTGATCAAGGTCCTCTTGCTTGAGCAGGTTGCCTTGCGATAGCGGCGCCCGAAATACGCAGCCCGACGACACGCCGAGTGCCAGCACCACCACGGCCAGGGCCGCTAGTTTCCGAACTTCAAATCGTTTTGAAAGACCGTGCAGAATCACTTGAGTATCCATTAGAGACGACCGTGGTGGAGCGGCCGCAACAAGTAAGCCATAATAGGCGCAAATAGTACCTCCTTAGTATCACACACCGATAGCGCCACAATTTCTTCCGTCGCCTTACGAGACCAATGCCATGCTGCAACGTCAGGAATTGAGAAAAGCCGGGCTCAAAGTCACATTGCCAAGACTGAAGATCCTGGAAATCCTCGAGGACAAGAAACAGCTGCACCTCAGCGCGGAGGATATCTACAAGGAATTACTCGAGACCGGCGAAGACATCGGTCTGGCCACCGTCTACCGCGTATTGACCCAATTCGAAGCTGCCGGTTTGGTTAGCAGGCATAATTTCGAAGGCGGCCACTCTGTCTTCGAAATCGACGAGGGCGATCATCACGATCACATGGTCTGCGTGGAAACGGGTGATGTCATCGAATTCGTCAATGAAGAGATCGAGAAACTTCAGCGCGAAATAGCGCGCAAGCACAATTACGAATTGATAGACCACAACCTGGTCCTGTACGTCAGACCGTTAGCCAAGAAATCAGATGCCAAGTCTTGAATTTTAGCGTTTCCGGCGGCGCTTGATCGATTTAGCCGGTTTTGCTGGATTTGCTTGAAATTCCTTCCGACCGCCGTGAATTATCGAGCATCTCTGCAGCATGCTCACGGGTCTTCTTCGTAATCTTGACACCGCCCAGCATTCTTGCGAGTTCCTCGATTCGCTCATCGCGGTTCAGCCGATTGATCGAAATCCTGGTGGACTTGCCGTCACTCATTTTAACTACTCGGAAGTGTTGATCGGCCATCCCGGCTACCTGCGCCAGGTGTGTAACACACAAGACCTGGCGGTTCCGTCCAAGGCCACGAAGGTGCCGTCCGACCATCTCCGCGACGCCTCCGCCAACGCCGCTGTCGACTTCGTCGAATATCATCGTCGGGATGGTGCTTCCATCGCTTGCAATTACCTGAATTGCCAGACTCATGCGCGAAAGTTCACCGCCGGAAGCTATCTTTGACAAGGGCATGGGTGCCTGTCCGGGATTTGCGCTTATCAGGTATTCGATATCGTCAATGCCCGAGGCTCTCGCTTCTGCCGAATTGCTTAGCTGGACCTCGAATACGCCGCCACTCATGCCGAGATCGGCCATCGCGACGCTTACAGCTGTAGAAAACTTCTTCGAGGCTTGTTGCCTTTGCTTTGATAGCGCCGTCGCAGCATCCCGATAGGTTGTTTCCGCACGCTTCGCCATCTGTTTCAGTTCTACGCCGCGTTCTTCCGCAGTCTCCAGTGTGTCGAGTTGATCGCGAACACGTTCATGCACTTCCTGCAATTCCTCGGGCTCGCAGCGATGCTTTCTTGCTACGGCTTGAATCGCGTCCAGTCTTTCTTCTACCTGGTCGCGACGCAGGGGATCGGCATCAAGCGATTCCGCGTAACGTCGCAGCAAATCGTAAGCTTCGCTGATCTGGATCCCGGCATCGTTGAGCAGCGTTAGTGCAGGCTTCAATCGCTCGTCGTAGTTGCTGGCGTTTTCAATCGCATGAGTGGCTTCAGCAACAAGGTTCTGTGCGTTGGCCGGTTCGCCATCGTAGATCACACCGATGGCAACGTTTACTGCCTCGGCAAGGCGGCCGGAGTTTTGCAGGGTGCGGCGCTCCGTCTGCAAGTCGGCATATTCACCGGCCTTCAATCCAAGAGACTCGAGTTCAGCGGCCTGGAAGCCGAGCAACTCTATTCGGGAAGCGCGATCGGAATTGGCGTTCTCGAGGTCCTGCCACTCGCGAGACAGCTTTTGCCAGTCCTCGAACGCGTTCCGAGTGGTCGAGCGCAGGTCCGACAATCCGCCAAAATGATCCAGTAAATCTCTTTGTACATTGCGACGGACAAGCGACTGGTGGAAATGCTGGCCATGAATGTCCAGCAGGATCTCGCCGAGCGTCTTCAGATTCTGCAAAGTCACGGCATTGCCGTTGACGAATGCACGGGACCGACCATCAGCGCCGACAACCCTGCGCAGCAAGCAATCGTCATCGTTATCCAATGCCTGGCTGGCAAGCCACGCTCGTGCCGTATCGTGCTGCGAAATGTCGAACTCCGCCGAAAACTCGGCGCGGTCACTACCGGGACGCACGAGCCCCGTGCTGCCGCGTTCGCCGAGTACCAGGCCAAGCGCGTCGACCAGAATCGATTTGCCGGCGCCGGTTTCACCGGTTAGTACCGTCATTCCGGCGTCGAATTCGACTGTCGCCTGATCGATGATGGCGAAATTCCGAATCTGCAATCGAGTCAGCATGTGCTTGCGACCGGCTCGTTATGAGTTCGCAAAGCGGCTGTCATGGCCCCAATGCAACTTGGAACGCAGGATTTCATAGAAATCGTAGCCGGGCGGGTGGATCAGCGTGATCTGCTGCATGGAACGCGACACGGTCAGCTTGTCGTCGGGGCCGAACTGGCCCTGACTGACGCCGTCGACGGTAACCTCGGCCATGATATTCCCTTGCGCATGCAGAACCACTTCAATTTGCAGGTTTGCCGAAATCACGATGGGCCTGTCGCTCAGCGTATGCGGGCAAACCGGGACAATGACTACGGCATTCAAGCTAGGCTCGATTATCGGGCCGCCGCAACTCAGCGCATAGGCCGTCGATCCCGTCGGTGTTGCAACTATAAGCCCGTCGCCGGCATGCGAGTTGAGCGGCTTGCCGTCGATTCGGGTATCAAAGGCGAGCATGCGGCCACCTTGCGCTCTCTGCAAAACGATGTCGTTGAGCGCTGATTCCCGACGCGATCGGCCGTCCGAGGATTCTATGTGCGCATCCAGCAGCAGTCGCGATTCACGGGAATATTCCCCTTGCAGTACTCGAGCCAGGCTGGCGAGCATTTCGCTGGGCAGCACATCAGTAAGGAATCCGAGGCGGCCCCTGTTAACACCCAGCAACGGCACATCGACATGACGCGCCATCTTGGCAGCGTAGAGCATCGTTCCGTCGCCACCCACTGCGATGATCAAATCTGCCTCGGCGGCTATTGCCGATTCTTCGACCGCGCGAGCAGCAAATTCCCTGGCGATGCCGGGATTCGCGATGACTGTCTTGCCGACTTTTGTCAAAAAACGCGCCAGCGCCTCCATGGGCTCTGCGACACGTTCGTCCTCGAATCGACCGACAAGGGCAATTGTATTGAATGGTTGAGTCATGCCTGCCTTGACTATATTCTGCTACGGGTCGGTGAGCTATTGCTGGCGGGAGAAAACCTGCGGATTGTTGCAAACCGCGGACCGGCCGCCAAGCCAACTCCGGCATTTGGCCGGACATTGTTGTTCGGGCACTTTCAGGTTGAGTCACTATTGCGTATTTCGTTCTCTGGTAAACGATGACTGAAGCCGTCAGCACCATGCCCAACGAGCGTGCCCAATACCTGCTCAAGGTATTGATACGCCGCTTTATTCGTGACGGGCAGCCGGTCGGATCCCGCACCTTGTCCAAAGATGCCGGCCTGGAACTCAGCCCGGCCACGATTCGCAATATTATGTCCGATCTCGAGGATCTCGGTCTGGTTACCGCGCCGCACACATCGGCGGGACGGGTACCTACCGCTCAAGGGTATAGATTGTTTGTCGATTCGCTGATTCGGTACAAGCAGCCGAAAGGCGGCGATTTACGCAAATTGCGGCTGCAGATCGCAAGTAAGCAGGAAGATCCGGAGGCGTTGTTGAGTGCCGTTTCGCAGCTGCTGGCGAAATTCACGAGCCTCGCCGGTGTAGTAACGGTGCCGAGGGGGCACAAGGCAATTCTGAGGCAAATCGATTTTCTGCCGCTGTCTGACAGCCGGGTTCTGGCGATACTCGTCATCAACGATCGCGAGGTACAAAACCGCATCCTGCATACCGAGGCACCTCGTAGTGCCGACGAGCTGCGGCGCGCCGCCAACTTCATCAACGAGAATTACGTTGGAATGGATTTGTCGCAGATTCGCGAGCAGTTGATCGGAGAACTCGAAAAGACTCGCGACTCCATGAATCGGGCGATGCACGACATCATTACGGTTGCCCAGTCGGCCTTGGAGGGTGCCTCACGGCCGAGCGGGGAGTACCTGCTGACCGGCGAGGCAAATCTGATGAATTTCGCCGAGCTTTCAGACCTTGAGACCCTGCGCCGGCTTTTCGACGCGTTTTCGCGCAAACGGTTGCTGCTGGACCTGCTGGACAGAAGTATCAATGCCAGCGGCGTGCAGGTATTCATAGGCCAGGAATCGGGATACAGCATTCTCGACAATTGCAGCATTGTTACCGCGCCTTACCACGTCGACGATGATCATATCGGAGTCCTGGGCGTTATCGGGCCTACGCGAATGGCATACGACCGGATAGTGCCGATCGTCGACGTTACGGCAAGGCTTCTGGAATCGGCGATGAAAGGCGCGCACGAACCGGCTAGCTAGCCGAATAGGCCGGCGACCGGCGGCAGATGAGCCGAAGGTTTCCCGACCGGCCTTGATATTCCTCGCCAAACCCCCAAAACTCGCTGCACAAAATTCACCGAATGACCGCGACAGTGGTGTCGCAACACCTATTACCGGAGCTGTTACCTGATGAGTGGGAAGCCGAAAGAGGCCGAAATCGCAAGCGATGAACACGTCGCTGACAATGTCGAAGCGACGGGCGACGATACCGGTCCTCGGCCGGTAGACGTATCTGGCGAATCTCAGGAGTCAGCCGATCAGCGGCAAATCGATCCGCAGGCGCTGGCCGACGAGAACTGGGACAAATACCTGCGAGCCGTCGCCGAGCTGGAGAATGTACGCAAGCGCAGCCAGCGCGACATCGACAATGCACGAAAATTTGCGCTGGAACGATTTGCCGGCGAACTGCTGGCAGTCCGGGACAGCCTCGAGCTGGGTCTGTCGGCCGCCGACGGTGCCGATGTAGGCGCGTTTCGGGAGGGCTGTGAAGCAACGCTGAAGCTGTTGATCTCTACCATGCAGCAGTTCGGCATCAGCGAGATTGATCCGCTGGGTGAGCCGTTCGACCCCCAGCTGCACGAAGCCATGACCATGCAACCGTCGGCCGAAGCAGAGCCAGGATCGGTCCTGACTGTATTTCAGAAGGGCTATGAGCTAAACGGCCGCCTGCTCCGACCGGCCAGGGTAGTAGTCGCCGCAGAACCCGACCAAGAGGGCTGATTTGCTGCCAATTGGCCGAGTTTTCGCGCTTGAAACCTGCCGTAGAGGCCCCACCTAACAGCCAGTTCAGTTTTTTCCGCATGGAGATCAAAGATTATGGGAAAGGTTATCGGTATCGACCTGGGTACCACCAATTCCTGCGTAGCAGTGATGGAGGGTGACAAACCCAAGGTAATCGAGAACAGCGAGGGCGACCGCACAACGCCATCTATTGTCGCGTTCAGCAAGGACGACCAGGTGCTGGTCGGCCAGTCGGCCAAACGACAGGCTGTCACGAATCCGAAGAACACGTTGTTCGCAGTCAAGCGCCTGATCGGGCGTCGGTTCGAGGACGACGTCGTGCAGCGCGATATTGGCATGGTGTCCTACAAGATCACCAAGGCGGACAACGGTGACGCCTGGGTCGAGGTGAACGGTAACAAGATGGCACCGCCGGAAATTTCCGCCCGTGTGCTGATGAAAATGAAAAAGACGGCGGAAGACTATCTTGGTCACGAGGTGACCGAGGCCGTTGTGACCGTGCCAGCATACTTCAACGATTCGCAACGGCAGGCAACCAAGGATGCCGGCAAGATCGCCGGTCTCGATGTCAAGAGAATTATCAACGAGCCTACTGCGGCCGCACTTGCATACGGCATGGACAAGAAGCGCGGCGATGCCAAAATCGCAGTTTACGACCTGGGCGGCGGCACCTTCGATATCTCGATTATCGAAATCGCTGAAGTGGACGGTGAGCACCAGTTCGAAGTACTGGCAACCAATGGCGACACTTTCCTCGGTGGCGAGGATTTCGACATACGCGTAATGGAATACCTGACATCGGAATTCCAGCGTGAAAGCGGCGTGGATATCAGCAAGGATCCACTGGCGATGCAGCGCCTCAAGGAGGCATCCGAAAAGGCAAAGATCGAATTGTCTTCGTCACAACAGACCGAGGTCAATCTGCCGTACATCACGGCCGATGCCAGCGGCCCAAAACATCTCAGCATAAAGCTGACGCGGGCGAAGCTCGAGTCGCTGGTTGACGAACTGATCACGCGGACCATTGGACCGTGCAAGATTGCGCTGAAAGATGCCGGCCTGAAAGTCAGCGATGTCGACGATGTCATTCTGGTCGGCGGACAGACCCGAATGCCCAAGGTGCAGCAGGAAGTGCAGAGCCTGTTCGGCAAGGAGCCGCGCAAGGACGTAAACCCGGACGAGGCCGTGGCACTCGGCGCCGCAATCCAGGGTGGTGTGCTTGCAGGTGACGTCAAGGATGTGTTGTTGCTCGACGTCACGCCGCTTTCGCTCGGTATCGAGACGCTCGGTGGTGTAATGACCAAGCTGATCGAGAAAAATACGACGATTCCGGCCAATGCGGAGCAGGTATTCTCAACTGCTGACGACAATCAGAATGCAGTAACCATTCATGTCCTGCAGGGTGAGCGAGAGCGCGCCCGCGACAACAAGTCACTGGGTCGATTCGACCTTACCGACATTCCGTCGGCGCCGCGCGGGCTACCGCAGATCCAGGTGACCTTCGATATCGATGCGAACGGAATTCTGAATGTTTCGGCGAAGGACAAGGCAACCGGTAAATCGCAGAACATCGTCATCAAAGCCTCCAGCGGCTTGTCTGATGAAGAAATCGAGAAAATGGTTGCTGACGCGGCGAGCCACGCCGAGGAAGACAAGAAATTCCGCGAGCTGGTTGACGCACGCAACCAGGCAGACGGCATGATCCATGCAGCTGAGAAGACTCTCAAGGAGCTCGGCGAGAAAGCGACCGGCGAAGAACGGCATGCTGTCGAATCGGCGGTGTCGGATTTGAAGGCGGTGCTGGACAGCGAAGATAAAGTCAAAATTGAAGCGAAGACGTCTGCACTGGCAGAAGCTTCGGCCGCCGTTGCACAAAAACTGCACGCCGACAAAGCGGCAGAAGAGGGCAAAGCAGGCAAAGAATCGGCGAAAGCCAATGGTGAAGATGTCGTCGATGCCGAGTTCGAAGAGGTTGACGGCGACGACAAGTCCAAGTCGTAATCGACTTCCGGATCATCATGCAATGACGGAACCGGGCGCCGAAGTTGGCGCCCGGTTTACTATGTAAACAGGCAGGCCATGGCAAAGCGCGACTATTACGAGGTTCTCGGTGTACCGAGGGAAGCGACGGAGGCCGAGATCAAGAAGGCTTATCGTCGTCTTGCCATGAAGCACCATCCCGACAGAAATCAGGAGGACGCCGAGGCCGGCAAAAAGTTCAAAGAGGCCAAGGAAGCCTACGAAACCCTCACGGATGTTGATAAGCGCGCAACTTATGATCGCTTCGGTCACGACGGACTCCGTGCCGCTGCCGGCGGTGGTGGTGCCGGTGGATTTTCGGCGGAGGGATTCGGCGATATCTTCGGCGACGTTTTTGGCGACATATTTGGAGGTGGCGGAAGGCGCGGCGGTCGCAGCCAGGTTTTCCGTGGCTCGGATCTGGGCTATGAGCTCGAGCTCGAGCTGGAACGCGCTGTCAGCGGCGACTCTGTCACTATCGAAGTTCCGACGCAGGCACCCTGTGCCGAATGTGATGGCAGTGGCGCCAAGAAGGGCACCGAACCTGTGCAGTGCACGACTTGCGGTGGCGTCGGTCAGGTGCGAATGCAGCAGGGCTTCTTTTCGATTCAGCAAACCTGCCCGGCCTGCAAAGGTGCCGGCAAAGTCATTCAGGATCCCTGCGGCAAATGTCACGGCAGGGGTAGGGTCAGCAAGACCAAAAAGCTGTCGGTCAAAGTGCCGCCGGGCGTGGATAGCGGCGATCGCATTCGCCTCACAGGAGAGGGCGAGGCCGGCCGCAACAACGGGCCGCCGGGCGATCTGTACGTAGAAATCCGGGTACGGCCGCACAAGCTGTTCGAGCGATCCGGCGCCGATCTTTCCTGCGAAATACCGGTCAGTTTCGCTACGGCAACGCTGGGTGGCGAGGTTGAACTGCCGACCCTGGACGGACACGTGTCGCTCAAGATTCCTGCCGGCACTCAGTCGGGCAAGGTTTTTCGACTGCGCGGAAAGGGAGTCAGCACGGTGCGAGACCGGCATCTCGGTGACCTGTTTGCAAAGGTGTCAGTCGAAACGCCGGTAAATCTCACCGACGAGCAAGAATCCCTGCTTCGACAATTTGACGAGCTGCTGAGTACAGGGGGCAAGCGCCACAATCCGCGGGCCGGCGGCTGGCTTGACTCTGTCAAGAGATTTTTCGACCGGATCAGCCAGTAAACCGAGGTCAGCAAATGTTGAGAATCGCGTTGATCGGGGCGGGCCGTATGGCCCAGGCTGTTATGCGCCAGGTCGTCGCAAACGCGGATTTTCAACTGGCGGTGCTTTGTGTCAAGCCAGGCAGTGAATCTGCGGCACAGGAGGCAGTTGCCGCCGCCGGCATTGGCACCGATCTGCCAATCGTTTCGAATCCGGCGAACCTCGACGCCGATTTGTTCGACATTGCAATGGATTTCAGCTTGCCGGCTGCAACCGCGTCGGTACTTGCTGCAGTTGTGGACGCCGGCAAGCCTCTGGTGTCAGGCGTTACCGGACTGGACTCCAAGGGCCTGACCGCCATGCGCAAGGCTTCGTCGCGGATTCCATTGCTTTATGACCGCAATATGAGCATAGGCATCGCCCTGATGCAGAAACTCGTGGGGCAGGCCGGAGCGGCCCTGGGAATGGATTTCGTTGTTTCAGTACTGGAAACCCACCATGTGCACAAAGCCGACGCTCCGTCCGGAACCGCATTGAAGCTTGCTGAAGCAGCGGCGAAGAGCCGCGGGCAGGAATTTCAATCGGTGTACCTGTTCGATCCGGACGGGTTCCTGAGGGATCAACCCGCAGACAGTGTGGTCGTTACTTCCTACCGCCAAGGCGACAATCCCGGTGAGCATACGGTGCGATTTGCGGGCGCTAATGAAATACTTGAATTGACCCACAAAGTGACCGATCGGCGGGTTTTTGCCGAAGGTGCGCTCAGGGCGGCGCAATGGCTGGTCAAGCAAGCAAAAGGGCTCTACGCGGTGAGCGATATCCTTAGCTGATTCGAGCTTGCGCTGGCGCCAGTGCGCTGTGTTGAGTAAACTACGCCGGGCCGCCGGCCTGCCGGCGCGGCCATAAGCGGAAGACAGTGTCCTTCCGCTTTTGCGCATCTAGAGTACGGTTTTGATGAAATTCCAAAGCAAAAAAAATCTTCGACCCGACGGGCGCGATCGTTGACTACGCCCGCAATACTCGCACTCGAGGACGGTACGGTATTCCATGGCATTTCCGTAGGCAAAGACGGAAAGACCATTGGAGAAGTCGTATTCAACACGGCCATGACCGGTTACCAGGAGATCCTGACGGATCCGTCTTATTGCCGGCAGATCGTTACGCTCACCTATCCGCATATCGGGAACACCGGGACCAACAGCCAGGACATGGAATCCTCGCGGGTTCATGCCTCGGGCCTGGTTATTCGCGATAGCTCGATGTTGACCAGCAGCTGGCGATCGGAGCGCAGTTTTTCGGATTTCCTGAAAGCCGGCAAGACCGTAGCGATCGCCGATATCGACACCCGCAAACTGACCCGTATTCTTCGTGAAAAGGGCGCCTTGTCAGGATGCATCATGACCGGAACGGTAGATCCGGCAATCGCCGTGCAGCACGCGAGCAAGTTCCCCGGTATCGCCGGTATGGACCTGGCCAAGATCGTCACCACGGACCGAATGTACCAGTGGTGTCATGGGACCGAGTTCGGTCGTCGCCCGCGGATCCTTAGTCGCCGTATAGCGCCATACCATGTCGTTGCCTACGATTTCGGCATCAAACGCAACATCCTGCGCCTTTTGTCCGATCTCGATTGCCGCATGACCGTGGTACCGGCCAAGACCCCGGCATCGCAGGTGCTTGCTTTGGCGCCGGATGGTGTTTTTCTGTCGAATGGTCCGGGTGATCCCGAACCTTGCGACTATGCGATCAACGCGATCCGGGACATTCTGGATGCGGACTTGCCGGTATTCGGCATCTGCCTCGGTCATCAGCTGCTAGGTCTTGCGGTTGGCGCACGCACGGTAAAAATGAAGTTCGGGCACCACGGGGCCAATCACCCGGTACAGGACCTGAAAACAGGGAAAGTCATCATCACCAGTCAGAACCATGGCTTTGCCGTCGACGAAACCAGCCTGCCGAAGAACGTCGTTGCTACGCACCGTTCCCTGTTCGACGGCAGCCTGCAGGGCATGGCGCTAACCGACAAACCCGCCTTCAGTTTTCAGGGACATCCGGAGGCGAGCCCCGGTCCGCACGATCTTCTGCACATGTTCGAAGACTTCATTGTTGCAATGGACGCGCTGAAACGCCGTCATACGAAAACCGCATTGACGTTTTAGAAAATACTCATAAAACAATTATTTATCTGATAATCATAATGTAATTTATGATATTTGATCACGCACAGGACAAGCGCCGGAAGCCGCTCTGACACATGCCAAAAAGAACCGACATAGAGAGTATTTTGATCATTGGTGCCGGTCCAATCGTCATCGGCCAGGCCTGCGAGTTCGATTACTCGGGTGCCCAGGCCTGCAAAGCCCTGAAGAGCGAGGGCTACCGGGTCATTCTCGTGAACTCCAATCCGGCGACCATCATGACCGACCCGGAAACCGCCGACGCAATTTACATTGAACCGGTCAACTGGTCGGTTGTAGAGCGCGTGATTGCCAAGGAGCGGCCGGATGCGCTGCTGCCGACGATGGGCGGCCAGACGGCCCTGAATTGCGCACTCGACCTGGTCCGAGAGGGCGTGCTTGAGAAATACAAAGTTGAACTGATTGGCGCGTCGCGCGATGCGATCGATATGGCCGAAGATCGTGAACTTTTCCGGGAAGCGATGCAGGACATCGGGCTGGAAGTAGCGAAGGCGGAAATCGCCCATTCGATGGAGGAAGCCTTCGAAAAGCAGCCGAAGATCGGATTTCCGACGATTATCCGCCCGTCATTCACGCTGGGCGGCACAGGTGGGGGCATCGCCTATAACCGCGACGAGTTCGAACAGATCGTGACCCACGGCCTGGAGATGTCGCCGACCAATGAAATACTGCTCGAAGAATCCGTGCTCGGTTGGAAGGAATTCGAGATGGAGGTCGTGCGCGACCGCAATGACAATTGCATCATTGTCTGTTCCATCGAAAACTTCGATCCGATGGGCGTGCACACGGGTGACTCGATTACCGTGGCGCCGGCACAGACGCTGACAGACAAGGAATATCAGCGCATGCGCAACGCGTCGATCGACGTATTGCGCAAAATCGGTGTAGAGACCGGTGGTTCGAACGTTCAATTCGCCGTGGATCCCGAGGATGGCCGAATGTTGGTTATCGAGATGAATCCCCGCGTTTCGCGATCATCGGCACTTGCTTCCAAAGCGACCGGGTTCCCGATCGCGAAAGTCGCGGCGAAACTCGCGATCGGCTATACGCTGGACGAGCTGCAAAACGATATTACCGGTGGCGCCACGCCGGCATCCTTCGAACCGACAATCGATTACGTAGTTACCAAGATACCGCGATTTACTTTCGAGAAATTCCCCGGCGCGAATACGCGCCTGACGACGCAGATGAAATCGGTTGGCGAAGTCATGTCTGTCGGACGAACTTTTCAGGAGTCGCTGCAAAAGGCACTGCGCGGTCTTGAAACCGGTATTGCTGGTCTGGACGAACGCGCCGATTCGGTCGATAGCGAAGAGGGCCGCGACCAGTTGCGGCACGAACTGCGCGCGCCCGGCGCGGAGCGAATCCTTTACGTCGCGGATGCGATGCGATTCGGCTTATCCATTGACGAAGTCGCAAAACTCTCACGAATCGATCCCTGGTTTCTGGCGCAAATCGCGGACCTGGTTGCCGAGGAAGGCCGAATACGCAAGGACGGCCTCGAAGCTCTCGACGCGGTGCGACTGCGGCAACTGAAACGCAAAGGCTTCTCGGACGCGCGCATTGCTACATTGCTGCAGCAGGACGAACAGGTAATTCGCAAACGCAGAATTCGCCATGGCGTACGGCCGGTTTTCAAGCGAGTCGATACCTGTGCCGCAGAATTTGCCACTACGACCGCCTACCTCTACTCCACCTATGAGGAGGAA
>JAOUGX010000118.1 GCA_029865385.1 Gammaproteobacteria bacterium
CAGGCCGCCGTCAAGATAGGTCGCATCGGGCACGGCGTTGAAAGCGGCGGCGGCGGCTGCAGATGAAAAGAAGCTGGCTGTTCGCGCTTTCTGCAGCGACACATCGATACCAAAAACCGGCGCATCGCGCGATCGCACGATGCCGAGGATTACGCCATTTGAATCGACGACCGAAATCGTCACCCGTGCCGGCGTTCCGACGGGCTGGCGAATCTGTGCTCGTGAGCGATTGGCGACCTGCAGTGCGCTGGACAGGATCTGCTGCACCTCGGACGCACTGAGCGCATTCGCGCCATCGGTACCCGCCTGCGGCCGGTACCGTTCAACATTCAGCGAATCGATCAGAACGAATGCGTCGAGCCCCGGATAATCGAGTACGTCGGCTCGTATACCCGAAGCAGGTTGGGAAAAAGCCGTGCCCGCGCTGACCGTTGCGGATGCGTATCCGGGAACTGCGAGCAGGACGCCGGCGATGTTGTTGATGCTGCCGAACGACGGCGCTGCGCCGGGACTCGACTGAAGTTGCTGCTCTGTAACATCGGAGAAGCGCAATGAACGACCATCGACGGCAATAACGCTGGCGCGACGATCCGCAGGTGCGCCAAGTGACGACATCGCCGCGATCGCGATCAGCTCGTCGTTGTCGGAATCGACATCCGAAATGTTGCGATCGAATCCGTACAAGGCATCGCTTGTGACGCCTACTCCGCCGACCGGCGTTCCCGCTTTATACAAAGGAAAGCCGCCGGGATCCGCGCTCAGGCCCAGCGGCGAGCGGTACGGTCCGGCGCCCGTGGCCCCGGTGAATCGGTTCAACAAATCGGAACAGGGCAGCTGGCTGAATTGCACGCCGAACAAGGGTCCGCCGGGCTGCAGCGGATCCTGCGGATTGAAGTGGTCCTGCACGATCTGGCTGGCCGTGCGGCTGCTGAAGGCATTGCCTTCTGTGGACAAATAGGCGCCGGTTACGGCCTTGGCGATTGCTACAATGGAATCCGGCACGATGTTGACGCCTTCCAGTCCGCCGCTGACGGCGGGACCTGGCGACTGCACTGTCACGGATGTCGCCGCACCGTTCATGCGAAACACGGCAAGCACGTTGCCGACACGGTCTACAACGGCAATCGTCGCACTGACGTTTCGCGCCTGTGCTTCTGCGACAGCACGAGCAATAACGCCTTCGACATCGGCAACGGCCAGGCTGGTCGCGGTGTCGGCGCAAGATCCTGTGCAGCCCTGTGCCGGCGTCGCGGGATCGACGCCGCCGATCGCCGGCCGCGAACCGCCGCCGCAAGCCGCAAGCATTGAAACGATCGACAACAGCAATGCTGCCTGCCGGATCACGGGTAGATCCCTTTCGCCTCGAAATGAAAACTGTGACACATGATGCAGGTGCTCGGCGTCTGTGCGGCCGAATTGCGACTCGCAACGGCACTTCCGTGACAGTCCCGGCAAGTCTCGATCGCTGGAATGAGCACGTCGCTCGAACTCTCCGATGTGCTGGCACCGTGGCAGCTGTCACACTCGTTTGATGCTGTATCGTGCGCCGCGTGCGTGAAGTTCGCATGCGGGAAGAAACGTTCCGTCAGCTTCACGGGTTCGACGTGCCACGGCAGAACCCGGTTCGCGGTACGCGTAACCTCGTGGCAGTTCGCGCAAACGCGCCGTTCGAACAGGTCTGTCGCAACGGTCATTGCCTTGACCCGTGCTTCTGCGGCAGCACGATCGCGATCCGCGCGCGTCAACGCACGCCCCGGTCGCCGGACGCGTTGCTCTCCTGCCTCCGGCTCGTCGCCGAGCAGCCTCGCGCTGTAATATTCGACCAGCGTCTGCATGACGCCTTCGGGATCGCCGTGCGGCACCGTGCGGCGCGGATCGTCGGGATCGAAGTTCAGGCTGTGACAGCCGGCGCAGTGATCGTTCATGCTGATCGGCCGCATCCTTGCACCGCCGGGCTGCGGCTGATGGCATTCCGCACACTCGAGCACGCGTCTTCCGTCGGGTGTGATGATGCCGGCCCGGTCGAGATGTGCCGCATGATCGAATTTAAGGTTCGATCGATCGGCCGTTCGTGCTTCCGACAACAACAGGTGCTCGACGCCCCACTCGCTCGTTCCTTCCGGCCCTGGTCGCGGACGAAGCAGACTGACCTTGAACGCCGGATGATCCCGCAGAAAATCGCCGGCATTCTCGAGCGCCACATTGCCAGGCAGATTCTGATGGCAGTCGGCGCATAGTCCCTGGTGCTGCTTGACGAGTTGCGGCGGCTCGTTGTGTTCCAGGTGACAGCTGGCGCAGCGGCGCTCACCGAGGACGGTGTTTACGTCGCCGCTGACGTGGCGGCTGACCTTGTGGCATTCCGTGCAGGCCGCGTCCGGCACGCGCTCGAACGCGTTGACGTGGCAGCTCCGGCAATCGCCGCTTATCGAGGAATGCGCGCTATGCAACGGGCCGGCCAGCCACCAGCTGTCGTCTGGCAAAAAATCACTGTGGCGCGCCATCGACGAAATATCGGGGCTCAGCATGCTCACTCCCGGGCCAACCAGAGTCAGCAACAACACCACTGCGACAAGGATCCACGACAGCTTCCGTTTGCCGATCGTCCCCGTACCGACCGCGTTCCACTCGGTTGCAAGTTCTTCCCTGGCGAACTCCGGGTTGAGCTCGAAAGTCAGCGCGAAATCTGCGCCGGGAGGCGCGTCTATTACGCGCAGGATATTCGCACCGACCTCAACGACATCGCCGCTAACCAGCCGCGCATCGCGTTGTGACCTGCCATTGACGTCGACGCCAGCCAGCGCACTGGTCGTTATGTGCACCTTGCCATTGCGATCTTCGAGTTGCGCGTGCTGCAGGCGAGCGCGCTTGTCCTGCAGGTGCAGCATCTGATCGGTTGCACGGCCGATCGTGATTATCGGCGCTTCGATGATGCGGTCGCGGTGATCGGTACCACCGGCAGCATTGCGTGTAACGAAACGAATCAGGAACTTCATCGCGTCACCAGTACACGAATACGGCCAGGATGTGCGAAAGCAGCGCCACCAGCAGGCCGGCAGTCAATGGCACGTGAACGAACAGCCAGATCTCCAGCATTGCCTGCATCCGGAAATCCTCTATGAGCGGTTTCAGGAGCCTGCGCTTGTTGCGCAGCAAGCCAGACAGTTCGCCGATGAGGGCGGCGACAGCCGGATCGCGACAGCGCGACTGCTGGTCGGCAAGCCAGTCCAATGCCGCTTCCTGTCCGGGATTGGCGACGACTGCGTAGTCATTGCCGCGTTTCAACAGCACCTGCGAAAGATCGCGCGCGCGCAACCGTGCCCACATTGAATTACCGAATTGCAGGCGGCTGATCCCGCTCGACACCAGCTCCTGGAACTCGGCCGGTAATTGTCTGGCAATTCGCCGGCTGCGCGTATCGACATCCTCAATCTGGTCTATCAATTCGGAACGATTCACGCCGCCGCGATTCTCGCTCAGCCGCTGCGGATATTTCAGGTACACGTAAACACCAAAGAGGCCGCTCACAACGACCAGCATCATCAATGCGAAGGCTGCTGTGTGTACGTTGTAACCAAACTGGAATCCGGTATGCAGCAACACGACCAGCACCAGCGCCAAACCGAGGTAAACGTGTGCGGACAACCAGCCCTGTACCGTTCCCATCGTCGAGGCATATCGCCGTTTGCGCACACCGAACCACGCAAGCCAGACGATCAGCAGCGCACCTGCCGTGCCCAGCGCGTATCCGAGAACGGTGCCGCCATTGGCAGGTTCCTGCGGATCGTCAATCCAGTACGCGGCAATACTGACAACGCTGACCAGCAATGCGAGCCACAAATAGCGACGTTTCCTGAAGGCGAGAATCGACTCGTGCATTTCAGTTCACTCGTTTACTCAGCTTGACGAACTCGGACGGGCTCATGCGCAATGCAGCCCCGGTCGGACAGGCGCGCACGCACGCGGGCCCACCGGACAAATCCTTGCACATGTCGCACTTGACTGCTTTCTTTCCCTCACCGTCATCAGCCAGCGGCTGGCGCTTGCCCGGCGCAGCGCCGCGACCTGTCAGAATCCAGCTCAGCAGGTTCGGAGCCTGTTCCTTGCCGCTCGCCATCTGGATTACCCCATATGGACAGTTTCTTTCGCAGTTGCCGCAACCGATGCAACTGTCCTGTACGTAGACTTCACCGTTCGGTGCGCGGCGGATGGCATCCGGCGGGCAGTCTTTCATGCAATGGGGATCTTCGCAGTGACGGCAGGAGGTTGGCACGTGCACCTGCGCATAGGATGGTCCCGCGGCACGGTCGAGACGCGACGTTCCGCCGTGCGTCTCCGCACAGGCCTTTTCGCAGTTGTCGCAGCCTATGCACAGCGTTTCGTCAATCAGCAGCACGTCGGTCGCTTCACCGAGCCCCTGTTGCATCAGGAAGGAAATCAGGTCTCCCGCTTCCGGCTGAGCTTCCATGCGCAGGTTTTCGCTGAGCCTTTCCCGAACGATTTCCTGCACGCGCTCTCGCAAGCCATCGTTCCGTTCGAGCATTTGCATGAAGACATCGGCTTTCAGGAATATCGATTCCGTCGCCACCGTCGCACGAACCGTAGCCGATCTGCTCGCCTGTCCGACCAGCCCCATTTCGCCGACATAGTTTCCGGCGGCAACATACGAGGTAACGATGTCACGTCCGCCAATACGGCGCGATACCGAAACGGAACCGCTGCGGATCAGGTGCAGCCCGTCGGCTCCATCACCCTCGTTGAAAAGAACGTCGCCGGAGCGGAAGGACCTGATCTCGGCTGTGCCAGCGATCGCAAGCAACTCGTCCGCCGGTGCGTCCGGCGCCAGACCGGCGCGCAGCGTTCGAACGATGAAGTGTTCGTCGATATTGCGGCGGACTGCTTCATAAGAGTTCATCAGGCGGATGATATCTCGCCGTGGCGACTCGAGGATCACGCAGCTTGTCGCGGCCCTGACCGTCGCGGCACGGCGCCTGCCGGATAGCAAGCTCATCTCACCGAAGAACTGGCCCTGCGTCAGCCGAATCAGCTTGCCACTGTCGGTTTCTACATCGACTTCGCCTTCGACAATCGTCATGAACGAGTTTGTGTAGTCGTTCTTGCGAAAAATTTCTTCGCCCTTTTTCGGCATCAGCAGGTTGCTGGACAGAACCAACTCGCGGAGCACCAGGCCGTTGACGTCGGTAAACAGCGGTGCGCGTCGACGAATTAGCGCTAGGGTCTCGTCAACACCGAGCTTGAACGGCAGCCCGGCAAACATGCTTTCGAGTATGCCGTGATCAGCCGGCTGGATGTCCTTTCCTGCGATGAACTCGGCAACTTCGTAGCCCTGGTTCATCGCCTGCTTGATCAGCGGGTATCCGCCGAGCGCACCGATGACGTACAGGCCAGGCACGTTGGATTCGTACTTGTTACTCAGCTCCGGCAACGTCGTAGGGTCGTCACTCGGAAAACCAATGCCGCAGGACTCCACGAAATGCCGCGGGGGGATGGCGCCTAGCCGTGCAATGAGCCGGTCGCAATTGATTCGCGTCTCGCCAGTTTCGGTATTCAGAATGACCGAGCCGGCGGCATCAATCGATGCCACGCTCGAATTGTAGAAGCACTTGATCGAGTCACCCTCGATCGCGCGCGAAATCTGAGCGAGGTTTCCTTCTTTGGCGCGGGCAAACTCATCGCGCCGATTGACAATGACCACCGAATTGTTCCTCGATAGCGCGATGGCATTCTCGATTGCCGCGTCGCCGGCACCGACAATCACTATGGTTTCGTCACTGTACTCGTCCGGATCGTCGAGCGTGTACTGCACGAACGACGCGTCTTCCCCCGGGGCTCCGAGCTTTCGTGGATTTCCCTGCAGACCGATCGCCAGCACGATGGATTTCGCGCCGATACTTTCGCCATCGGCCAGCGTCAGCGTGAATTCCGGATGGGACCCGGAAATTGAGGCAACTTCAGCCGAGTAACGAATATTGCCGGACAGCGGAGCGATGCCCTGTTGCCACGCGCCGAGAATGGCCTCTCGGGTTCCGGCCGAAAAAGGCAGGTCACTTCGTAACGGCACGACCGCCGGTTCGGCCATGACGTGCTTGCCCTTCTGGTAGCGCTGGATGGTGTTGGCATGGGCGGGGCCGGACTCCAGCAGCAACCATGATAGACCCAGCTGCTGTGCATGGGCGGCGGCGCTCAGGCCTGCAGGCCCGCCGCCGACGATGACCAGCTCAAGACTCACGGATTGCCGAATACCAGCGCGCCCGAAACCTGGGTTGTGTCACTGCCATCCTGAATACTGAAAGTCATGCCGGCGCCGCCCGGAAAACCCGGATCCGATGTCGGACCCGGATCGCTGAAGAAGCCGCTGAAATTCCCGCCGCCTCCGGTGATGCCATCGATGACCACCGAATTGTAGCTACCGCCAAAGATGTGCGGCGCCACCGGCTGGTTTCCAATCATGCCGATCGTTCCCTGCCCGGCAGCCATCCAGTTCGCAGAGTTGATGTCGATCTGCAGTGTGGTGTCGACCAGCATGTTGGTGAAATCGGCAGTGAAGGTTGCGGAACCGAGCACGCCGACATTGCCGAAATTGTCGGTCGGGTTGGTGTTGCCGACCAGGCTGTAGTTGGCGACGCCGCTTACCGGCATCAGCGGTGCCGACGTGGATTCGGGACCGCTGACCCAGTGCAGGCTCTGTGAAGCGAGATCGATACTGGCGTCGCTGCCGTCGCTTAGCGTAATACCGGCCGTGCCACCCGACCAGCGACCCCAGCGCAGCACCGTCACCGAATCGAACCCTGTATTCACATTGCTCGACGTCGCGATGTCGAACGTTGCGACATCCAGGCCCGTGCGGCCGGGAATCTCGTTGGCGAAGCCGTTCAGGTTGTTGCCGACATCGAGCCGATACCGGGTGGGATCATTGTCGAGCGTACCGCTGTACAGCGTGCTCGGGCCGAACGCGGGCCCGGTGGCCCAGCTGATCGTGCGCTGGCCGTTCGGCGGTGGCGACGTCCCGGGCGTGATATCCACCGGTGTACCATCGGGATTCACACCGATCACGGATTGTTCGGGCGCATCGCGCCCCCCCTTGCCTTCCGAGGTTTCTTCTTCGATGCCGAACTCATTGGACGAAGGCGAACGGCGCGTTCCCAGCTTGCTGTCGAATCCGGGCGCCGATGCACCGGACGGACGCGATTGTTGCCCCGACCCCGTTGCATCGAGGCTGAGGTCGTTATTGTCCAGCAATACGGACGGGGGGATGGCGAGTTTTTTCAGGACCCTGTTGCTCAGCGGCACGAACGCATACTGACCGGCCATCAACTCGATATCACCGTTCTCGTTACGAAAGACGATTACGCCCTCGGTAACGCCCAGGTACAGACCGTCCTCGAGAGGCTGGCCTGCAGCAACGCCGGGAGCCCAGTCGCAATCGGCATTGCAGAAAACAGCGGTGTAGTCCGTACCACGGATGCCGAGCACGCCGACGGCCGTGCGAACTTCGTAATCCTTCTCGTCCTGCTTGCCGATAGCACCGGTGATAGTACGGAAGCCGCCTTTCAGCAGGCTGCTGACACCGCGATCGCTGCTGGTGGTTACCGCGTTTCCAGGCGCAGCCTCGGAGTAACTGTATTCGTCTATTTTGAGGCGGCTGTTCGGCCTTAGTGCAATCCTGGCACCGTCGATCATCAACAGCTGCGCCCGGGAAGCATCGGCGGTCGCGATTGTGTCCTGTACTCGCACCGCATCGCCCTTGCTCAGAGCAACCGGCGGTTTACGCTCTGCCGTCACGCTGCCGGTTGCGAAAATGACGGTGCCCGCATCCTGCGCGAATGCGGCGATTGCGGACAACGACAGCAGAACTGCAAGTGCGCTTTTCCTCATGGTTACGGTGTCCATCGAATGACTACCCCCATCTCCGTCCTGTCGTACGAATAAAGATCGACGTCCGAATCGTTGTCGACATAGCGAACTCGCGGAATCACGGTGAGGCCCCGCGTCAATACGTCGCGGAACTCGATCTGCAGCACCGACATCAATTGAGTGTCCTCTCTCGAGGTACCGAAAAACAAACCGTCGTAGTCGCTGCGCAGACTGCCGAGGGAGGCGAACAGCCAGGCCGATTCGCCTACCGGTGCAGTAAGGCTCAGGCGCCCACCGATTTTCGAATTACCGTATGGCGAACCGTCGTTGGTTTCGTCATCGATGCCTCCCGTCAGCTGCGCGCTGAACTGGGCACGCGACGCGAATCGATGAGTAATGCCCAGCGAGTAAAGAAATCGGTTGACGTCCATTACATCGATAGAATCGTCGTATCGCTGTGCGCCACCGCGCAGGCTCAGCGTGGCATCCCATCGATCGGCAAGTCGGCGGCCGAAAAGCGCATCGAGTCCTGCGTAGGACTCGTTCGGGTCACCGTTTCTCGCACCCCAGTATCCGTCCAGCGCCGCCCTGCCGAACCAGGCGCTTCGCTGCCAGCTGAATCCACCGAGGCCGCTGATAATGGTGGCGTCGACGAACGATGCATCGGGATTCGTACGATGGCCGGCGCGCCCGTTGAACACCCAGCCGAATCGCGGGTTGCGGGGAATGAACCAGTCGAAACCCGCAGCGATTTCAGCGAAGCCGGATTCGGTCTTGACGTTGTCGGGACTCAGGGTAAAGCCGAGAAACTGCTGGTCGCTCGTGGAACCGTTCGCATTCGTATCGTAGCCGGCGAACAGATCGATATACGGGACGAAGCGACTTTGCCGTGCCGCACTACGCTGGTCAATGGCCTGCAAGTACTGCCGGATGACGCCGGCAACGGCTGCCGGCGGATTTTCACCGAGCAGCTGAGTGAACAGCGGTCTGGCCAGCTCCGGATTGCCGGATTCGAAATAGGCGCGCGCCAGTTCCATTCTGGCGCCCGAAAAGCCAGGCTCCACAGCAAGTGCACGGCGCAAACTGAAAATTGCTTCGCCGACACGGCCCGTATCGAGCGCCGCAACACCCAGCAAGTAGTCAAAGAGGATGTTTCCGGCCAGCGCCGCTTCATGCGGCTGCAGGAGCACGTAGGCACCGCTGCTGTCGCCGGCAGCCAGCAAGTCTTCGGCGCGAATGATCAGTTGCCGTGCGCTTGCATTGGAGGCGACACGCAAGGTATCGCCGGTTTGTGCATGGGCGAAGTGACCACTCGCGACCAACAGCATCATGCCGGTCAGGATGATGACGCCAGCCATGTTCCGAAGTGGTTGTTCCCGCATTCGAATTCGCTCCGCCGACAACAGGTCCCTGTATCGCCTGCCGTGCACAATTCTATTTGCTCAGGTGATCGAAAACACCGTCCCAGTCCCGGGGCGGCGGTTCCAGCCTGAATCGTTCTATTCGATCAAGGTACACATTATATAGAAGCTCGTCTGTGCGTTGTTTCAACTTCTCCAGCAGGCGGCGGGCCGTCTCCCAGTCTTTTTTGCGAAATGCCGCAACCGCCTGGGCGAACTGGTCGATCTTTTGGCGATCGCCGGCCGGCAGATCAGCGCCAAGGCCAAACGGTTCATATATGGCGACCGGCTCCTTCTTGCCTTTGACCCGGACCAGATCCAGCTCGCGGAAGGCGAAATCGGGTAGCAGCCTGGCGGTAGCTTCGCTGACGATGATATCCACACCGTATTGCTTGGTCAGGCCTTCGAGGCGCGATCCGAGATTCACGGTATCGCCCATGACGGTGTAGGCGATACGAAACTGCGAGCCCATGTTGCCGACGTTCATGATTCCGCTCGACACACCTACACCCACGGAGATCGGTGGCCAGCCTTTGCGCGCGAAGTCCTCTTCCAGATTTTGCACCGCTCGAATCATTCTGATACCGGCCAGCACCGCGTGCCGTGCGTGTTCCTCGTCTGCCAGCGGCGCGCCCCAGAAGGCCATTACACAGTCGCCCATGTATTTGTCGATAGTACCCCGGTGTTCGTGGATG
>JAOUGX010000119.1 GCA_029865385.1 Gammaproteobacteria bacterium
GGTCGCCTGCAATGCAGGCTCCTACAGGGTTTGTCTCTGCCTTCCCGAAGGTCGCCTGCAATGCAGGCTCCTACAGTGTTCTATCTCTCGATCGTGGCAGTTATCGGACTGCCTTGCAGGGCCGATAACGCCAACCACGTTCTATGGCAATCACCGGCATGCTTTGCATGGCCGGTGCATTGCCGATTCTATTCAATTATTTTTGCCACCACGCCGGCGCCCACGGTTCGACCACCCTCGCGGATAGCAAATCGCAGTCCGTCTTCCATCGCGATCGGTGCAATCAGGTCCACCACCATCTGCACGTTGTCGCCCGGCATCACCATCTCGGTGCCTTCCGGCAGCTCGCACGCTCCCGTCACGTCGGTCGTGCGGAAGTAAAACTGCGGCCGGTAACCCTTGAAGAACGGCGTATGTCGCCCGCCCTCTTCCTTGGTCAGGATGTAAACTTCCGCCTCGAACTTGGTGTGCGGCGTGATCGATCCCGGCTTCGCCAGTACCTGGCCACGCTCCACTTCCTCGCGCTTGGTGCCTCTGAGCAGTACGCCCACGTTGTCGCCCGCCTGCCCCTGGTCCAGAAGCTTACGGAACATCTCGACACCGGTGCAGGTGGTCTTGGTCGTGTCCCGGATACCGACGATCGCTATCTCATCGCCAACCTTGACGATGCCGCGCTCAATACGGCCCGTTACCACCGTGCCACGACCCGAGATCGAGAACACGTCTTCCACCGGCATCAGGAAATCACCGTCAATAGCGCGCTCCGGCTCCGGGATGTAAGTGTCCATCTGCTCGATCAGACGCTCGATCGACGGTACCCCGATCTCCGAAGTGTCGCCGTCGAACGCCTTCAGCGCCGATCCCGTGATGATCGGCGTGTCGTCGCCCGGAAACTCGTAGATCGACAACAGGTCCCTGACCTCCATCTCCACCAGCTCCAGCAACTCCGCGTCATCCACCTGGTCGGCCTTGTTCAGGTACACCACGATGTACGGCACCCCTACCTGGCGTGCCAGCAGAATGTGCTCGCGCGTCTGCGGCATCGGCCCGTCCGCCGCACTCACCACCAGGATCGCACCGTCCATCTGCGCCGCTCCCGTGATCATGTTCTTCACGTAGTCCGCGTGCCCCGGGCAATCCACGTGTGCGTAGTGACGCTTCGCACTCTCGTACTCCACGTGCGCCGTCGCTATCGTGATCCCGCGTGCCTTCTCTTCCGGCGCGTTATCAATCTGGTCATAGGCGCGAACCTCACCACCGTGCTTCGCCGCCATCACCTTCGTCAGCGCGGCCGTCAACGTCGTCTTGCCATGGTCTACGTGACCAATCGTGCCTACGTTTACGTGCGGCTTCGTTCTTTGAAATTTTTCTTTGGACATGTCCTAATCTCTCGTGGTCTTAACTTGTCAGGCAATCAAAAAAACCAAACGGCATTGCAGCTATCAGCTCGCCTTCTTCATGACGCTTTCAGCTACGTTATGCGGCACTTCGTTGTACTTTTCGAATTCCATCGAATACACGGCGCGACCCTGGCTCATCGAACGCAGGTCGGTCGCGTAACCGAACATCTCGGCTAGCGGTACTTCGGCGCGGATGATCTTGCCGGCCGGCGAATCGTCCATGCCCTGCGGCAGGCCGCGGCGACGATTGAGATCGCCCATGACGTCACCGAAATAATCTTCGGGAGTCACGACCTCGACTTTCATGATTGGCTCGAGCAGAACCGGGTTGGCTTTCTGAGCGCCTTCCTTGAATGCCATCGAGCCGGCGATCTTGAACGCCATTTCGCTGGAGTCGACGTCATGGTACGAACCGTCGTACAGCGTGACCTTGACGTCAACGACCGGGTAGCCGGCCATAACGCCGTTTTCCAGCTGTTCGCGTACGCCCTTGTCGACGGCGCCGATGTATTCCTTCGGCACCACTCCGCCAACGATTCCGTTGACGAATTCGTAACCGGCGCCGGCTTCCTGCGGCTCCAGCTTCAGGAACACATGGCCGTACTGACCGCGTCCGCCCGACTGGCGAACGAACTTGCCTTCCTGGTTGATCGCGCTGCGAATCGTTTCGCGGTAGGCGACGCGCGGCTTGCCGACATTCGCTTCGACCTTGAACTCACGCTTCATGCGATCGACGATGATGTCCAGATGCAGCTCGCCCATGCCGGAAATAATGGTCTGGCCGGATTCCTCGTCCGTGTGCACGCGGAACGACGGATCTTCTTTCGCCAGCTTTTGCAGCGCGAGACCCATCTTTTCCTGGTCAGCCTTGGTTTTCGGCTCGACGGCAACAGCAATAACCGGCTCCGGGAACACCATTCGCTCGAGCGTGATGATGTTCTTCATGTCGGTCAGTGTGTCGCCGGTCGTAACGTCTTTCAGTCCGACTGCAGCGGCGATATCACCGGCGCAGACTTCCTTGATTTCCTTGCGGTCGTTCGCATGCATCTGCAGGATGCGGCCGATGCGTTCGCGCTTGCCTTTCACCGAGTTGTAAATCGTGTCGCCCGAATTCAGGACGCCCGAGTAAACCCGGAAGAAGGTCAGGTTACCGACGAACGGGTCGGTGGCTATCTTGAACGCCAGCGCCGAAAACGGTTCGGTGTCATCGGCATGACGCTCGCCTTCCGATTCGTTTTCCAGGATGCCCTTGATCGCCGGCACGTCGACTGGTGACGGCATGTACTGCACGATGCCATCGAGCATGGCCTGCACGCCCTTGTTCTTGAACGCAGAGCCGCACATAGTGACGATGATTTCGTTGGCCAGCGTGCGGATACGCAGACCCTGGCGAATCTCGTCATTGGTCAGCTCGCCGTCACCGAGGAATTTTTCGAGCAGCTCTTCGTTGCCTTCCGCCGCAGCCTCGATCATCTTTTCGCGGTATTCCTGGCACTGCGCCAACATGTCGGCCGGGATATCCCGCAGCTCGAAAGTCGTGCCCATGTTGTCTTCGTTCCAGTAGACCGCTTTCATCTTGATCAGGTCGACCACGCCCTCAAATTTCTCTTCGGCGCCGATCGGCAACTGAACAGGCACCGGATTGGCGCCCAGGCGCGTTTTCACCTGGCCGACAACGCGCAGGAAGTTGGCACCGGCGCGATCCATCTTGTTGACGAAAATCATGCGCGGCACTTTGTACTTGTTGCCCTGGCGCCAGACTGTCTCGGTCTGTGGCTCGACGCCACCGACGGAACACAGAACGGTTACGGCACCGTCGAGCACGCGCAATGAGCGCTCGACTTCGATCGTGAAGTCCACGTGTCCCGGCGTGTCGATGATATTGATGCGGTGCTGTTTGAACTGCTTGTCCATGCCTTCCCAGAAGCAGGTGGTAGCAGCCGACGTGATCGTGATGCCACGCTCCTGTTCCTGTTCCATCCAGTCCATGATGGCCGCACCGTCGTGTACCTCACCGATCTTGTGAGATACACCGGTGTAGAACAGGACGCGCTCGGTCGTCGTCGTTTTACCGGCATCGATGTGCGCCATGATGCCGATATTGCGATAGCGCTCAATAGGGGTTATACGTGCCACGTCAGTCTTCCTTAATAATTCCGGGTAATCGAAGGGTTACCAGCTGGGTACTACCAACGATAATGCGAGAACGCCTTGTTGGCTTCCGCCATGCGGTGAACGTCTTCCTTCTTCTTTACGGCGGTGCCGCGATTTTCGGCCGCATCCATCAGCTCGTGAGCCAGGCGGTGGGCCATCGATTTCTCGCTGCGATTCCGCGCAGCGTCGATGATCCAGCGCATGGCCAGCGTCTGCCGTCGCGACTGCCGTACTTCAACGGGTACCTGGTAGGTAGCACCGCCGACCCGCCGTGACTTGACTTCGACCATGGGCTTGACGTTTTCCAGTGCCTGCTCCAGCAGCTCGAGCGCTTTTTCATCGACCTTGGTTTCTTTTTCGGTAATGCGGTCGAGTGCACCGTAGATAATGCGTTCGGCTACGGACTTCTTGCCGTCGTTCATGATCATGTTCATGAACTTCGCCAGCAAATCGCTACCGTACTTCGGGTCCGGCAGAATCGTGCGCTTGGGTGCCTGTGATCGTCTTGACATGGTTCGTCTCTTTGGCTCCGGCCGCGAGGGCGGGAGTTTTTATTGGTTTGTATTGCTGAATTCTGAAATCAGGATTTTGGCCGCTTGGCGCCGTACTTCGATCGGCCCTGGCGCCTGTCGTTTACGCCGGCGCAATCAAGCGTGCCGCGCACAGTGTGGTAACGCACACCCGGCAGGTCTTTCACACGACCGCCACGGATCAGCACGACCGAGTGCTCCTGAAGGTTGTGACCTTCGCCGCCGATGTAGCTGGTGACTTCGAAACCGTTGGTAAGGCGAACGCGCGCTACCTTACGCATGGCAGAGTTCGGCTTTTTCGGCGTGGTCGTATAGACACGGGTGCAGACGCCGCGTTTCTGCGGGCTGCTCTCGAGTGCCGGTACCGTGCTCTTGACGGTTCTTCGCAGACGCGGTTTTCGTACTAGCTGATTCGTTGTGGCCATGGGCCCTTTACTCTGGTTATGCGAAAAAAATGTCGAAATCGCCGACCGGTGCGACCGGTCCGATTTCCTGCCGTGGTCCATCGAGACCTGCGCGCAATGAAAGACGCGCGCGCCCGACGGCCGAATCTCATCGATTCAGCCTTCGGGTGATTTGGCGACCGATCTAATCTTTTGAAAATCAAGAAAAAATCTGTCGTTTTGTCGCCAATGTACTGGGCCCGCTGCAGGCGGGCCCATGGGTTAAGGGCCGGCATTGTATTGATGCCCGGTCAGGGGTGTCAAGCCAGCCCCCCGCCGGGCCCGTTTGCGCAGCCTTCCCGGTCCTTAGGCCCTTCTCCCCAAAAAACCCTTATACCGTCGGCGTATCTGCCTCTTCGTCGACAACTTCGGACTTCGTGTCCTCGATCGCTGCGGCTTCGGCCGCGGCCGTGTTGGCCTCCAGCTCCTTGAGCTGATCCGCCAGGTCCTGCTCCCGGGTTCGCCGGCGCTCCGCGTGGTGCGCAAAGCCGGTGCCCGCCGGAATCAGGCGACCCACTATGACGTTTTCCTTCAGTCCGCGCAGATCGTCCCGCAGGCCCCGCACTGCCGCTTCCGTCAGTACGCGGGTGGTTTCCTGGAACGAAGCCGCGGAAATGAAGGACTCCGTTGCCAGCGATGCCTTGGTGATACCCAGCAGGATCGGCTCGACGATGATCGGGTTCTTGCCGACCGTTACGAGCTGCTCGCTGATCTCGAGACCGCGTGAGCGGTCGATCTGCTCACCGCGCAGGTAATTGCTGTCGCCCGGATCCGCAACGTACACCTTGCGCAACATCTGGCGGATGATGACTTCGATGTGCTTGTCGTTGATCTTCACACCCTGCAGGCGGTAAACGTCCTGAATTTCCCGCACCAGGTAATCCGCGAGGTTTTCAACGCCCTGCAGGCGCAGAATATCGTGCGGATTCGGCTCGCCGTCGGCGATGACTTCGCCGCGCACGACCTGCTCGCCTTCGAACACGTTCAGGTGGCGCCACTTCGGAATCAGTTCCTCGTGCCGCTCGCCGTCTGCGTCGGTGATGACCAGCCGCTGTTTGCCCTTGGTTTCCTTGCCGAAGCTGACCGTGCCGGTGAACTCGGCCATGATCGCCTGTTCTTTCGGCTTGCGCGCCTCGAACAGGTCCGCCACGCGCGGCAGACCGCCGGTGATGTCGCGGGTCTTCGACGATTCCTGGGGAATTCGCGCGATCACGTCACCTACCGATACCTTGGCGCCGTCGCTCATGCTGATGATGGCGCCTGAAGGCAATGCGTACACCGCCGGCAGGTCCGTCTTGGCAAAGCAAACGCTCTCGCCCTTGGCATCGACCAGTTTCGCTACCGGGCGCAGATCCTTGCCTGAGCCGCCGCGTTGTTTCGGATCGAGAATGACGATGCTGGTCAGGCCGGTGAATTCATCGACCTGCTCCGTCACGGTCACGCCATCGATAAAGTCTTCGAAGTGCAGGTTACCGGCAACTTCCGTCACGACCGGATGGGTATGCGGATCCCAGCTGGCCACAACCTGGCCCAGCTTGACCTCTTCGCCGTCACGGCAGTTGATGGTCGCACCGTAAGGAACCTTGTAGCGCTCACGCTCGCGGCCATGCTCATTGATGACCGAGATTTCGCCGGAACGCGACACCGCGACCAGGTAGCCTTTCTTGTGCTCGACGGTCTTGATGTTGTTCAGCTTGACGACACCGTTGTTCTTGATCTCGATATTGCTGACAGCGGCTGATCGCGACGCGGCACCACCGATATGGAAGGTACGCATCGTCAGCTGCGTGCCGGGCTCGCCGATGGACTGTGCCGCGATAACGCCGACCGCTTCGCCGATGTTGATTCGCTGGCCACGTGCCAGGTCGCGCCCGTAGCACTGCTGGCACACGCCGTAGCGTACTTCGCAGGTGATCGGCGACCGAACCAGGACGTGGTCGATCGACAATTCCTCGAGGCGTGCAACGCTTGCTTCGTCGAGCATCGCGCCGGCATCGAAGGCCACTTTGTCAGTACCCGGAATGAGTACCGGCTCGGCCAGCACCCGACCGAGCACGCGCTCGCGCAGCGGCTCGACAACGTCGCCACCTTCAACCAGCGGCGACATCGCAACGCCGTTGCGGGTTTCGCAATCGGTTTCGGTCACGACCAGGTCCTGCGCGACGTCGACAAGTCGACGGGTCAGGTAACCGGAGTTGGCGGTCTTCAACGCGGTATCGGCAAGGCCTTTTCGCGCGCCGTGGGTCGAGATGAAGTACTGCAGAACGTCCAGTCCCTCGCGGAAGTTGGCGGTGATCGGCGTCTCGATAATGGAGCCGTCCGGCTTGGCCATCAGGCCGCGCATACCGGCCAGCTGGCGGATCTGCGCCGCGGAACCTCGGGCGCCGGAGTCGGCCATCATGTAAATCGAATTGAAGGATTCCTGGGAAACTTCCTTGCCGGATGCGTCCTTGACCTTCTCGGTGCCGAGCTTGTCCATCATGGCTTTCGCTACCTGGTCGTTGGTGCGTGACCAGATATCGACTACCTTGTTGTAGCGCTCGCCGTCGGTGACGAGACCGGACGCGAACTGGTCCTGGATCTCCTTCACTTCGGACTCCGCGACCGCGAGGATCGATTCCTTGGATTCCGGCACAACCATGTCGTTGACGCCGATGGAAATACCGGCAATGGTCGCGAAACGGAAGCCCGTGTACATCAGGCGGTCGGCGAACACGACGGTCTTCTTCAGGCCGAGGTTTCGATAACAGGCATTGATCACACTGGATATCGCTTTCTTGCTCATGTCGCGATTGATCAGCTCGAAGCTAAGGCCCTTCGGCAGCAAGGTCGACAGCAGCGCACGTCCGACCGTGGTCTTGACGAGGCGAACCGTCGACGCTTTTTCGTCTTCGGATTCCGGATCGTGCATCGGCACACGCACGCGAACCCTGGCCTGCAGCTCGACACACCCGGACTCGTATGCGCGCCTGGCTTCGTCGACATCGCTGAAGACCATGCCTTCGCCTTTTCCGTTGACCTTTTGCCGGGTCATGTAATAAAGGCCCAGTACGACGTCCTGCGACGGCACGATGATCGGCTCGCCGTTGGCCGGCGACAGGATGTTGTTGGACGCCATCATCAGCGCGCGCGTTTCGAGTTGTGCCTCGATAGACAGCGGCACGTGCACCGCCATCTGGTCGCCGTCGAAGTCAGCGTTGAACGCCGTGCAAACCAGCGGATGCAGCTGGATGGCCTTGCCTTCGATCAGCACCGGCTCGAATGCCTGGATGCCGAGACGATGCAGGGTCGGCGCACGGTTCAGCATGACCGGGTGCTCGCGAATGACTTCTTCGAGAATATCCCAGACTTCCGCGCCTTCGCGCTCGACCAGGCGTTTTGCCGCCTTGATGGTCGTGGCTTCGCCGCGCAGCTGCAGCTTCGAGAAAATGAACGGCTTGAACAGCTCGAGCGCCATCTTCTTCGGCAGGCCGCACTGGTGCAGCTTGAGGGTAGGACCAACCACGATGACCGAACGGCCCGAGTAGTCCACGCGCTTGCCGAGCAGATTCTGGCGGAAGCGGCCCTGCTTGCCCTTGATCATGTCCGCCAGCGATTTCAGCGGACGTTTGTTGGTGCCGGTGATCGCACGGCCACGACGGCCGTTATCCAGCAGCGCATCGACCGATTCCTGCAGCATGCGCTTTTCGTTGCGCACGATGATGTCCGGCGCATTGAGTTCGAGCAGACGGCGCAGGCGGTTGTTGCGGTTGATGACGCGGCGATACAGGTCGTTCAGATCGGAGGTCGCAAAGCGGCCGCCATCCAGCGGTACCAGCGGACGCAGGTCCGGCGGCAGCACTGGCAGCACGGTCATGACCATCCACTCCGGCTTGTTGCCGGACTCGATAAAGGACTCGAGCAGCTTCAGTCGCTTCGACAGGCGCTTTATCTTGGTTTCGGACTTGGTGCCGTTGATATCCTCGCGAACCTGCAGCACTTCGCGCTGCAGATCGATGGTCGAGAGCATTTCGCGGACAGCTTCGGCGCCCATGCGGGCATCGAACTCGTCGCCGTACTGCTCGATTGCATCAAGGTACATCTCGTCGGTCATCAGCTGGCCGCGTTCGAGCGGCGTCATGCCGGGCTCGACAACGACAAAGGCTTCGAAATACAGAACGCGCTCGATCTCGCGCAGCGTCATGTCGAGCATCAGTCCGATACGTGACGGCAGCGACTTCAGAAACCAGATGTGCGCGACCGGGCTGGCCAGGTCGATATGCGCCATGCGCTCACGACGAACCTTGGTCTGGGTGACCTCGACGCCGCACTTTTCGCAGACCACGCCGCGGTGCTTCAGCCGCTTGTACTTGCCGCACAGGCACTCGTAGTCCTTGATCGGGCCAAAGATCTTGGCGCAGAAAAGGCCGTCGCGTTCCGGCTTGAAGGTCCGGTAGTTGATCGTTTCGGGTTTTTTGACTTCGCCAAAAGACCACGAGCGGATCATGTCCGGGCTCGCCAGTCCGATGCGAATCGCATCGAAATCGTCGACCGGGTTCTGGTACTTGAAAAGCTTCAGAAGATCTTTCATTACTCTGTCTCCAGCTCAATGTTGATGCCAAGAGAACGAATCTCCTTGACCAGTACATTGAAAGACTCGGGCATTCCCGCATCCATTTCGTGCTCACCGTCGACGATGTTCTTGTACATCTTCGTGCGGCCCTGCACGTCGTCCGATTTGACCGTCAGCATTTCCTGCAGTGTGTAGGAAGCGCCGTAGGCCTCGAGCGCCCACACTTCCATCTCACCGAAGCGCTGGCCGCCGAACTGCGCCTTGCCGCCCAGCGGTTGCTGCGTGACCAGGCTGTACGGACCGGTGGAACGCGCATGCATCTTGTCATCCACGAGGTGGTTGAGTTTGAGCATGTACATGTAACCAACCGTAACGTCGCGGTCGAAGGTGCTGCCGGTTCTGCCGTCCGACAGGCGCGCCTGCCCTGTTTCCGGCAGGTCCGCCAGTTTCAGCAGGACCTTGATCTCGTCTTCGGTCGCGCCGTCGAATACCGGCGTAGCCGTCGGCACGCCGTACACCAGGTTGCCGGCAAGCTCCATCACTTCCGCATCGCTCAGCGACTTGATGTCTTCCTCGCGGCCGCCGGTCTTGTTGTAGACCGTATCCAGGAACTGGCGAATTTTCGCCGTCGATTCCTGTGCTTTCAGCATGTCACCGATTTTCTTGCCGAGACCTTTCGCCGCCCAGCCGAGGTGCGTTTCCAGCACCTGGCCGACGTTCATTCGGGAAGGAACGCCGAGTGGATTCAACACGATGTCGACCGGCGTACCGTCTGCGAGATACGGCATGTCCTCAACCGGAACGATGGTCGAGATGACACCCTTGTTACCGTGTCGT
>JAOUGX010000120.1 GCA_029865385.1 Gammaproteobacteria bacterium
AGTCAGAAACGCAGCGGCAGTCGATTATCGCGATCATTGATCTCTACAAGGCGCTGGGCGGCGGCTGGAATCCCGAGCCCTGAAGGACCTGCCGCTCGAGCTGCCGGCCGTGCAACAGGTGCTCGATCTCAGCGCAGTCGATAGACGTAAAGCTCGTGAATCTCCCGGTCGTAGCCGGGATAGAGTCCCGACGGCATTCCCAGGACGATGCGCTCGCCCCGATTATTCAGGACCACCATCTCTCCTGTCGTCGGGTCAAAGTCGAGTCCCTCCACCTCGCCCGCGCGGCGGAATTCGGCGAAGGCCCTGATTCGCACAGCCTTACCTTCACGGGCGTCCGGATCGGCCCTTACCTGCCAGAGCCCGTCGGCCTCATCTGTCTCGGCGTTGCCATCGTCCGCCGTAATGTAGAGGTAGCCTTCGCGGATTGCGACTCCCTGCGGGGCGGACGGAGCGGGATCGAGATGCATCTTACCGGCGTAATGTCCGGTGGACAGCGAGTAGCGGAAGACATAGGCGCCGTTGGTCCAGTCGGTCATCCAGATCGCGTCGTTGGCAGAATCTATGGCAACCGCGCTCACCTCGACCTGTCCTGAAGCCGGGTTCCAGTCGATCGCCCGCCGGTACTCGAGCGTCTTTGCGTCGAACACCGCGATCCGGATGTTCGCGGCCTTGCCGTCGAGAAAGTGCTCAATACCGGCGTAGAGTTCGCCGTCGTGGACGCTGATGTCGCCAATGTGATTCGCCTCCGTCTCCATCCCGTCGAACGGTGTTTCATTGCTGGCCAGCAGCTGTCCTTGTTTGTCGTACATATAGAGCGCCCGGCTTCCGCTTACAAAGTACGCGTTACCGTCCGTTGCGACACCCTGGCGGCCCTGCACTTCGATCACCCGCAGGAGCTCGAATGCCGGCTCGCCCGCATCACAAATTCCGATTAAGCCCAGCACTAGCACGACCACGAGCCATTGATGCCTCGCGACGTCGCCTTTTCCGGGTAGCCCACAGCGACCATGACTGCCAGCGATCGAGGTCTCTGTCCCAGGATCACTCTGCATTGAGTTGGGCCATGGCCGCCGCCAGTTCCTGAATCTTGTCCGCAGCAACGACTGGATAATGCAGCTCAAGCCCGGCGATCGCATCGACTACTGCAGCAGCGACAACCAGGCGAGTGAACCACTTGTTGTCGGCTGGCACCACATACCATGGGGCTTGTTCTGAAGCCGTGTTGCGGATTGCCTGTTCGTACGCGTCCTGATATTCGTGCCAGTGCTGGCGCTCGGCAACATCGGACGAAGAGAACTTCCAGTTTTTCTCCGGCTGTTGCAGGCGATCCATGAAGCGGCGCTTTTGCTCATCCCTGGACACGTGCAGGAAGAACTTCCGGATCTCGACGCCGTTGCTCGTGAGATAGCTTTCGTAATTGCGGATATCCTTGTACCGCCCCTGCCAGATATTCTCGGTCATCAACGAGGAGTGCAATTTCTGCCTTGCCAGCAGTTCCCGATGCACCTTCACGACCAGCACTTCCTCGTAGTACGAACGATTGAAGATGCCGATCTGGCCGCGGCCCGGCAGGTGGCGCATGTAGCGCCAAAGGTAGTCGTGATCGAGTTCCTCACTGGATGGCTGCTTGAATGAAGTGACCGCGACTCCCTGCGGATTGATTCCGGACGTCACGTGCTTGATGGTGCTGTCCTTGCCGGCGGCGTCCATTGCCTGGAATACCAGCAGCACTGCCCATCGATCCTGCGCATAAAGCATGTCCTGTTGCTCTGCAAGCCAGTCGATGCCTAGGGCGAGCAAATCCTTTGCCTCCGCCTTGTCTCCCGACTTGAGACCGGCGGTGTCGCCCGGCGAGATGTCCTGCAGCCGGAAATCCTTGCCGCGAGTCACGCGGTAAGGGGCAATCAGTTTCTGCACACGTTCCCGTTGAACTTTCTTCAAGGCGATTCTCCTGAATCCACCTCGCCTGCTTCTTGCCCGGGTGTCGCCGCCGTAAATCCTTTGCTGTCGTGCAGCTCCTGAACCCGTTCCGCAATCGCATCGGTAATCAGCCGGGTTTGTTCCGGGCCGATTGCATCGATCGCCTTGTTCAGAGAGCTGTAGGTTCCGATGACCAGGCTGCGAAGCTTCCCGAAGCCGATTGCGTTGCGTTTGCCGCACACCGATGCGTCATTCTTGATTATCCTGTCTACCACACCCGGGTCCCTCAGGCGTACGTCGCAGGCAATCGTGAGTCTCATCAACTCTTCGGCAATGCCATTCAGATGGCGAACCCACACAGGGTGCTCCGGCTCAGACATGTTTGCTTCTCCGTTTGCTTACCGCCGCGAGTCTAGCATGCGACTTTCGAGGCGGAGCGATTCACGACGCAGGCCGCGACTTGCGTCGATCTTGTCCTCGACTATACTCCCTGTCCCTTCCCGGTTCTTGTCGTCGGTCTGTTAATGCGTCTGCAGAATTTCGTCCGCGCGATACCGAATCAATTTGGGGTTGCGGCATCGCTCGGGGTGCTGTCACTGATCGGGCTGGCGTCCGGCGCGATCGCCGCAGACGACGGGGCCGCCGGTCTCGACATCGCCGCGATGGGAATGGGCCTTTTCGGCGGCCTTGCCATGTTCCTGTTCGGCATGGGGCAAATGAGCGACGCACTGAAGAGCGCCGCCGGCAACGGCATGAAAACGCTGCTCATGCGGCTTACGAGAAATCGCGTGAGCGCCGCGGTGACCGGAGCCCTGGTGACGGCCGTCATCCAGTCTTCGTCCGTAACGACGGTGCTCGTTGTCGGTTTTGTCTCTGCAGGCATGATGACGATGACGCAGTCGATCGGAATCATCATGGGCGCCAACGTCGGCACCACGATCACCGCGCACGTTGTTGCGTTCAATGTGACCCAATATGCCTTGATGCTGGTCGCGATTGGTTTCGGAATGCTGTTTTTCGGCAAGTCGGACAAGCTGCGCCATTACGGCAACATGCTGATGGGCCTCGGCCTGCTTTTTTACGGTATGGGCATCATGAGCGACGGCATGGCGCCGCTCAGGGATTTTCAGCCGTTCATCGATCTCATGGCGACCATGGAGCGGCCCTTGTTCGGCATCGCGGCGGCGGCGGTGTTCACGGCACTGGTGCAGTCGTCGTCAGCGACGACCGGCATCGTCATCGTCATGGCGACGCAGGGATTCATTACGCTGCCAGCCGGCATTGCCATGGCTCTCGGTGCCAATATCGGCACCTGCGCGACGGCGATGCTATCGGCCATCGGCAAGCCGACCGAGGCCGTTCGCGCCGCCGCCGTACACGTGGTTTTCAATGTGGTCGGCACGTTGCTGTGGCTGGGCTTTATCGACCAGCTGGCGAACATCGCCGTTTGGATGTCGCCCGTGCACCCGGAACTGGCAGTGGCCGAGGAGCGGCTGGCAGCCGAAACTCCCCGCCAGATCGCCAACGCGAACACGGCATTCAACATCATCAACACGATCGTATTCCTGGGTTTCTCCAGTGTCATCGCCAGGCTGGTCATACGGCTGGTCCCGGAACGGCGCGAGCCGGAAACGGTTCTGGTCGAAGCGAAGTTTCTCGATCCACAGCTGCTGGACACGCCGGCGCTGGCCCTGAACAACGTGCGCATGGAGCTCGGCCATATGGGCGGCTACGTGCTCGAAATGATTGCCGGCCTGCGGCCGGCGCTGGCCAATCGCGACCTGGATGCCCTGCAGAAAATCGTGCGCACGGACGACAAGGTCGATATGCTGCAGCAACGCGTCCTCGAGTACCTTGGCAAGATTCGCGGTCAGGCCATGTCCCAGCAGGAGGCAGACACCTTCCAGCACATGATGAATGCGGCCGTGCATCTCGAGAGCGCGGGCGATATCGTCGAAAGTGAGCTGGTACCGCTCTTGCGGCGAGCGGTCGAAGACGATCGCCAACTCTCGGAGGCGATGATCGAGATGTTGAACTCCCTCGGGGAAACGTCCGCCACGGCGCTCGGTCACGCGATCGACGCGATCACTGGCGGCGACGAGAACCTGGCTCAGGACGTCATCAGCATGAAGGAACAGCTCCGGCTTGCCATGGATCGCATCTATCAATACCAGGCACTACATCTTGACACGGTCGGCACTGAAGAGATCGCCGTTGTCAGGCTTCAAATCGAAATCTCGGAACGGCTCAAGCGCTTGTACACTGTTGCCAAGCGCATAGCCAGGGAGGTACTGCCCGCAGAAGTCGCGTCGAAGAGTGACTGATCTCAGCGCGTGCGCCCGGCGAACGTCAAACCGGCCGGGCCGGCCGATTCTCGCCCTCAAGGAATCAGCAAGATGAAACAGAATAATTTTGCCTGGCTGCTGGTTGCGTTGCTGCTGTTACTGGTTGCGCTGCCGGTGCTGGAGACTCTCTTCGGATGGAGAGGGCCAATCATGCGCGCTGTCCCGTATTCCCTCGTCCTGATCACGGGCGTCTGGAGTCTGCGCATGACCCGGAAGTGGTTTCATACGGTCGTCGCGCTGGCTGTCGTCGGTGTCGCCCTGGAGGTGCTGAACGTCGCCAATCAGAACATCGCTTTCACTTACCTGGCACTGTCGAGTTTTCTGCTATTCCTGTTGTTGTGCACGTTTCTCGTGCTGCGCCAGGTCCTGACCGGCACCGAAGTCGACCTGAATCGTATCGCCGGAGCCTTCTGCGCATACCTGATGCTGGGTTTCATCTGGTCGATTGCTTACATGACCCTGTTCGCAATGGATCCGGGTTCGTTTCATGGGCTCCCGCAAACCGCTGACGACCTGCGGCTCCTGGACCTGCAGTATTTCAGCTTCGTAACGATGACGACGCTCGGCTACGGCGACGTGTCGCCGGTTTCGGATGCAGCCCGCGCGCTGGCCGCCGTTGAAGCCGTCATCGGCCAGTTTTACTTGGCGGTTCTTGTCGCGGCCCTCGTCGGCGCTTACGTCGCCAACACTCATGGCGGGCGTCAGCGCGGCGATTGATCCCGTCCTCGTGCCGCGTCGTCAATCCGGCTTTATCGGCAGATATTCGGTGCTCTCCAGCATCCAGCTGCTGACGTCCGGAGCATCCGGAATCATCCGGGAATCGATGATTTCCCCGTAACGGCCGCCAGCAACCACGACGCGAAATTAGGCTCTACGCCGAAACGCGAAGCCAGTGCTAGCCCGATCGGGTTCGCTGCCATGGCGGCTATCCATAAGCCGGAGGACAGACCGATGCTGGCCATCGTAGACATGACGAGGAACGCACCAAACTTGGTTCGCATTGCATCATGCGGTGACGAGCTGCCGCTGAGCGCCAGCGATTCTACGATTCGAAACAATACTCCGGAGCGGGCGGTACTACTGGGAAATGCCGGCGCGATAATTGCATCCGTTGCGACCATACTGTAAGCGAGGCCAAGCGAAGTCCGGCCAAATGCACGCACCAGTAAACAGGCGATGCGCATACCGAGCCCGGAATTGACAACGCCTTTACCCACAAGGAAAGCCACGACGATGAGCAGGATGAAACCCTGACTAAACCCGCTATACGCAACCGTCGGCTCCAGCGTTCCTGAGAAAATGGACACGACCAACGCAACGATCGATGCGACCAGAATCGACGTAGCGGCAGAAACCACGGCGAAAATAGCTGCCGCGAATATGGCGAATAAGTGCCAGGCGGCGGGTTGCAAGCCGTCCGGAACCGGGGCCATCCATATCCCGGCACCGAGGGCGATGGACAACAATTGGAGAATGCGTGTCTGCCGCGCTGGTGACATCATCGGCCACTACCCCATTGCCGGAAAATCATCGTCAAAAATCTTTGTTTCTCGTCAGTGAAAATGCTGTACCAACAGCACGAATACGACCAGGAATAATGCCTCGGCACCGAGAAGCAACGCCGCTCGCGAACCGACCTTGCGGATCTCCAGCAGCGAGGTTTTGAGGCCAACGCCGGCGATCGCGATTACAAGGCAGGCGCGCGACACTTCGGTAAGCGCGGTGCCCAGTGACGCCGGAATCCACCCTAAACTGCCGGCGATGACAAGGGCGACGAAGCCTACCAGAAATCTGGGCAGCAGCGGGTCGCGCTGCCCGTGCCCAGTGCTTGCGCGTCCGCGGTGCATCACAACGGACAACGCCATCACGACGGGCAGCAACATTGCAACGCGCAACATCTTGGTCAGCACCGCGTAATCGCCGGTCTCTTGCGAGACGCTGTAGCCGGCCCCTACCACTTGCGCGACGTCGTGTATTGTGCCGCCCAGAAAAATGCCGGCCTGATCCGGCATCAGACCGAATGCCGCCACAATCGCCGGGTACAGAATCATTGCGAAAGTCGATAGCACCGTGACGCCGGCAACCGTGAAGATCAGTTCGCGTTCCGAGGTCTCGTCCTGAGCCAGGACCGAGGCTATCGCGATCGCTGCCGACGCGCCGCAGATGGCCGTCGCGCCGCCGGTGAGCAAGCCGAGCCGGCGATCCACGCCAATCAGCCGGCTCAACGCGACACCGAAGCCGATCGTGGCGACCACGCCGGCGACGATCAGGCTACCGTTGATCCAGCCGAGAGCGCTAAGCTGTTCGAGCGTGATCCGCGCGCCGAGCAAGGTAACGCCGAGCCGCAGGATTCGCCGCGCGGCGAAGTCGATGCCGGATTTGGCTTTGCCGTCGACGCTTACCGAGTGCAGCGCCATACCGAGAAGCAGGGCATAAAGCAAAGTCGGCCCGCCGCGTGTGTCAGATATGAAGGTCGCCGCGATTGCGATCACGGCTGCAAGCAGGATTCCGGACCAGTTGCTGCGGACGCCGTCCACGCAATCTGTGCCGACGGTCCGCGCGACGGCTGAAAAATTCATGCTGCCGACTCCCTATTAAGAGTAATTCACAAACCGGGCGTTATCGCCCTGCGAAATCGCGGTCATTGCACTGCATGTGGCACAGTAAACGTTTGATCGAGCGGCGCTAACGCGCGGCGAGTTCTTCTTTCAGAATGGGTGCGCCCAGCGAGCAGGATTGGATGCCGATTGCGGTGACCAGCTGCAGCACACACATGATCTCTTCCTTGGTGGCACCCTGGTCGAGCGCCCCGCGGATATGTCGGCGTACGCCCGGTGCATACAAGTGCGTGCAGGACGCGTTGACCGCCAGGAAGAGGAGTTCGATGGTTTTCCTGTCGAGGACGCCGGAGCGCATGGGTAGTGTGCCCATGTCCATGAATTTCTCCGTCCACAGCGGATCAAACTCCGCAAACTCGTCCCAGGCTTCGTTCCAATTCCCGGATTTGCGCATGTTATCCGTAATCGGTGTATCGCTCATGGTTGCCCTCACGCTGATTGGGGTTTTTGACTTTTGTCGATATAGGGTAGCAATTCGCCGCCCGGTAGAGTTGTCAATTCAAGACAGTTATTTGATTATTCATGACAGCTGCGTCGAGGCGAGCATGTTCAGATCGGGCCAGCGGCTGTACGATACTCGCGCCTGGCCGCGGGCATACGGTGCCAGATGAAAGCGGATGGCGTTGGCGCCTGCCGGTAAATCGCATAGCTCTATAACAAAAAGGGGTACAACATGACCGGCTCAGACATTTCGGGCGCCGACCCGCGCTTCCTGGCGAACGCCATGGCCTCGTTCATCCGGATCGGCGCCGTGCTGCTGCTGTTGGTCTGGTGTTTCGAGATCGTCCGGCCGTTTGTCGGCATCGTCGTCTGGGGAATGATCATTGCGACGGCACTGTACCCATTGCACCGGTCGCTGACCGAGACTCTAAATGGGAGGGAGAAGACCTCCGCGGCGATCCTGGCCCTGATCGCCATATCCATCATCGTGTTGCCGGGCTGGCTGCTCGGTGACTCGACTGTCGCCGCGTTAAAGTACGTCGCCGCGGAACTGCAGAGCCCTTCGGTGGAAGTTCCGCCGCCGAACGACGGCGTGGCGAGCTGGCCCCTGATCGGAGAGCGTGTGTATGAGATCTGGAGCCATGCGGCGAAGAACCTCGAGGAGACGCTGAACGAGTTCAAGCCGCAGCTCGAGGTGCTGGGGCAAAAGGCACTCGGCATGGCGAGTGCCGTGGTGATCGGCGCCCTGCAACTGATTGTGTCGGCGATTATCGCCGGCGTGCTCCTCACCAGGGCCGAAGTCGGCCACCGGATAACGTTAAAGATCGCAACAAAGCTGGCCGGCACCGCCGATGGAGAGAAGCTAGCCAACCTGTCGATAAACACCATCCGCGCAGTCGTGAAGGGCGTGCTGGGCGTCGCCGTCATACAGGCCATACTGTCGGCGATCGGCTTCGTCGTAATCGGCGTGCCGGGAGCGGGACTCTGGGCCGGCGCCGTCCTGGTCGTCGCGATCGCGCAATTGCCGCTGTTCCTGGTGCTCGGCCCGATCGCGGTCTGGGTCTTTTCGGTGTCGGATCCCGTGCCGGCGACGATCTTCCTGGTGTACTCCCTGCTGATCGGTTTCAGCGACGCGTTTCTGAAACCCTTGCTGCTCGGACGCGGGGTCGCGACGCCGGTGCTGATAATCATGATCGGCGCGATCGGCGGTGCGATCTACCAGGGCATCGTCGGTTTGTTCCTCGGTGCAGTGGTGCTCGTGCTGGGCTATGAGTTGCTGACTGCCTGGATGGAATACGAGAATCCGGCAACCGTTGCGAAGGAGGTCATGGCAGGCGAGTGACCGGCCGCACGTGAGCGGTTGTCGGAGCCCGGATCGAAATAGATCCGGACGCCGAATTTTCGCGACAGACACGGCTGGAGCCCTAATTACAACAAGATACATTTCTGTCGCGTGAAAACAATAAGCTAGTGCATGAAAACAATATTTGTGTGCGGCCGAGTTGTACGCTTGTCGCTTGACTTCAATGCTGGAACTTCAATACTTAAGGCGAATTCTATGACTTCACTTCTTCGGCTCGCGCCGCTTGTAATCTTTTACATGACGGGTAACGCCCTCGCGGAAGAAGGCCAGGCAGAGCCGGACGCAGCAGAGCTTGCAAAGAAACTTGCCAACCCCGTGTCCTCGCTGATCTCAATGCCGCTGCAGCTCAATTTTGATGACAACATCGGGCCGCTCGACCAGGGCTCGCGGGTTACGCTGAACATTCAGCCGGTCATTCCCATTACGCTGAACGAAGACTGGAATCTCATCAGCCGAACGATCCTTCCGGTAATTAGCCAGAAAGACATCTTCCCGGGCAGCGGCAGTCAGTCCGGTCTCGGCGATACCATACAAAGCCTGTTCTTCTCCCCGGCCGAGCCGACCGCCAGTGGCTGGATCTGGGGTGCAGGCCCCGCGTTTCTGTTGCCGACGGCGAGCGATGACCTCCTCGGTACCGGGAAATGGGGCGCCGGCCCCACGGCGGTTGCCCTGAAACAGCAAGGCCCCTGGACCTACGGTGTCCTTGTGAACCACATCCGCTCATTCGCCGGTGACGGTGACCGCAATGACGTCAACTCGACATTCCTGCAGCCGTTCGCGGGATACACGACTGCCGAAGGGTGGTCGTTCGACTTGCAAACAGAAAGCACTTACAACTGGGAAGGCGAGCAGTGGAACTTCCCGCTGGTCTTCCTCGTGTCGAAGGTCACATCGATTGGCAGCCAGTTGGTCCAGGTCCAGGCCGGCACACGCTATTACGTCGACAGTTTCGATGCGGGACCCGAGGGCTGGGGGTTCCGGCTTGGCGTCACGCTGCTCTATCCGCGCTAGGGCGCCGTCATCCGGCAACGAATTAAACACATGATTTGATTAAGCGCCTGATTCTGGGGCAACAAGAAACCAAAGAGGTTATGCATGAATCCGAACAAGTTACTGCTGAGTGTTTTCGCCCTAGGTGGCGGCATTTCCCTGATTTCGCTCGCGGGC
>JAOUGX010000023.1 GCA_029865385.1 Gammaproteobacteria bacterium
GGTGCCGTCTTTCTCGAGGAAAGAAGTACCTGGCAGGAAGATGTGGGCAAACTTCGCCGTTTCGTTGAGGAACAGGTCCTGAACGACGACGCATTCGAGGCTGCCAAGGGCCGCTTCGACGTGCTGGGTATTCGGGTCGGACTGTGCGAGATCCTCGCCCTGGATGTACATGCCTTTGTAATCGCCGGCAATCGCCGCATCGAACATGTTGGGAATCCGGTAGCCCGGCTCTGCATCGATTTTCACGCCCCACATATCCTCGAACCTGCCACGTACCTCGTTATCGGACACCGGGCGGTAACCGGGCAACTCGTGAGGGAACGAGCCCATGTCGCAGGAGCCCTGAACGTTGTTCTGGCCGCGCAGCGGATTGACGCCGCAGCCTGTGAAACCGATGTTGCCGGTCGCCATCGCGAGATTCGCCATGCCCATGACCATGGTCGAGCCCTGGCTGTGCTCTGTGACGCCGAGCCCGTAATAAATGGCGCCGTGCCCGGCTTTCGCATACAGCCGCGCCGCGCCGCGAATGTCCTCGGCTTTGACACCGGCGATTTTTGCCACGTTTTCCGGCGAGTACTCGGGTTTCAGCACGCACTTCTTCCAGGCTTCGTAGGATTCCGTTTCGCAACGTTCGGCGACATACGCTTCGTCGGTCAGGCCTTCGCTGACGATGACGTGCGCGAACGAATTGATGATCGGCACGTTGGTGCCCGGCAGCAATGGCAGGTGATAGTCCGCTTGCACGTGCGGAGAGCGCACCAGGTCGATCTTGCGCGGGTCGACGATGATCAGTTTCGCGCCCTGGCGCAGCCGGCGCTTCATTTGCGATGCAAATACCGGGTGACCTTCGGTCGGGTTGGCGCCGATGACGATAATGACATCGGCATCCATGACGCTGTCGAATGGCTGCGTGCCGGCGGACTCGCCTAAAGTTTTTTTCAATCCATAGCCGGTCGGCGAATGACAGACGCGAGCACAGGTATCGACATTGTTGTTGCCGAACGCGGCGCGTACCAGTTTCTGCACGATGAAGACTTCTTCATTGGTGCAGCGTGAAGACGTGATGCCGCCTACCGATTTGCGCCCGTACTTTGCCTGGATTTCCTTGAAGCGTTTCGCGGCAAAAGAGATCGCTTCGTCCCAGCTGACTTTGCGCCACGGTTCGTCGGTGCTGTCGCGGACCAGCGGATCGAGCACGCGATCGGCGTGCGTCGCGTAACCCCAGGCGAAACGGCCCTTGACGCAGCTGTGGCCATGATTGGCCAACCCGTCCTTGTGCGGCGTCATGCGCACGACCTGGTCGCCTTTCATCTCGGCTTTGAACGAGCAGCCCACACCGCAATAGGCGCAGGTCGTCAGTACGCTGCGTTCCGGCTGGCCGTGATCGATGATGGTTTTTTCCATCAGCGTTGCGGTCGGGCAGGCCTGCACACAGGCGCCGCAGGACACGCATTCGGAATCGAGGAATTTCTCACCGATGCTGGCGGATACTTTGGAATTGAATCCGCGGCCTTCGATGGTCAGCGCAAATGTGCCCTGGACTTCATCGCAGGCGCGCACGCAACGCGAGCAGACGATGCACTTGCTCGGGTCGAAGGAAAAATACGGGTTGCTGTCGTCGGTGGCCTCGAACAGATGATTCTCGCCTTCGAAGCCGTAACGCACTTCGCGCAGGCCCACGGCGCCGGCCATGTCCTGCAATTCGCAGTCACCATTGGCGGAACAGGTGAGGCAGTCCAGCGGATGATCGGAAATATAGAGCTCCATGACATTGCGACGCAGTTTGGCCAGCGCCGGTGTCTGGGTGTGAATGACCATGCCTTCCTCGATAGGCGTGGTGCACGACGCCGGATAGCCCTTGCGCCCCTCGATCTCGACCAGGCACAGCCGGCAGGAGCCAAAGGGCTTCAGGCTGTCGGTTGCACAGAGTTTCGGAATGTCGATGCCGGTTTCGCGCGCCGCGCGAAGGATGGTGTCGCCGGCTTTGACCGTCGCCGGCAAGCCGTCGATTTCGACTTTGACGGAACGCCCGCTATTGCTGGCCGGCGTGCCGAGATCGGTTTCTTTATTGAGGCTCATCGCCTGTCTCCTGCCGTGGATTCGAAGTCCTCGGGAAAGTATTTTAGCGCACTACGGACCGGATACGGGGTCAGGCCGCCCATGGCACACAGGGAACCGTCCACCATCGTGTCACAAAGCTCTGACAGCAGGGCGAGATTGGCCTCACGGTTCTCATTGCCGAGAATCCGGTCAATCACCTCGACCCCGCGCACAGAGCCGATCCTGCAGGGTGTGCACTTGCCGCAGGATTCGATGGCGCAGAATTCCATCGCGAAACGGGCCTGGGCGCCCATGTCGACGGTATCATCGAAAACGACGATTCCGCCATGGCCTACCATGCCGCCCAAAGCGCTGAATTTTTCATAATCCAGCGGCGTGTCGAGCAGCGATTCCGGGAAGTAGGCGCCCAACGGCCCGCCGACCTGTACCGCGCGGACCGGACGGCCCGATGCCGTGCCGCCACCGAAGTCGTCTATCAGTTGCCGAAGTGTCGCGCCGAAGGCGAGTTCGACCAGGCCGCCGCGTTTGATGTTGCCGGCGAGCTGGAAGGCGAGCGTGCCCTTGGAACGGCCGGGCCCGTATTCGGCATAGGCCCCGCCACCGGACGCGACGATTTCCGGCACCGAGGCCAGCGTGATGACGTTGTTCACGACGGTCGGTTTGCCGAACAGGCCCTCGATGGCCGGCAACGGCGGTTTGAAACGAATGACGCCGGCCTTGCCTTCCAGGCTTTCGAGCATTGCTGTTTCTTCCCCGCAGACGTAGGAGCCGCCGCCGATATGCAGGTCGATATCGAAATCGAAACCGCTTCCCAGGATGTCCTTGCCGAGCAGGCCGTGCTCGCGCGCGAGCGACAATGCCTGGCTGAATACCTTTCTTGCCAGCGGGTACTCCGACCGGAGGTACACGTAGCCTTTGCTGGCGCCGACCGCGAATCCGGCGATGGCCATGCCTTCGATCAGCGTCAGCGGATCGCCCTCCATCAACATGCGATCGGAGAACGTTCCGCTGTCGCCTTCGTCTGCGTTGCAGGCGATGTATTTCTGATCGCCTTTGGCACTCGCAACCGTCTGCCACTTGATCCCGGTGGGGAATCCGGCACCGCCGCGTCCGCGAAGTCCCGAAGCCTTGACGGTTTCGAGCACGGCATCCGCACCGCCAGCGATTGCTTTCTCGATTCCCGCAAAGCCGCCGTTGCTGCGATAGTCGTCAATCGACAACGGGTCGGTCAGGCCGCATCGAGAAAAAGTCCAGCGCTGTTGCCGGGCAAGCCAGTCGATATCTTTTGTCGGGCCGAGTCGGAGTGCATGCTTGCCGCCGCTGACGAAATCCGATTCGATCAGTGATTCGATATCGTCCGGCGACACGGGCCCATAAGCGATCCTGCCCTTGGCGGTCTGCACCTCGACCATCGGCTCCAGCCAGCACATTCCCCACGACCCGTTCCGTACCAGTGAAATTTTACTGCCGCTCTTTCTTATCCACGCGTCGATCTTGTCCGCGACTTCATCGGCGCCCAGCGAAATCGCCGAGGTTTCGCGGGGAACGAATATCGTCGTTGTGCTCATTGCCGCCGCCCTCTGGCGAGAATTCGGTCGAAACCTTTCGCGTCGACTCGACCGTAGACGCGGTCGCCGTCCATTACCGCCGGCGAGCACGCGCAATTACCGAGGCAATAAACAGCTTCCAGCGTCAGTTCGCCGTCTTCGTCCGTACCTCCCAGTGCGACACCGGTCTTTTTTTCGGCATGCGCGGTGAGTTTGCGGCTGCCCATAGCCTGGCAGGCTTCAGCCTGGCAGATTTTTATCACGCGCTTGCCGGCGGGTTTCGTACGGAAGTCGTGATAAAAGCTGACAACACCGTGAACCTCAGCGCGCGACAGATTCAGTTCGTCTGCGATCTGCCGAATGGCATCTTCGGCGATGAACGAATAACGTTCGACGAATGCATGCAGGATCTGCACCAGCATCTCCGGCTTCGCGCCGAAGCGATTGATGATTTCCGTTGCGATGTTCCTGTCGTATCGGGCCGGCATATATCACAGAATCCTTTCGCCACCGGAATAGAGATTGAACTGACCGCCGCGAAGAAAACCGATGAGCGTCATATCGAATTCCCTCGCGACCTGTACCGCGAGACTCGACGGCGCCCCGACGGCGGCCAGCAGCGGGATTCCCGCTACCAGCGCTTTTTGCATCAGCTCGAAACTGGCCCGTCCGGAGACAATCAGGCCGAGATCGCTGGCTGGCAGGCGCCTCGCGCTCAAAAGCCAGCCGACGACCTTGTCCACGGCATTATGCCGTCCGACGTCCTCACGCAGGACCACGATTTCACCTGATGAATCGAAAGCTGCCGCGGCGTGCAGCCCGCCGGTAGTCGAAAACAGATGTTGTTGCTCGCGAAGCTTGTCCGGCATGCTGGTAATCAGCGCAGGCGGGAAGCGGGGCTGTGCATCAAGCAGCGACTTCGTGCCGGCGACTTTCAACGCATCGAGCGACGCTTTGCCGCAGACGCCGCAACTCGAAGTCGTATAAAAGTGTCTTTGCAGGCGGTCGAAGTCGATGGCGACGCCGGACCCGAGACGAACGCGAATGGTATTGCGCTGTCCGCTGATGTCGCCGACGGGTCCCGTGTGACCAACGTCTGCTACCTCGGTATGCGACGCGATGATGCCTTCGGTGTACAGGAAGCCGAGTGCCAGTTCGGCGTCGTCGCCCGGCGTTCGCATGGTAATCGAGATGCTCTTTGCCGCAGCGCCGTCGGCCGCAGACGATATCAACTGGATCTCCAGCGGTTCTTCGACTGCGACGCTGTCTTCTGTAATTACCTGCTGGTCACCGTTTATCTTGCTGATATCGATGGCGAGGCTGTTGCCGTTCATGGCCGGTTCCGCTGCGTGCCCGGGCGGAACAGTATATATCAGCCGGTCTGTCGGGCCGGGAGACCATACTGCTGTTAATTGGCGGCCAGTTTTTCGCGATGTCGGCTTGCTTCGGCGTCCGGCGCTGTAATGGCCAGCCGGATATCGTTCTTGCGTACCTTGACCTTGCCGTCAGACACCTGGACGCCCAGCCGTTCGAGGACATCGGCGGTGTCCGGGAATCCGGCTGTATCGGCGTATCGCCGGTACAGCGACAGAAAGACCGGGAAGTCGGTGAGCGCGTCCATTTGTGCAAACAGTTCGGGACCCGACCACACGTGATCCGACGGGAGGCAACAGGTTTGCAGCTGTTCCAGCACCGTGTCCAGCGATTCCCTGCCGCCGGAGAGCTCGCGCAGACCGACGTCTGCAATCAGTGCAATTGCCGCGCCGCTCCAGTAGATCTTCATCAACCCTGTTCGCACACCGCCTTCCGCGGCTTCATTCGGCGACAGCTCCGGCCGCGACAGCCTGCCGCGCTCCAGCCCGTCGTAGATCTTTTGCCAGGCGTGTTGTTCCTCGTATGCGCCCGAGCGCGCGAGAAGGATATTCTGGTAGTACTGCGCGAACCCTTCCGATATCCACTTGTGCCGTCGATCGATGTACGGCAACAACAGGTGACTGAATTCGTGCGTTGCAGTCCAGTCTTCGAGGAATGCACTTTGTGGTTCTGTCTCATTGATATAGAGCAACACGGTTTCGCCGCCGTCGCGAATGACCTGGCCGAACGGCACCGCGCCGCTGCTTCGCTCACGGCTGTTACCGACCGGGATGATCAGGACTTGCGGCATGGGGCTCGGAAAACGCCCGTATGCCAGGCTGACATCCGTTGCGGTCGCACGGACCCAGTCGAATATCCCCGCAGCATCTTTTTCCTGCTCGCTCCTCAACAACGCGACCCGCAGTGTCGAACCGGGCACCGCCAGTTCGCGATAATCAAACGAGCCAAATGCCGCAGGTGCATTCGAACTTTCCGGGGAGTCCCGCAGCAGAAAACGATGCTCTTCGCTGTCGACGGGTTGCCAGGGTACTGATACGGATGTGCCCTCCGGCAATCGAAATTGCAGGTGTAACTCGGTCGATCCGGCAAGCTCCGGCCGCCAAAGCCAGATTGATGGAGAAACAACGATATTCTGTGCGCTCAGGGTCCTGTTTTGCCTGTTTTCCTTCGCCGCACGGCCGAGATCGACCGTGTAATTCAGGCAGGTGATTCCATCTTCCGGCAGCAACATGCGCCGGTTGCGCAACCGGATATTGCTGGTACTGTCGCAGCCACGAACGTCGACAAGAAATTTTCCGGCATCCCGAGACCTGGCCGTGACGCTTTCGACAGGATGACGGAAGCGCGCCTCGACCCAAAGATTGGTCATCGAATAATCAATAGTTACGGTGTAATCGTGAACAACCGGCTGCGCTCGCGCGTCGGCATGCGGCAAACAAGTCGCCAGGCTCGCCAACAGCATCGAAGCTGCCCGATGCACGGCGCAAATTGTGCGGTGTTTCCGGCCCGAATATTTCACGATAGATTGTTGTTCCGGCTTTTGATGACGCAAGATGCGTCGTTGTTGTTGACCTGCATTATGCAACAGGGAAAAAATCCGGGAATGCTGACGGTGGCGGTTTGTGAGGGCGCTCACACTTATTTCCTGCAATCTCCCGTTCAACTGCCGTTCAGCTTCGCCGCTTAGAATCAGGAGCGTTTGTTGTGACTGGTATTCGCGTCGATACGCATTGAAAATGCGAACCATTCGCAACAACTCGACTGTAACGTTGAAGGGGTCGCGATTCTTTCCGAATCAAACTAAGATACGCGACGTCTCAAAAGTGCAGCACAGTTTTCAACAAGTTCCAGACAGGAGATTCCCTTGAGCAAAATCGCAAGGCGCAAATTCATCCAGCTCTCTGCCGTTGCCGCGGCAGGCTGCTTCGTTCGTCCTGGCGCGGAAGCGCGCGCGCAAGGCATGCCGCAACTGAGTGAAGACGATCCGGTTGCCAAGTCCATGAAGTACACCCACGATGCCAGCACCGTTGATCCGGCGTCCCGAGCCAACCCGGCTGCAGAGCAGCATTGCGCGAATTGTGCATTGGTGCAGGGTGAGGACGGCGAAGCGTGGCGTCCCTGCCAGATATTCCCCGGTAAAGTAGTTAGCGCAAACGGCTGGTGTTCCGTCTGGGCGCCAAAAGCCTGATTCGAATCGAAGCCCCGCATTTCTGCGGGGCTTTTTTCGGCCGTTAACGAGTATTGATGCGTATTCGCGCATCGTCTTCGGCCGGAAATGGTAATGCCAGACGCCAATATCCAGCACTTCCATGATGCCCCGACCGGGACTCTTTCCTATGTAGTCGCCGATCCGCTGACCTCGAAGGCCGCGGTCATCGATCCGGTTCTCGGCTTCTCTGTCGTTTCCGGCCGAACGGATACGAATCAGGCTGATGTGATCTGCCAGTACCTTGAAGACAACAAACTCGAACTCGAGTGGATTCTCGAGACGCACGCGCACGCTGACCATTTGAGTGCGGCGCAGACACTGAAATCGCGCCTGGGTGGCAAGGTTGCGATCGGCGGCGGCATTCGCAAGGTTCAGGAGCACTTCGCAAGTCTGTTCAATCTGAAGGCGCCGTTTCGCAGTGACGGCAGCCAGTTCGATCAGCTGTTCTCGGACGGTCAGGTCTTCCGCATCGGCTCGATCGACTGCCGCGTCATCGCTACGCCGGGCCATACCAGCGACAGCGTGACCTACCTGGCAGGCAGCGCCGCTTTTGTCGGGGATACGCTTTTCATGCCCGACTACGGTACGGCACGTTGCGACTTTCCGGGTGGCGATGCGGGACTGCTTTATGATTCGATCCAGACGCTGTTCGCTCTGCCGGATGACACCACCTATTACATGTGTCACGACTATCCCCCGCAAGGCCGGGAGTTGCGTTACTGTGTTTCGATCAGCGAACAACGGAAGTCCAACATCCATATTGGCGCGGGCCGTTCACGTAAAGACTTCGTGGCGATGCGCCAGGCGAGAGACAGTACTTTGTCGCTTCCGTCGCTGATCTTGCCGGCCATCCAGATAAATATACGGGCGGGCCATCTGCCCGCGGTCGAAGACAATTCGGTTTCCTACCTGAAGATTCCTCTCGACCAGCTCTGATTCGAGTTCCTTCCCCGCGGCGCGACAGGCTGTGTGTACAATGCAAAGCGCACGTCAGGAACCGTATTCAAGCAACCGGAGAAGTCACTTGTTCGAAAATCTGAAGGCGCAGCCCGCGGACGCCATCTTGCGTCTGATCTCTGAATACCAGAATGATTCGAGGCCGCAAAAGATCGATCTCGGCGTGGGTGTCTATCGCAACGAGAAAGGTGAAACGCCGATTCTCACTTCGGTGAAGCGTGCGGAAAAGATGTTGCTGGCAGAGCAGGAATCCAAAACTTATCTTGGGTCAGGCGGCGATCCGGTTTTCAACGATTTGATCCAGGGACTGATTTTCGGCGCCGACAACGCACAGCACGAGAGAATCGTGACATTGCATACTCCAGGCGGATCAGCAGCGCTATGCGTCGCGGCGGGTCTGATCATGCGTGCGCGCAAGGACACCACTCTTTGGGTGCCTGATCCGACCTGGGCGAATCATGTGCCATTGCTCGGCGGCGCCGGCGTATCGCTGAAAACCTACTCCTACTACGATCCGCACAGCAAGTCAGTTCGATTCAATGAGTTGCTCGAGACGCTTTCTTCCGTACCGGCAGGCGACATGGTGCTGTTGCACGGTTGTTGCCACAATCCTACCGGTATGGACCTGTCTCGTGATCAATGGCAGCAGGTGGCCGCGCTGATCACAGATCGCAAACTGGTCCCGTTCGTCGACATGGCGTATCAGGGCTTTGCGGAAGGTCTCGAAGAGGACGCGTGGCCCGTGCGCCTGTTGTTCCGCAAAGTGCCGGAAATGATCGTTGCGGCTTCCTGCTCCAAAAACTTTGCGCTCTATCGCGACCGCATCGGTTCGTTGTCCATTGTCGGTACGGACAGAGCTGCCCGCGACATACTGCGCAGCCAGGCGCACAACATCGTGCGCACGATGTATTCGATGCCGCCGGATCACGGCGCCGCCGTCGTGCGCCGCATCCTTGCCAACAAGGACCTCAATGCAGAATGGATCGCCGAGGTCAATGCGATGCGCGGCAGATTGAAGGCCATGCGCAGCAAACTCGTGGACGCACTGAAAACCACCGCTCCCGGGCACGACTTCAGTCATGTCACCCGGGCCAATGGGCTGTTTTCCTTTCTCGGCGTAAACGAAGCGCAGGTTGATAAGCTGAAGAGCGAATACGGCGTTTACATGGTAGGGTCGAGTCGCATCAACGTTGCCGGCATTACCAGCAAGAACGTCGGCTATCTCGCGGAGTCTGTCGCCGCGGTCCTCTGACAGGCAAAAAGGGGCCGGATACATTTTTCATGGAAAAATGTATCCGGCCCCTTTTTGCCAAAAATGTATCCGGCCCCTTTTTCTCGAGGTAGTACTAGAAGACCAGCAGGCTGCCCGCGTCGATGAACAGTCGCTCGGTTTCCCCGGCGTTCAGCTCGAGCACGAAGTTGACCGGTTCTGTCGAGCCTACCGAACGCAGCGACAGCGGTTCGGTATTTCTCGCCACCGACGATACCCGGCCATCACCGCGAATAAACAACATGTCCAGAGGAATGTAGGTGTTCTTCATCCACATCGAGTGGATGTTCGCATCTCGATAGATGAACAACATGCCGGTCTGCGGCGGTAATTTCCTGACGAACATCAGCCCGCGCTGTTTCTGCGCGTTGGTTTCCGCGATAAAGACGTCAAAGCGGTGGCAGGCATGCCGGTTGGCTTCGATTACGATCACGCCCTGGCTGAAAGCCTCGGCAAGATCCGCCACCTGGTATTCCTGGGCAAGCAAGCCGTGGCCGGCTTGCAGCAACAAAGCCAGAAATATGCCGATTCGCTTCACTCGGGCGTTTTCCAGTCAATCAGCCCGGTGAAATGCAGGTCGGACAGGCGCAAGCTACCACTGCCGTGCAACTCGGCAAGAGGTGACACGCAGTAAAGAATTCCGTCTACGACATATTCGCCGGGGCGCGTGGACGAATTATCTGAAGGTTGGTGTCTGTCGATATCGCTCCAGCACGAATCGACATCCTGCGTAGCAAAGAAGCGCCCGTGCGCTTCATCGATCACGGTGACATTGGTCGGCAGTTCCTTGCTGCTCTGGCCGCGTTCGAGGCTCGGGATGCCGAGAATGATCGCCAACGGAACGCTTTCCTTTCCATTGCCGACTTTTCCGGCGAATCGCAGTCGTGCTCCGGCACCGTTCGGTCGCGGCATTCCCTGGCATTCCAGCTGATTCGAATTCCATTCGATTGCCGTCTCCAGCCCGCCGTAGAATTCGACTCTTAGACCGCCATCCGTGCCACAAGCGCGGGCCGGTGCTTTCGCGACGGGAGCTGGGTCGCTACAGGCGGAGATAATCAGCAGTGGCATGAAGCCTGTTATGGCGACCCGCAGCTTCACGCGGCTGAAGATCCTGAAAATCTCTTGCAATGTATTCCGGCCCGGGTGGTCACAGGAGGTTCATTATTACTCAAAAGCAGTGATGTGACGGGGCCACGAGGTTCGCCGGGGTAAATTGCGGGCAATACAGCGAAGCCGCCACGCCAGCCGATCGCGACAGCTTGGACTGCCAGCGCATCATCACTACAATGGCACGCCGTTTTGGCCGTCGGAGCCCTTGATGACCCTTGCAGAACAATTCCAACAACTCGAGGCGCATGCCAGCCGCCTGATCATTGGCCAGGCGCACCTGATTAATCGCATGCTGATTGCCTTGCTTTGCGACGGGCATCTGCTGGTCGAAGGGGCACCCGGACTCGCGAAAACCCGCGCAATCAAGGTGTTGGCCGAGAGCATCGAGGGGGACTTCCACCGCCTGCAGTTCACACCGGACCTGTTGCCGGCTGACCTGACCGGCACGGAGATCTACCGACCTCAGGAAGGTACTTTCGTATTTCGCGAGGGACCGTTGTTTCACAATCTGATCCTTGCCGATGAAATCAATCGCGCTCCGGCAAAGGTGCAATCCGCGCTGCTCGAGGCCATGGAAGAGCGGCAGATCACCGTCGGCGAAAAAAGTTACCCGTTGCCCGAGCTGTTCATGGTAATGGCGACGCAGAACCCGATCGAGCAGGAAGGTACCTATCCTCTGCCCGAAGCGCAGCTCGACCGCTTCCTGCTGCACGTGCAGGTCGGTTACCCGACTCCCGAAGACGAGCGCCGCATCCTGGTGTTGAATCGCGACGAGGCAAAGTCGCGAAAGCGTGACCAGTTCCAGCCGCCGGAGATATTGCCTGAATCGGCAATCATGGAAGCGCGCCAGGCAATTCTCGGTCTGCACCTCGCCGACGAGCTGGAGCAGTACATCGTCAACATCGTTGTGGCCACGCGAAATCCGGGTGCGGTCAATCCGTCGCTCGCCGGGCAGGTCATGTACGGTGCAAGTCCGCGCGCTTGCATGGGTATAGACCGAAGTGCGCGCGCGCATGCGTGGCTCAAGGGCCAGGACTATGTCGGACCGGAAGACATTCAGGCAGTTGCTGCGGACGTACTTCGACACAGGTTGGTCCTGAGTTTCGAAGCCGAGGCCGATGGCGTTATTTCCGACACCATTATCGAAGGCGTACTGGACGGCGTCGGCGTACCCTAGGTGATTCTGTGATCATCGTGCGACACGACAAGTTACAAGCAGACGCATCGCCGGTCAGTGTCAGCCAGGTCGGGTTGATCAGGCTGGCCGGGCCTGCGCGGGCGATTGCGCTGGACGTACTGCGAGTGAATTCGCTGCAGGCCGGAGCCTACGTTTCGCATTTCCGCGGTCGTGGCATGGAGTTCGACGAGTCACGGCCGTATCAGCCGGGTGACGATCCGCGCAATATCGACTGGCGTGTGACGGCGCGCAGCACCGAAGCCTATACCAAGCTTTTTCGCGAGGAACGGGAGCGACCCGTTCTGGTCGTGCTCGACCTGCGCAGCAACATGCACTTTGCAACGCAGGGCGCATTCAAGTCCGTGCAGGCAAGCAACGCCGCAGCGCTCATTGCATGGGCCGCGCATCACCGCGGTGATCGCCTCGGCGGCCTGATTTTCGGCGACACGACGCATCGCGAACTGAAACCCAAGCTCGGGCGGCAGGCTGCGTTGCGCTACCTGCACGAACTCGCGGAACACGCGGATTGGCAAGTGGATGAGCACGCGCCGGCACCTGAAGAAGAGCCGGCCCTGACGCAGGCGATGTCGGCATTGCGTCGAGTAGCACGGCCGGGAAGCCTGGTCGTGATTCTCAGCGACTTCGTCGGTTTCTCGCGATCGGCACAGTCCTATGTCGCCGGTATCGCGCGGCATAACGAAGTGCTGGCCGTGTTTATTCATGATCCGCTGGAGCAAGAACTGCCACCGCCGGGGCGTTATCGCCTGGTGAGTCACGACCAGGAAATGGCGATAGATACTTATGCTGCCGGCGCGCGCCGCGATTATCAGCGTGTGTTCGAAGAGCGCAGGCAAATGCTCGAGAAATTCTGCCAGCGATACGGCGTGCACTTGCTGCGTATGTCCACGCGCGACGATCCCGTGCAAAGCCTGCAACAATCGCTCGGCAAGCGGATAGCGTAACTGCAATGGATCCGGAACAGATTCCATTGCGCGATTTGCACCTGCCGGAAGCCATCGGCTGGTGGCCACTCGCACCCGGCTGGTGGATCCTGATCGGCCTGGCTATCGCCGGTGTTGTTTACCTGCTTCGTCGTGCGTTTCTGCATTGGCGCGCAAGCCGGCCACGGCGCATTGCACTCCGGGAACTGAAGAAAGTTGAGCTCGAATACAGGCGCGGCATCGATACGGTGTCGTTGTCGAAGAAACTCTCGCAATTGCTGCGCCGCGCAATGCTTGCCTATGCACCGCGCGACGAAGTGGCGGGGCTCACCGGTCAGAGCTGGCTTGCCTGGCTGGACCAGGGCATGGATGGAAAGCCATTTACGGCCGGGCCGGGACAGCTCATCAGTACTCTCCCGTACATTCGACCGGACGACAGGGATACCGAAACCCGCGTAGAGGCATTGATCGATACCGTGCGCCTGCGATTGCAGACGCCGCTGCGCGAGGCAGGCGCCTGATGTGGTCGCTGGCCTGGCCGTGGATGCTGCTGGCATTGCCGCTACCCTGGCTGGCAAGAAAACTTCTGCCGCCGGTGGTCAGCACACAGGAAGCGGGTTTGAAAGTGCCGAGCTTCCGTGGTTTCGCGGTGCTCGGCGAACGTTCGGAAGCAGAGCAGTTGCTGAATTGGCGGTTCTGGGTTGCGATCATCGCGTGGATACTGCTGGTACTGGCGGCGAGCCGGCCGCAGCGTATCGGCGATGAACTCGAGGTGCCGGTATCGGGCCGTAACCTGATGCTGGCCGTGGATCTGTCCGGCAGCATGGACGCCAAGGATTTCGAACTGGGCAGCCGTCGTGTCGATCGCCTGACCGCAACCAAGGCAGTAGCCAGCGATTTCATCGGCCGTCGCGAAGGCGATCGCATCGGGCTCATACTTTTCGGGGAGCGCGCCTACCTGCAGGTACCTCTGACGCTCGATAGAGAGACCGTGAAAATCCTCTTGCTCGAAGCGTTCATCGGTTTGGCGGGCGAGAAAACGGCAATCGGCGATGCGATCACGCTGGCCGTCAAACGCATACACGACCAGGGCGAGATGGCCGACGAGCAAGTGCTCGTATTGCTGACCGACGGCGCCAATACCGCCGGCGAGGTCGACCCGATCAAGGCGGCCGAACTCGCGCAGCAAATCGGCTTGCGCATCTACACGATCGGCATAGGCGCGGAACAAATGGTGGTGTCGTCAATTACCGGTGGTTTGCGGCGCGTCAATCCGTCGGCAGATCTCGACGAAGAAACATTGACGCAAATCGCGAACCTGACCGGCGGACGTTACTTCCGCGCAAAGGATACGGCTGGGCTGCAGGAAATCTACCGGCTGCTCGACGAGATGGAACCCGTAGCCGAACCCGAAGCCGGTTTCCGGCCGGTGAAGTCTCTCTATTATCTGCCGCTCGGCGGCGCTATCGCGTTGTCGGCATTTCTCGCGTTGATGAATTTGTTCGCCGGCCTGCGCATGGGCCGCATGGCGAAGGTGAAAGCCCATGCCGGCTGAGTTTCACTTCCTGCGCCCGGAATGGCTGTGGGGCATAGCGGCGATCGCATTGCTCGCATTCGCGATGTTGCGTCGCCAATTGGCGCCCGGCAGCTGGCAACGCATTGTCGATCCGGCTCTGGCACCGTACGTGCTCGCACGAAAACAGGTCAAAGGTGTGAACTATCGCTGGTGGCTCATGGTTCTCGGCGGAGTCATTGCCATCCTGTCGATTGCGGGCCCGAGCTGGAACCGCGTGGAACAACCGGTGTTCCGTTCCGAGCAGGCGATAGTCATCGCTCTCGATCTGTCTTATTCGATGGATGCACAGGACCTGACGCCAAGCCGGCTGACGCGCGCCAAACTGAAGATTCTCGACATTCTCGAGCGCCGCAAGAGCGGGCAGACCGCGCTGGTCGTGTATTCCGCGAACGCGTTTACGGTAACGCCGCTGACAAGCGATGCGGACACGGTCGCATCGCTGGTAAATAGTTTGAGTACCGACATCATGCCGAGCCGCGGAAGTTACCCGCCCGCCGCCATCGACAAGGGACGGCAATTGCTCGAACAGGCCGGCGTCGGTTACGGCGAGGTGCTGCTGATCACAGACGGCGGTTCGAGTGACGGTGCCGAACGTTCCGCGCGCGATCTCCGCACAGCGGGGTACACGCTGTCAGTGTTGGGTGTCGGCACGCTGCAGGGAGCGCCGATTCCAAAAGCCGGCGGCGGATTCGTTACCGATCGCAGCGGCAATATTGCCGTGCCGAAACTCGAAGTTCAGGAATTGCGTCGACTCGCCTCGGAGGGCGGCGGCCGTTACACGACACTCAGTGCCGACGATCGCGACATCGACACGCTGCTGTCGGGCGAGATTGCCGATGCCAGCAATGCCGACGGATCGGTAGCAACGGATCAGTGGCGCGAGGAAGGCCCCTGGCTGTTGCTGATCCTGGTGCCGCTGGCGGCGTTGGCGTTTCGTCGCGGGCTGGTGCTGCTACTCGTGTTGTTCGTGCTGCCGCTGCCACAGAACGCAGAGGCGTTCAGCTGGCAGGACTTGTGGCGCAACAAGGACCAGCAAGGCGAACGGCAACTGGAGCAGGGTGACGCGGCGGAAGCGGCGGAACTGTTCAAGGACCCGTCCTGGCGCGCGGTCGCGAGCTACCGCGCGGGTGACTACGGTGGCAGCGCGGCAGGATTCGCCGACGGAGAGGACGCCGACAGCCTGTACAACCTGGGCAATGCACTGGCGCGTCTTGGCGAGTTCGAGTCCGCGATCGATGCCTACGACCAGGCGCTCGAGATCGATCCGCAGATGGAAGACGCTATCTATAACCGTGACCTGCTGAAAGAAGCGGCGCAGCAGCAACAGGATTCGCAAGGCGATCAGCAGGGCGGGCAGCAATCGGAGAACGAGGGCGGCGGCGGGCAGCAATCGGAGAGCGACAGCGAGTCGCAGCAGCAGAGCCAGGAAGGATCGGCAGGCGAAGCCGGCGACCAGTCGCAGGAAGGCGAATCGTCGGTACGTGACGAAGAGATGAGCCAGGAAGATCTCGAAGCCATGCAGCAGGAACTCGAGCGCGCGGCACAGCAGGCGGAGCAACAACAGGGCGAAGCCGAGAGCGAACAGTCGATGAGCCAGGCGGAAGCCGAGCAGATGCGTCGCATGCAGGAGCAGCAGCAGGCGATGGAGCAATGGCTGCGACGCATCCCGAACGATCCCGGCGGTCTTTTACGCCGGAAGTTTCAATATCAGTATCAGCGCATGGGGCGCGACCAGGACGGCAACACCCTGTGGCCCGACGATGAGGCAGAACCATGGTAGTTGGTAACTTGCGAACCAACACGCGAAAATGTTTCGTAATCGCAGCGGTACTTGCTGCACTGCTGCCGGCCGTCTCCGGAGCTGCTGTCATCGCGAGCGTCGATCGCGATGAGGTCGAGCTGAACGAATCCTTCACACTGAAGGTCACGGTCGATTCCGCGATCGATACCGTGCCCGATGTCACCGCGCTCGAGCAGGATTTCTACATTGGCTCGACCAGCCAGCTCAGCAACACAACTATCGTCAACGGGCAGATTTCGCGGAGTCGCACCTGGACTTACGTGCTGATGGCGCAGCGCGATGGTGAACTGACGATTCCGCCGATTGTCGTGGGCCCGGAACAAAGTCAGCCGCTGATGATTACCGTGCAGCCGCAGGCCGATGTGATGCCGGGCGAAGCCGATATTTTCGTCACCAGCGAAGTGGACCACACCGAGAGTTTCGTACAGGCGCAGATCCTGTACACGGTGAAGGTTTACCGCGCCGTTGCGACGAGGCAACCGCGCCTCAGCGATCTCGCCGTCGAAGGCGTCGAAGTGCTCAGCGAAGTGGCGGGTGAAGAGCGCACCTACGATTCGATCCTGAACGGCAAGGCCTACAACGTGGTCGAGCGCGTGTATGCGCTGTTTCCGCAGGAAAGCGGCGAGCTGAACATCGCACCGGCACGATTCGAGGCGCGTGTTCTGCAGGACGGTCGCATCACTGGACGAAAAGTTTTCGAGTCGGATCCGATCAACGTGCTGGTCGCGCCGATTCCGCCGCCGCCCGTCGATTTTCCGAACGCGGCATGGCTACCGGCGAAGTCGGTCGAGCTGACGGAGGAATGGTCCCGCTCGCCGGACAATCTCCCCGCCGGCGAGCCGGTGACGCGGCACATCCGGGTGACCGCGCTGGGACAACTGGAGACGCAGATCCCGGTCGTCGAGCCGGCGGTGTCGGATAACATCAAGGTCTATCCCGACAAACCGGAATTGCGTAACTCGGCCGTGCCCAAAGGCATTCTGGCCACGCGCAAGGACCAGTACGCAATGATCGGTATCGTGCCCGGTGTTGTCGAGCTTCCCGAACTGCAACTGCCCTGGTGGAACATCGACAGCGGCGTTTGGGAAATCGCCAGCCTTCCGGGGACGACCATCAACATCCTGCCGTCGGCAAATGCATTGCCGCCACCGCCGCAGGAAATTGAAACTGCCGAGGTTGACGAAGGCGCTGCTGTCGAAACGATCGTCGTGCAAAGCACGCTGTGGCAGCAGATCAGCATGGGTCTTGCGGCACTGTGGGCGTTGACCGTGCTGGCGTGGTGGTTGTCTTCGCGACCCGCACGCAAGCCGCGCGAGCCGGAAGAACCGCCCTTGCACAAGCAGCAATCGAAATTCCTGAAAGCGGCGAGGAAGGCCGCGCTGGACGGCGATGCAAACGGCGTCAAAGAGTCATTGCTCGGCTGGAGCCGCCTGCAATGGCCGGTCGGCGCGCCTCGCAGCATGGGCGAACTCGCAACTCGCGTTTCCGACCCGCTGGCCAGGGAACTGCGCGTACTTTGCAATGCCAGCTACGGCCCGCACAACGTTCCGTGGGACGGCGAGCGCCTGGCGAAAGCGCTTCGATCGTTCTCGGTGCTCGAAGACGAGCGCGAGAAAATCGGCGCGGACGGACTGCCGCCTTTGATGCCCCGGCCAGCCAGTGTCGACATTCGCGCGCGATAGGTGAGCGCCGGACGACCTTCAGTGCGACGATCAGTCTAATTTGCGCTGCTTGAGACGACGGGTAGGGTTTCGGTAGCCTCAGGAAACTCGAGAAAATCGAAGGTGGTTTCGGATACTCCGTAGACATTCAGCTGGCAATCACCCCAGCTTTCGGGAATTTTCCACGACCTGTCTTCCGTGATCGCGCTGCGGTAGAGCCTCCAGTCGCAGCGCAGTTCAAGCTCGTCCAGCGATCCGACAATATTTGCAAACTCGAATGTTCGCCTGAGCGGCTTGTAGGTCCATCGGCCCTCGCAATCGTGGCAAGACGACAGCTGCGCAGGACTGCGCAGAATCCGTTCGCTTTCAACAGCGGCGATGATGTTGTTGACGGCATCGACGAGCGCTTGGTATTCATCGGGAATCTTCGAGCGCTTCTTCATCTCGTCATAGGTTGCGATAGCGGCCGAGTAGTCGGAAAGCGTCAGCTCGAGCTGCAGCATCAGCGGCATCACCGCCGATACGACCTTGTTCTCTACAAAATCGCCCTTTTTTCCAATGGCCCGGTTGAGGGCTCTTAGCTGTGCTCGCGCATCGCCGCGCGCGTGCGCGACAGATGCATCCAGAAGCCACAGCCGCGAATACTCGTATAGATTCCACTCTCCCAATTCCATTGCTTCATCGAGCAATGCTTCGGCCTGGTCGACGTCGCCGCTTTCAAGCAGTTTTCTGATTTTTTTATATCGACTCGCGAACTTTTTGCGGGCGCCACGTTCCCTGGTCTCGATGGCAAAAGTCAGTTGGGTCTCGGTCTCGCATTGCTGAACCGGCTTGCCGTCTTGCGTAGCGGGCTCAAAGGTCCAGGCCAACACGGTATCGCGCGCCGCTCTTTCGAAATCCTCGACGCCGCTGGAATCGACCACGATGGGGTCGGCAACGGTTCCATCGGTCTGCACGACGTAGCTCACGATGACCCAGCCTTCCTGGCCCCGCCTCAAAGGCGTGGCAGGATATCGCGGAGGCGAACGATCAATCGGTCGGGCAAATGTGTTGAGGCTTGGTTTTTTGTCTGCCGGGTCGTCGGCCGCTCCTACAGCGGACAATGCGGCAAATGCCAGGATGGCAAATGCGAATAAAGCTTGAATCGGCCGGGCAATCAATCAGCGTTTCCTCCCGATGCAGCGCCGACAACGACCCGGCTCAATCTTAAGCCCGGCTACTTCCGGTAGTCCAGCGGCGGAGCGCGGTCGCCCAGTAGTGCCTCGTAGTGAAAGTCGTCGCCGATGCTTTTGTCAAATTCGGATCGTGCTGCCGTTCGCAGGTCTGAGTTCTCGAATAGCTCGATGGCAGCAAGCGCTAGCGTCTTGGCCGCCACCTGCGCTCCCTTGAATCCGATCGTCATGCCGCTGGCCGCCGTGGACTGCCAGCTGTGCGCGGGCGTGCCCGGCACCCATGTCGCCGTGTTCAGGCCGGCGGTCGGCACGACCATCGACACGTCGCCGACGTCCGTCGATCCGAAGTCCAGCCCCATCTCGAACGGCTGCACTTCGTTCTGGCTGCCGAGCGGCAATTCCGGATGCTGCAGGGTCTGGTAGATCTCTTCGGCGAACTTCTGTTCGTCGGCCGTGTAAGAAATGCCGCCGACTTCGCGAAGCTTCTCGTCCATCATCCGTGCGAGCGGCTCATTGATCAGCAGCGGATGATTGCCGTGAATGATTTCCCATTCGACTGTCGTTCCGGTACCCAGGGCCGCTGCCTGCGCCGCCGCCTCGATGCGCGTCCACAACTCTTTCACGACGGTGGCCTGGGGGTGTCGCAGGTAATAAAACACTTCGGCGAAATCGGGCACGACGTTCGGTGCACTGCCACCCGAGGTGATGACATAGTGGATGCGCGTTTCCTGTGGCACGTGTTCGCGCATCAGGTTGGTCATGTAATTGAACGCTTCGACGCCATCGAGAGCCGAGCGCGCGTTCTCGGGTGCGCCGGCGGCATGCGCCGAGATGCCTTTGAAGCGAAACTTGGCGGAGCGGTTGGCGAGTGTCGTGTCTGCATCCGCCGAGTTCCTGTCGCTCGCATGCCAGTGCAAGACGATATCGACGTCGTCGAATAATCCCGCGCGCACCATGTAGACCTTGCCGCTGCCGCCTTCCTCGGCCGGCGTGCCGTAAAGCCGCACCGTCCCCGGATTGCCGCTTTCTTCCAGCCAGTGCCGAACCGCGATGGCGGCACCTATTGAGCCCGCGCCGAAAAGATTGTGTCCACAGGCATGGCCCGCCGATTTGCCTTCGATAGGGCTGCGGACGGCGCTCGCGTCCTGGTTGATGCCGGGCAGGGCGTCGTATTCGGCGAGAATGCCGATGACCGGCCCGCCTTCGCCGTAACTGGCAACGAAAGCCGTCGGGATGCCGGCCACACCGGCCTCGATTGAGAATCCTTCGTCCTGCAGGATCTGCTGAAGCAGCTCGCTGCTGCGGGTTTCCTGGTAGCCGACTTCCGCGTATTCCCACAAAGTTCGCGCGATCCGAGCCGTGTCCTCGTAGCGCGCGTCGATGGACGAGAGGATACGGTCGTCGTCCGCAGCAATAGTGGGCGAGCACAGAAACAGGAAAGTTACGCAGGACGCTAACTGGCAGACTCGATTCATTAACAGTGCTCCGGATTACTTGCAGTTACCAAATTCGGCCAATACAGTGGGACTTGTCCGCCGATGCTATGGTGGAGAGAACGCGAAAACAACCCGGGGATGACAATTTTGGAATCAGACAGGAAAGCTGAGCGACTGGCTGTGCTCATTGACGCCGATAACGCACAACCGACGATCGTGGAAGGTCTGCTCGCAGAAATTGCGAAGTACGGAACCGCAAGCGTGAAACGTATATATGGGGATTGGACGACGCCATCGCTCAAGGGTTGGAAAGAGGTCTTGCTGGAGCACTCTATTCAGCCGATGCAACAGTTCGGTTATACCAAGGGCAAGAACTCGACGGACAGCGCGATGATCATCGATGCGATGGACCTCCTCTACAGCAGCAATTTCGATGGATTCTGTATCGTGTCCAGTGACAGCGATTTCACGCGGCTCGCGTCGCGTATTCGTGAGGCTGGATTGACTGTTTATGGATTCGGTGAAAAGAAAACTCCCATACCGTTTGTCTCGGCCTGTGACAAGTTCATCCGCACGGAAGTATTGCGCGCCGGTGCCGAGGAAAGTGGCGACACCTCAATCAAGCAGGTGCCAACCAGCAAGCTGAAACAGGATACGAAGCTGATCAACCTGTTGCGAGGGGCCATTGACGCCTCATCCGACGAAGACGGCTGGGCGCAACTCGGTACGGTCGGTAGCAATGTGGCCAAGCAATCGCCGGACTTCGATGCGAGGAACTACGGCTACTCGAAATTGAAAACGCTTGTGAACGCCATGCAGCTGTTCGAGGTCAAGGAGCAGTCCTTCGGCGCGGGTCAGCCCAAGTCGATCTATATTCGCGAAAAGCGCAAGAAATAAGGTCCTGTTCCTGGCATCGCGGCGCTTCTTTTCCCTCAACGGGAGTCAGTCAATGAATCGTTGCCAGGCAATGGCGCCCCAGACGAGCGCGACGAGAAACAGCGAGAAAAGCACGGCTGCCGAACCCATGTCTTTGGCCTGACCGGACAAATGATGCTGCTCGCTGCCGTGCCGGTCGATCGCCGCTTCGACGGCGGAGTTCAGCAGTTCGACGATCAGCATGAGGACACAAACGCCGATCAGCAGCACCCGTTCGATTGCACTTTGCCCGAGCCAGAGCGCGGCTGGCAGCAAAACGATTGTCAGCACCACTTCCTGGCGAAATGCGGCTTCGTGTCGCCACGCCGCTGCCAGGCCCTGCGACGAGTATCCTGCGGCACGAATGATGCGACCGATGCCGGTGTTGCCGGGCTTACCCACGATAATTTTCCTGCGTGATGAGACGACTCCCGAATACTAAAGCAAAGTCAGCTTCGCGGGCAGCGCATCCGGGAACTCATGCATGTCGTGGCAGTCCCACAAACGGTATAAGAAGACGAATAGCCGGGGAGGGCGTCATAGAATCTCACCAACACGGAATCAGCCGCCGTCAGTTCTTGCGCCTCTCGGCGATTGGCGGCTTCGGCCTGATCGTTGGCATCCCGCTTGTCGGTAAGGCGCATGCGACAGCTGGATCGATAGCGCTGCACCCGCTGATTCGCGTCGGCCGTGATGGCGTTATCACACTTTTTGCACAGAATCCGGAGATGGGCCAGGGTGTAAAGACCTCACTGCCCATGATCATCGCGGAAGAACTCGACGTCGACTGGTCGTCTGTCAATGTCGAGCAGGCAGACTGGAACCCGGACTTCGAACGACAATTTTCAGGCGGCAGCCTGAGCATTCGCCTGAACTTCGATGCCTTGCGCCAGGCCGGCGCCAGTGCCCGGGAAATGCTGCTTGCTGCGGCCGCAGACGTCTGGCAGCGACCTGCCACAGAACTGAAAACCGCCGGCGGATTCGTGCGCGACTCCGCGCGTAATCGACAGCTGGGTTATGGGGAGCTGGCCGATGCCGCGGCAAAGTTGCCTGTGCCTGAATCGCCCGCACTCAAGTCGCGAGCCGATTACAGAATCATTGGTAAGTCCAAGTCGGACGTCGATATTGCCGATATCGTCAATGGCCGCCAGCAGTACAGTCTCGATCTGAAATTACCGGGGATGCTTTACGCCGTCGTTTTGCGCAGTCCGCACGGCGATGGTCAGCCGAGGACAGTCGACGACAGCGACGCGCGGAAAGTAACGGGCGTAGTAGATGTGCGAACGCTGAAGAACACCGACTACGGCGGCCGCATCATTCTGCCGAATTGTCCGAACTTCGTTTCCGGCGTCGCCGTGCTTGCAAACAGCACCTGGGCGGCGATGCAGGGCGCCAAACGGGTCGATGTAACGTGGGAACTGCCGGAGTCGCGGGACGACTCGATACGGTTGATGCGCGATTTCGCGAAAGCGCTTGAGCAAGACAGTGAAATTGTGCGGGAGGAAGGCGACTGGGCAGCCGCTGCGGACGATCCCGTCGCGAGTATCGACGCGCACTACCAACTGCCGTTCCTCGCCCACGTCACGATGGAGCCGATGAACTGCACTGCCAGCGTCAGCGGGAACGGTGTGGAGATCTGGGCGCCCACGCAAAATCCGCAGATGGCGGCGGAAGCGGTCGGCCAAGCGCTGGGCATAGCGCTGGATCGAATAAGGATTCACGTCATGCGTTGCGGCGGCGGATTCGGTCGACGCTTCTACGCAGATTTCGTAACGGATGCCGCCGTCCTGTCGCAACAAATGGGACGACCCGTCAAGGTCGTCTGGACGCGCGAGGACGATGTACGACACGACTATTTTCGCCCTGCAAGCGCACAGCGCGTCCGGGCCGGGATCGATCGTAATGGCAAGGTAAGTTACTGGTATCAACAGGTCGCCAGCCATCCGCGCGAAACCTACCTGGAACGCGACGGTTCGCCGGCGGAAATTTCCAACTACGAATTTCCGGCAGGCTTTGTACCGAATCTTCGCTTCACCTATACATTGGTGAGTGCGCGCGTGCCGGTCGGCCAGTGGCGGGCGGTGGAACATTCGTCAAACGTATTCGTGGTGTCGAGTGCCATCGACGAACTCGCGCATGCTGCCGGCAGGGATCCGCTGGGGTTCTGGCTGTCACTGATTGGAGAGGCGCCAATCGTGCAGGTTCGCGAGGATTTTCCATTCGCGGCTCCGCGACTCAGGAAGGTCGTGGAAATGGCCGCCGGCATGGCTGGCTGGGCCGAACCGCTGCCGAAGGGTCGCGGGCGCGGCATCGCTGCCAGCTACAACCAGGGGGCCTGGGTAGCCGAAGTGGCCGAAGTGTCGGTAACCGGACGAAAGCTCAGGGTTGAAAAGATTTGTGTCGCGGTCGACTGCGGTTTGCTGATAAATCCCGGCGGCGCCGTACGACAGGTAGAAGGCGGCATCATCGAGGGCCTCAGCGCGGCACTGTTCGGCGAAATCACGGTCAAGGACGGCATCGTCGAGCAAAGCAATTTTCACGACTATCCGTTGTGTCGCATGCAACACATGCCGCAAATCGAAGTTCAATTCGTACCGAGCGATGACGCACCGCGCGGGCTCGGCGAGCCGCCCTTGCCGCCGGTTGCGCCGGCTATCTGCAACGCCATCTTTGCCGCGACCGGCGAACGAATTCGCCAACTGCCGCTGAAAAATCACTACGGCGTATAAACAGATCGGCGGTTGATCGAGTTCGTCCGGCGCCGCCTACCACTTGCCGGTGTTCGGCATCGACTTCCATGGTTCCTGTACGGTCAGGGCGTCGCCTTTTTGCAGGAGTTCGATCGAGATGTTGTCCGGAGAACGAACGAATGCCATCCGGCCATCGCGGGGCGGGCGATTGATCGTGACGCCTGCATCCATCAGTTTCCGGCAGGTGTCGTAGATGTTATCGACGGCGTAGGCGAGGTGGCCGAAGTTCCTGCCTTCGCCGTATTCCTCGGGGTCCCAGTTGTAGGTTAGTTCGATCTGCGCCTCGTCGTCGCCCGGTGCGGCAAGGAATACCAGCGTGAACCGGCCGCCCTGGTTTTCGTGCCGGCGAAGTTCGCGCAGGCCCAGTCTGTCGCAATAGAAAGCCAGGGATTCGTCGAGGTCGCTGACGCGAACCATGGTGTGCAGATATTTCATCGCATTGCCTGTCGGTTGTATCCGGCGTCATTATATGACGACAATGCGGGTCATTCTTCCTCCCAGGAACCGATGTGCAACGGATTCGCGCCGTAACTCTCGATCTCGATGACACCCTTTGGGATATTGCGCCGGTAATTCGTCGTGCCGAGTCGGAGCTCTGGGAGTGGCTTACGCAGAATTACCCGCGAATACCACAGAGAGTCTCGCGGGAAACTCTTCTTGCAATGCGCGCCGGAATTTTCGAAGAACACCCTGACAGGAGCCACGACTTTCGGTTTCTTCGCAAGCAGGTGCTGGCAAAAGTCGCTGTCATGTCCGGTTACACGACCGAGCTGGTCGAGCCGGCATTCGATGTGTTCGACCGCGCCAGAAACCAGGTTGAATTTTTTCCCGACGTTATTCCGGTGCTCGAAGCCCTGACAACGCGATTTCGTCTGATCGCCGTAACCAATGGCAATGCCAGTTTGCAGAAAATCGGAATTCGACACTTGTTTTACGACGTTGTCACCGCGGTCGACGCCGGTGCGGCCAAGCCGGCACGACCTATATTCGACGAGGCAATTCGCCGTTCGGGGGTTGAGCGCGGACAGATTCTGCACGTTGGCGATCACCCGGAGAACGATGTTCAGGGTGCGCGGGATGCCGGTATGAAGTCTGCGTGGATGAATCGTAGCGGTGGCGACTGGCCGGCGAACCTGTGCCATCCTGACGCTGTTGTTACCACGATGACCGAACTGCAAGATCTGTTGATCGGTTCGTTCGCAGGCAAGTCATGAACTCGAATCGGAAGCCACTGATCCTGTATGTGCCCGGCCTGTTGCCCAAACCCGAACCGGCCATTCACCGGCACGAATTGTTTCGCTGTCTGCGCGAGGGGGTGCGACGGATCGACGAGCACTGCGCCGATGCGCTCGGCGACGGCTCCCAGTGTTTCGATATCGTTGGATGGACTTACGATTTCTACGGCGAGCACCGTGACGAGGCTCTCGACAGAGCAGCAATCGATCGGCTGCTGCAAAAGGACGGAGCAAGCGCGGCTGATCGCAAAGAGGCCGACTCGCTGCGCCGGCGAACGATCCGGTCCATTTATCGGGCCGTCGATCGCTTGCCATTCCTCATTCCATACTTTGCGGACGAGAAGCTGGAGATTCATTTGCGCGATCTTCGCCGCTACGTGCGAAACGAGTTCGACGTTGCCGACGCAATTCGCCGAATGCTCAAAATACCGTTGCGGGCGGCCGCCAGTGCGGGCCGGCCCATACTGCTGATCGGTCACAGCATGGGGTCGGTTGTCGCGTACGATGCACTGTGGCAGCTGGGACGAAAACAGCAGGAAGATGTCAGTATCGACCTTTTTCTGACGATGGGCAGCCCGCTAGGGCAACGCTATATTCAGCAGCGTTTATTGGACAGCAAGGCAAAAGACGAAGACCGTTACCCGAACAACATTCGGCGCTGGATCAACATCGCGGCCGTTGGCGAACTTACTGCGATCGACACCCAGCTCGCCAATGATTTCGCCGCCATGGTGGAACGCGGTCTGGTCGAGCCGATCGACGATCGCCTGGTGTTCAACTGGTTCCGGCTGGATCGCGTACTCAACGTGCATGCCGAGTACGGTTACCTCGTGAACGAGGTAACCGCATCTGTCGTTTGTGACTGGTGGCGCCGGGTAACTGCCGGTTGATTGCCGTTATCAGGTCGCGTCGAGGTTGGGCTTGATGACAATGTCGATGCGACGATTCTTGGCACGGCCCGACGCGGTCTCGTTGTTCGCAACCGGAACCGTCTCGCCGTAACCGGTTGCTATCAGCCGGTAACTCGAGATGCGCATGGCATTGATCATATATTGCTGTACCGCTTCTGCGCGTTTCTGGGACAGCAACTGGTTACTCTCGTCGCCGCCGTAGGAATCCGTGTGTCCTTCGATCACGATATCGCTTCGCGGAAACACATCGATCGCCTGCTCCACCTTCGACAACAGCGGAATACTGCTTTGACCAAAGTCCGATTTGCCGCTGTCGAATGACAGGCCGATGAGACGAAGAATGATCGTGTTACCTTCGCGGAATACGCGTGCTTCTTCGCGCGAAAACATTTTTTCGACCTGTTCGAACTGCGACTTGATGAGCGCTTCGGCTTCCAGGCGCTGAATCAGCGCCGCGCGTTCAGCCGTTGCACCGCCGAGTCGTTCGTCGAGGGTGCGCAATTCTTCGTCCATGTCGGCCAGTCGCAGATTGGCCGCTTCGAGTTCCTGCTCCATCGCCTGTTTTTCGTTACGGATGTCCTCGATGAATGTCACGACATCCGATTTGGTTTGCGCGTAACCTGCCGACATGGCGGGCGTGATGTCGACTGCCGCGGCGATATCGGCCAGCGGCGTCTCCCAGTCGAGCACCAGTTGCTCCACGGTCAGATCCTTGTCGCGCACGTCGCGCACAACTTCGGACAGGTACAAAGCGTGCTTGGCTTCGTAGTTTGCCTGCCGCGCGAGATCCCTTGGCAGGTCGGTGTCATAGCGGTTTTCGCTCAGCTCGCGTTCCGCATCCGCAAGCAACTGCTTGGCCCTGCCCAGCGTGATCGGCGCGTAACGTCCCACCTTGGCACGGTCGGCGTCTGCCAGAAGCTGGCGCGTTTCGCTGAGATATTGTGCCTTGATGGCAACCAACTCGGCGTCCCGATACAGGCTCGTCGCTTCGATGTCCTGCCGTTTGGCGCGCTTCAGGTCGCCCCGTTCCAGCGAGCGAATAGCGTCCCCGAAAACTCGTTGCGCTTTGTCCCACAGGTCACGCGACAACTCGGTAGCCTTGGCATTCGCAGCATCCTGCCGACTCTTCATCACCTGCGACAGGGCTGTTTTCGCAAGTTCGGCGGCGGTCGTGGCCTTCTTGAATGACTGCTCTGCGCTGGCCGCTTTACCGCGGACGTACTCGATGTTGCGGCCGCGCTCGAGGCCCGTTTCGGCCGCCTCGTAGTCACGCATGCCATCGCCCCAGCTATCCGGCGCCAGCAGTGAGGCATTTGCCGCCTCGGCGGCCGCTTTGGCGGCGTCAACGTCTTTGAAGAAGGTCTTGCGAAGTTCGCTTTGCGCACTGGCCGACGCGGCCGCAACGACAAAGAAAGCGAGCACGAGACATCTGACAAAACTGGATTTCTGAACCATTTTGTAGTTCCAATAGTTTATAAAACAACAAGTTACAGTTGATACACAGGATAGGGCGAATATTACATATTCGACCGGCTTAATTCCGTGGCGTGTGTCTCTGATTCTGCAACACCAAGCGTAAGCTGTGGATTTTACGCCTGATTTGCGCTGTCCGCGAGGTCCTTGCCGGACTCGCGCAGTTGCGGGTTGCGGAAACTTTTGTGACTGGGGTCAAGATTTCCGCACCCGGCGCGCGGCGGGCCGTGATTTGTGCTTTGGCTCACAGACCCCGAATCGCTCACGGCGTAAATTCTTCCCATGTCTGCAAAGTACTACACGCAATTCAAATTGACTGACGCGTACTACCGCGGTGGCAATGAATTCAGCGGTGTTGTCGAGCTTAACAAGCCGATGGACCAGGAGTCGGACATTGCGGACATAGAGGCGGTACTCGCCCGGAATTTCGATCTTCGACGGAGCTCCGTGAAGCTCGTGAGTTGGTCAAGACTGCACTGATTTTGTTCTTCTGGCGTTTCGCTTGAGTTTTTCCCCCTGATTATCCCGGCCCTAGTGCCGGGATTTTTTTTGGTCGCCTGCAGTGCAGGCTCCTACAATTTCTGTCGAGGTCGTGTAGGAGCCTGCACTGCAGGCGACTGCCCGACGCAGCGGCGATCATCGCACTAAAGATCAATTCACGCCTTGCCATATCTGTTTCGATCGCTTCTGCGGGCGGATTGGCCCGCACCCTGGCCGACCAAACCGGTTTCGCTGAGGCTTCGATTCGTGCGAAAATGCGCATCCTTTCGCCGCCACAAAACAAATTCATGGATCAGCAGGACAAACCAGCCTTTCGCGGTATTCCCATAGTACGCAGCGGACAGAAGTACAAAACCGAAGTCGGCTTTTCCGCGATAAAGAACGGCATCAAGGCGCGCCAGGATGCGCCGGAACTCGTCGTGGGCAACAAGCCGAAGTGGCTGCGAGCGCAGATGCCGGCCGGTGCCCGGTTCTCCGACGTGCGCAAGACCGTGCGGGAACACAGGCTTAGCACGGTTTGCGAGGAGTCGATGTGTCCGAACATCGGCGAGTGCTGGAATCACGGTACGGCGACGATCATGGTCATGGGATCCGTGTGCACGCGAGCCTGCCGATTTTGCGCCGTGGATACCGGCAATCCGAAAGGCTGGCTGGATCGCGATGAGCCGCTGAACACGGGCAAGGCAGTCAGGTTGATGGGGCTGAAGTATGTGGTCATTACGTCCGTTGACCGCGATGATCTGCCGGATGGTGGCGCGAAGCACTATGCAGACGTTGTTCGCGCGATCAAGCAGCTGAATCCGGACACGGCGGTTGAGGCGCTGACGCCGGATTTCAACGGTGTCATGGAGCATGTCGAGCTGGTGGTTGACTCCGGACTCGAGGTGTTTGCGCAAAACGTCGAAACGGTGGAAAGGCTCACTCATCCCGTACGTGACCCGCGTGCGGGTTACCGGCAGACCATCGACGTGCTGGGTCACGCCAAGAAGTTCCGCCCGCATGTGCTTACCAAAACCAGCCTGATGCTGGGTCTCGGCGAGCGGGACCACGAGATCATGGAGGCGATGGACGATCTGCGTGCAGTGGGCGTGGACATTCTGACTCTCGGGCAATACTTGCGGCCCACGCCGAATCACCTCGCAATCGAACGATACGTAACGCCGGACGAATTCGAAGCCTATCGCCGTGAAGGCCTGGACAAGGGCTTCCTCGAGGTTGTTGCCGGTCCGCTGGTGCGCTCGAGTTATCGCGCCGAGCGGGTCCTGCAAAAGAACAATGTCGGCATCGCCGTCTGATTCGGCGGCGATTTCCTTTATCAAACCCAAGAGTTCTCATGGCTGAATTTTTCGCAAACTATGGTCTGTTCCTGCTGAAGACGCTTACGATCGTTGCGGCGATCGTGGTCGTTATCGGCACCATCGCGGCGGCAGGGAAAAAAGCCGCCATGCACGAAGGCATGGAAGTCGAGAACCTGAACGGCAAGTATCGCTCGCTGGCCGGCGCACTTAAAAAGGCAGTTCTGAAGAAGGGTGACCGGAAAGCTGCAGCCAAGGCCGAGAAAAGCCGGCAGAAAGCCGAAGCCAAATCCAGCGAAACACGCCCGCGAAGTTTCGTGATTGATTTCAAGGGTGATCTGAAGGCGAGCGCCGCAGCATCACTGCGTGAAGAGGTCAGCGCGATTCTCGACCTGGCAACGTCAGATGATCAGGTCATCGTTCGTCTCGAAAACCACGGTGGTGTGGTGCATGAGCATGGGCTCGCGGCATCGCAGCTCGCAAGAATTCGCGACCGGGAAATTCCACTGATCGTTTCCGTCGACAAGGTCGCGGCGAGCGGCGGCTACCTGATGGCCTGTGTCGCTTCACGAATCGTGGCAGCACCGTTTGCCATTCTCGGTTCCATCGGAGTCATTGCACAGATTCCGAACTTCAATCGAATGCTCGATTCTCACGGAGTCGATTTCGAACAGGTCACGGCAGGACAGTACAAGCGCAATGTCACCATGTTCGGCAAGAACACCGACGCCGACCGCGCGAAGCTGAAAGAAGAGCTGGAAGATGTACATGCACTGTTCAAGGCGGCCGTCAGCAAGTATCGACCCTCGCTCGACCTGGACAAAGTGGCAACCGGCGAGCACTGGTATGGCACCCGTGCCCTGGAACTGGGCCTGGTCGATGATCTGAAAACCAGCGACGAGTTCCTGACAGAGCTGGCCAAAGACCGCGAGCTTTATCGGGTAAGCTATAAGATCAAGCAGCCGTTGCCGAAGCGGCTGATGGCCAATGTCGACAGTGCGCTGGAAAAAGTGGATGCGGCTGCCTGGCGGCAGCGCTTCGAATCGCGCATCCCGCGCTGACGGTCGGGAACCCGCCAGCGGCAGGCCGGTCTTAGACGATGGCGATCCGTCAGTTCCGTTTCACGTGAGCGGGCCCGCACTCGGCTATAATGCGGTCAGTTCCAGAGGGTAATGCAATCATGCGTAACACACTCAAGTATTTGATATTTATTGTTATTTCCGTGACGGTCCTCGGCGCCTGCTCGACCTCGTCCACCGGCCGCAGCCAGCTGGTTCTCAAGTCCGATGCAGCGCTTGCGCAGGAGGGCGCCCGCCAGTTCGCAATCATCCGCGCAAAAATGCCGCTGGTGCAGGACCGCGCGACGATCGATTACGTTGCCTGCGTTGCCGATGCCATCGTCGGCGTGCTCGATGGCGATGACGCTGCAATGTACTGGGAACTGGCGGTTATCGACCAACCCGATATCAACGCATTTGTACTGCCTGGCGGCAAAATCAGTGTGTTCAGTGGAATCCTGACAGTCGCCGAAAATCAGAATCAGCTGGCGGCGGTACTTGGTCATGAGGTGGCGCATGTTACTGAGAAACATGCAAACGAACGCGCGTCACGAGCCGCTGTCACTTATGTCGGTGTCGACATCGCCAGTATCCTCCTTGGCGGCGGCTATTCGGACCAGACCCGGGCCGCAAACCAGGCGCTAGGAACAGGTGCCATGCTGGGTGTGCTGAATCCGTTCAGTCGCATGCAGGAGTCCGAGGCCGACCTGGTCGGCTTGCATTACATGGCGAAGGCCGGCTTCGATCCTCGCGAGAGCGTCGACCTCTGGCAAAACATGAACGAGAAAAACAAGACCCAGGTTCCGGAGTTTCTTTCGACCCACCCGTCCGGCGACACGCGTATAGAAAGCCTGGTGGCCGCGTTGCCCGAGGCACTGGCCTACTACAACGAAGCCAAGGCACAGGGGAAAGAGCCGAACTGCGCTCAGTAAGTCTCCTGACGGAATTCAAAGATCATTTTTCCGGCCACGCGGGCGACTACGCGACCTACCGGCCGACGTACCCCGAAGGGCTTTTCAGTTTCCTGGCCGATGCGTCCGTCTGTCATTCGCTGGCATGGGATTGCGCGACAGGCAATGGCCAGGCTGCCCGCGGGCTGGCTCCCTACTTCGATCGCGTCATCGCTACCGATGCGAGCGCGACCCAGATTGCCGCGTCCGTATCGCACGGCAAGCTCGAGTTTCGCCAGGCCCCGGCCGAGGAATCCGGCCTGGACGACGCGTCGGTCGACCTGATAACGGTCGCGCAGGCACTGCACTGGTTCGATATTCCGCGATTCCTCGCGGAGGCACAGAGGGTTCTGAAGGACGGCGGTCTGCTCGCCTTCTGGTGCTATCAGCGCAACCAGGTCAATCCCGACTGCGACCCGATCATCACGAAGATGTTTGCGGAAGTGGAGGGCTTCTGGCCGCCGGAACGGGACATCGTCGAGAATCACTATCGCGACATCGACATTCCCATGGGCGAGCTATCTGTACCGAAATTCGAAATGCAGGCATCCTGGAGCGTCGACCAGCTGCTCGGCTATTTCCGCACCTGGTCCGCGACCCGGCGTTATCAGCGGGAGCGCAATGTCGATCCGTTTGAAGCGCTGGAAGCCGATCTGCGGCGGGCCTGGGGCACGAAGCGGCGAGAAGTTCGCTGGCCACTGACGCTTCGTCTCGGCCGCAAATAGTGTCTTGCCGCGGTTTCTGCGAGAATTCGCATCTGCATAACCGGATGTAACTGACTTGAGTCGATTCCCCAAAGTCCTCGTATTGCTTTCAACTGCGCTGTTGGCCGGTGGTTGTGCCGTGTTTTCGGACTACGGTAATTACCGGCAGGAACCGGGTGTCGTGCTGCCGCCGCTGGTCGAGCGGCCGCGAGAGGATCCGATCAGCCGCAACTATTTCGTGCTCGAATCTGCGCAACAGAGCGTTGTCGGCGAACCGCAGATCGTATTCAGTCGCGAGTCCGACACCTTCCCCGATTTTGCGCGTGAGTACGGCCTCGGTTACGACGAGCTCATTGCGGCAAACCCCGGCATCGACCCGTGGCTGCCTGGTGAAAACACGCCGATCCTGCTGCCGACCCAGTACGTGATCCCGGACGTCCCTCGCCAGGGCATCGTGCTGAACATCGCATCGAAGCGACTGTTTTATTTTCCGAAGGTGAAAGAGGGTGAACCGGTCCAGGTAATGACCTACCCGATCGGCATAGGGCGCGTCGGATGGGAAACGCCGCTTGGCGAGGCCAAGGTGATTTCCAAGGCGACTGACCCGACCTGGTACGTGCCGTTATCGGTTCGCCAGGAACACGAGGAAGCCGGCGATCCGCTCCCGTCAGTGGTGCCACCGGGCCCGGACAATCCCCTCGGACGACATGTCCTCAAACTCGACATGCCCGGTTACCTGTTGCATGGCACGAATCAACCCTACGGCGTCGGCATGCGCGTGAGCCACGGTTGCGTTCGCCTTTATCCGGAAAACATAGAACTCCTGTATTCGCTGGTCGCTATCGGCGAGAAAGTAAGGATTATCAACGAACCGTATCTTGCCGGCTGGAACAATGGCGAGTTGTATTTCGAGAGCCACCGTCCGCTCGAGGACGACGCTGTTTCACCGCAACAGCACCTGCAAACCATTTTCGACTCTTTCCGCGATCAGTCGGGCGCGTTCGCAGAGCAGAAAGAACAGGACGAGGCGAGGGCGATTGCCAGCGGGGCGCTTGGTGTGCCGATCAAAGTCCTGCGCGGCGATTCGCAGGAAGTTTTTGCGCGAGCCCGTATTGTCAGAAACACGGTTACCATCGACCCCGATGCGCCGACACTTGCCGAAGTGCGCGAACTGCTCGATGAGGCGGACGACGAACTCGATACGCCGCCGAAGGTTTCCGGTGACTGAGTGGCTTGATCTGATGCTTGAGGAAGTCCGGCGCAAGAAAGCAGAGGAAGCCGAAGCCGCGGAAGAAACGCAACGGCGCAGAGCCACCAGCAGCGAAACATTATCGGAATCGTTGCGGCGTCGAGAGACCGAAGAAATATAGGATCAGGGCTATACAGGCCATCGCGCGAAGAGATCGGCAGCGATCGATCCGGCTTGCCGTGTAACTACAGGGTAATCGCGTTGACGGTCTCCGATCTGCGCATCGCGAAACGGTGATTCCCGGCTTTGCACAGCCGTATCCTCTTATCATCCCGAATCGGTTGCTGCACGCTGGCGTGTCCAGATTCTGGGGTTGGCCGGCATAGTCAATTGCAACCGGGTTAGAGGTAGCAGCGAAACTCGGCAGGTATGGCCGACGCGTCGAAGGAATCGACCGGCGTCAACGGAACGGAGTTGTAAGTATTCCAGAACAGGCACTCGTCAACAGAATCGTTCTGTTTGATGTCGCTCAACAACGCGGCCATGGCCTTTCCGGTATAGGTCGATTCAAGAGTCAGCCCCAGTTGTTCGTCTGCCAGATGCACGGCGTTTTCGATACTCGGGTCGCTGTGCGCGTAACCGCCGGCGAAGAACGAATGGCGGATGCGAATTCTTACCCGGTTTGCGAGGTCCGGCGGCACCGAAGAGTCCAGCTGATGCATCATCGTTGCGGTCTTACGAATCAGCCTGATCAACCCCTCGTCGTTACAAATATCGGTCGCCGATACACGAACGGCCTGTACTTCCGCTCGCAGACCTGCAATTGCAAGGCCCAGCGCGAGGCCGGCCGCCGTGCCCATCGTGCCGGTTGCGACATATATACGGGCCGGCGGCGGAATCTCACCGGCGTCTACCTGTGCGGCAAGTTCGAGGCCGGCGTTGACGAAACCCAGCGTGCCGATCCAGGAAGAACCGCCGGCCGGTACGACCCAGGCATCCCGATCCCACAGATTCTGCCTTAGTGTTTTCAATCGCGATCGATACGGACCACCGTAACGAACGATCTCCGTCCCGAGGCTCGCGTGCATGATCAGGGCTGGCGCGATGGTTTCGACTTTGGCCTGATGTGCCAGGAAGCAAGTGCATTCGAATCCCAGCTGTTTTGCATAGATTGCGGTCGCCAACGCGTGATTCGACCCGACTGTGCCGAACGTCGCGAAGCGACGCACGCGATGCCGGGTTCGCGGCGCCAGTAGGTACTCGAGCTTGCGAACTTTATTGCCGCCGTAAACGTTTGCCGAAAGATTGTCGTACTTGATCGACACGTATTGAGACTTGCCAGCCGTACGAATCCCGATCTGCCGGACCGGCGTTGGAAAATTTCCCAACGCGATTCTGCGGACGCTTTCGCCGAAGACCGGATACATAGCGTCGAGATAATTGACAGTTGTCATACGCTCATCCCGTCAATTCCTTGGCAAGTTTGCGAGAAAAGCAATTTGCCGGGTGCAACTCTCAAATGAACAATAGCATCCCGGCAGCGCAGTCATTAGAATGTTCATTACATTATCTGACCCGGATTCACGGAGAAAGATTTGTCAGATACCTTCGGCCGTGGCATCACGGTCACCGAGATTTCGCCGATGGACCAGCCCATTGACGCGAATACAGAAACCACTGCCGCATTTATCGGTCGTGCTCTGCGCGGCCCCCTCAACACTCCCGTCCTGATCGAAAACATGTCGATGTTTCGCCGGCATTTCGGTGGTATGTGGCGGCAAAGCAGCCTGGGTCCGGCCGTGCAACAGTTTTTCGATCATGGCGGCAAAAAGCTGTTCGTTGTCAGGGTTGCGAGCAATGCTCGTGGCGCAATGATCTGCCTGCCGGCCTCCGGGGGTGTACTCGTTTTGCACGCACTGGCGCCCGGTTCCACGGAGAAGATCCGCGCTGCGGTGGATTACGATGGCATTGCCGATGACGAGCACTTCAACCTGACGATCCAGCGTATTGCGCCGGACACCAGGCTAGTAGTCGACCAGGAAATCTATTTGCGCCTCAGTTGTCGTGAAGAGAGCAAGTTCTACGTCGTCGATGCCTTGTTGAATTCGTCCCTGGTGAGCGTTCATACGCCGGTTGCCGACGGGCGTCCGCTCAGCACCACTCGTCCGGGCATGCCGTTTGACCTGTCATACGTCGGGCATGCGCAGGACGGGAACGACGGCGGCGAACTGACGGACTATGACCTGATCGGTTCGGTCACGAAGGGCACCGGCATTTTCGCCCTGAACCAGATCGACCATTTCGATCTCCTGTATATGCCACCGCCGGGCAAGCACTATGACATCGGGCCGACGGCGATACTTGCGGCCGAATTGTTTTGCAGGAAGCGTGGCGCCATGTTCATTCTGGATCCGCCGCAGACCTGGCAAACGGTGGATGACGCAATCGGGGGGTTGCGGGCCAGCGGGTTATCCAGTCCGAACGTAATCGCATATTTTCCGCGTGTCATTGGGGCCAACGAAGACGAGTGCTCGCCGCGTGTGGCGGGCGGCGCCATGGCGGGGCTGCTGTGCAAGCTGGACCGATTGCAAGGGCCCTGGGAGGACCTCGACCAACCGGGTTTCGGCTTCGAGCGAAAGCTCGCGCCTGCAGTCGAACTGACAATCGAACAGGCGCAGGCATTGGTGCGGTGTGGTCTGAACGTAATCGTAGGCAACAGTACCGGACGTGCCGAATTGTGCGGTTCGGTAACTCTGGGTTACAGCAATCAACTGGATCGCACGTTTTCCAGTCTCACCGTACGGCGCTTGTGCCTGTCGATTACCAACGACGTCGAGCGCGCCATTCGCTGGGCCGTGTTCGAGCGCAACGAAGCGCGGGTCGCCGAAAGAATCCACGCCCAGGTCCATGCTTATATGTCGGCACTGGCCGACGCAGGCGCTTTTTCCGACGACAATTTCCTGGTGCAGTGCGATGCCGGATTGCATTCGCAACCTGTCGATCCGCACCGGGGCGTGACCGTATTGCTTGCGTTTCGCCCGGCCGGCTCGGATGAAATGGTTGCGCTGACACTGCACCAGACGGTTGCCGGCTGCCGGGTTGCGCCGACCGCCTTTGCGCCAGCCTTCGCCAACGTCGCCTGATTTTTTTCAATGCGGCCGATCGTCCTGTCGATTTTGTTGCTGACCGCCAGCAATGTATTCATGACCTTCGCATGGTATGCGCACCTCAAAGAGCTGAATCACAAGCCGTGGATCGTCGCGGCACTTGTCAGCTGGGGCATCGCGCTGTTCGAGTACCTGCTGCAGGTTCCCGCCAATCGAATCGGCTACACGGTGTTGTCCGTCGCGCAACTGAAGATAATTCAGGAAGTGATCACGCTGACGGTCTTCGTTCCGTTCGCATTGCTGTACCTGAAAGAACCGTTGAAGCTCGACTACCTGTGGGCGGCTCTATGTATTCTCGGTGCCGTGTTCTTTATTTTTCGTGGCCGGCTGCTGGGCAGCTAAAAAGGGGCCGAACCGGACTATCGGTTGGCCGCAAACGGATCAAACTCCTTATCCAAATGCGCAGAAAGTACAAGAAAACGGAAGCGCCATCCTGGCAACGAAAGCTGGTCCTGGTATTGGGGGCGCTTTGTGCCGCGACTTTTTTGTTGTTCCTGGCATGGGCGGTCATGCTTTTTATCGATTGGGCGCGGGTCGACGACTGCCTGGACAGGGGCGGCAGTTACGACTACGAACGCGGCGAGTGTGATTTCGAGCCGAATCTCACTGCTCCGGACGATTAGCCGGCCCGCTTTCCGCTTCGCACCGGTCGCAGCCGTGCGGCGGCTACACGAAAACTACAGCACAACTACAGCTTTAATTCATGGCATGGCGAAGCCGTTCGCCGGACTCTTCGTCTCGACTGCAGATTGTCTTATAGCAATCGAGATTCAGGAGGGCTCACGCCATGAAAATGAAAACTGCAAAACTGATTCCGCTGCTCGGCAAGGCCAGCAAAACGAGCGCGGCCGTAGCAACCGGCCTGTTGTCCCCGGTGGTGCTGGCAGCGCCAGGCGACCTGGATCCCGCCTTTGGTGACGTCGGGCGGCTTGGGCCGATTCTCAACGGACCGGCATGGTCGATCGAGACGCTGGACGATGGCTCGATCCTGCTGGGTGGCGGTGATATGGAACCCTTTTGTGACTACTACGGCTGGTATTGTTACTACAGCGGTTACTACGATGGATTCGACGCGACGAATTTCGTCAGCATGTTTTCGCCCACAGGCGCGATTGACGCCAGTTTTATCGCGGCCACTATCGAAGATACGCAGGTGCTCGACATCGTTCGGCAACCCGGCGGCGAGGTCGTCGCCGTCGGACGCAAGGTCAGCTGGTCCGTACCCACATTTCAACTGACCGCTTTTCGCTTGCAAGCCGATGGTGAGCTGGACACGACCTTTGGGACTGACGGGGTATTCCTGCTGCCTGCCGCAGACTACGGGCTGAACAACTTCGGCACGTCGATAGTCCTGGATCCGGATGGCCGCATCGTGATTGCCGGCTCGCAGGACGAGCAATTGATTGTCCTGCGCCTGCTGCCGAACGGCTCGCTCGACGACACTTTCGGAATTTCCGGAGTGTTTTCAGGGCCCGAGAATCTCGACAGATTCGGCGCCTACACGAAGATCCTGCGAACCGGCGCCGGAGGCTATCGGATTAGCATTGCGAATGCAGCGGGTTGCCAGTTGGTTGCATTGACGTCGGACGGTACTTTGGACGCAGGGTTCGGCACAGCGGGAATTTCCACAATCGATACTTCATCCGGCCCGTCGACTACATGCAGTTCCGTTGTCACGCAGCCTGACGGTCGCCTGCTGGTCGCGGGCAGCACGGTTGGCAAAGGCTTTGCGACGCGCCTGCTGGCGAACGGCCAGTCCGACCCGGGTTTTTCTGCGAGCGCGGTTTCGGGCGCGGTGGCCAGTGCTACGGCGCTGGCGGTAGGCGATGACGGCTCGATAGCCGTCGCCCACGCGGGAGTGAATGGTGCCGAAATCATGCGTCTGCTGGCCGACGGTACGCTCGACGTCCTGTTCGGGAATGCCGGCTCCACGCTGATCGATCTGGCATCCGACGGCGGCACGTCGCCCATCGTTTACGATCTTGACGTGCGGCCGGACGGCAGCGTTGTTGGCGCGGGCGGCGATGCATACTCGGGCCAGGCATTTGTCGTTCGGCTGCTGGGTTCGGCCGGGGGCGATTCACCCGGCGTCCTGGGTGTCGCGCATCAAAGCGGAGTGACTACCGCGGAGGATGCCAACGAGGTCGTCGTGAACGTGCGGCGCTCCGGCGGCGACTTCGGCAGCGTCAGCGTGGCCTATCAGACCACCGACGGAATCTCCGGAACGGCCACGGTCGGGCAAGACTATTCCGAGGTCTCCGGCCGGCTGTTCTGGGGCGACGGCGACCGGACCGACCGGGAAGTCCGCATACCCATCCTCGCCGACGCCAACACGGAGGAACCCGAGACTTTCGCCTTGACGCTAAGTGACGCCCAGGGAGGCGCGGGGCTGGCCACGCGCAGTGCGGCCATCAACATATCCGCTGACGGCAGCCCGCACGGCCAGTTCTCAATCGACTGGGACGACTTGTGGGTAATCGAAGGCGATACGCTGGAGTTTCCCGTGTTTCGCAATTACTACAACGGGGGTGCCGTTTCGGTCACGCTGACGCCCGTCGGCGAAACCGCCACGGGAGGCGATGATTTCGTGCCCGACCCCATCACGCTAACCTGGGGCGACGGCGATGCCGCTTATAAATGGGCAAGGATTGCGATTCGCAACGATACCGATCAGGAACCGATCGAGACCTTCAGAGTGGAGTTGTCGAATCCGACGGGTGGCGCACTGATCGGTCCGAGATCAAGCACCAGGGTAACGATCGACGCAAGCGATCGGCCAGCGGCACAGCCGAAAACCGGTGGAGGCGGCGCCTGGGGATTCTTGTCCTTGTTATTGCTTGGCGGACTCAAGCTGGGGTGGGCTTCGCTATCGGCGGTTCGGTCGCGCAGGAAATAGGCGGGATAAGGGTCGAACCGCGCCTGTCGGTTCGACCCTGCCTTACTTTATAGAATGCCGAAGCCTCCCCCGCCGGGGGTTTCGACTACGAGGCGATCACCCGCTTGCAGATCGACAGTCGCCGTTGCATCGAGTTCTTCTGTCCTCCCGTCATGGCGGATAACGCAATTGCGTCCAACGGCGCCGGGTTCACCACCGTTGACGCCGAACGGCGGGACACGACGATGATTCGACAGGATCGATACCTCGACCGGTTCCAGGAACTGCAGCTTTCGTATCGCGCCGTCGCCGCCGTTCCATTTTCCCTTGCCGCCCGAGCCGCGGCGAATGCTGAAAGATTCCACCCGCACCGGAAACCTTGCTTCGAAAACTTCCGGGTCCGTCAAGCGTGAGTTTGTCATGTGTGTCTGCACCGCATCCGCACCGTCGAAGCCGGGTCCGGCACCTGACCCGCCCGCGATCGTTTCGTAGTACTGGATGCGTTCATTGCCGAAACTGAGGTTGTTCATCGTGCCCTGCGATGCGGCCAGCGCTCCCAGGGCGCCGAACAACGCGTCGGTTACGCACTGCGATGTCTCGACGTTGCCGGCGACCACCGCCGCCGGATACTCCGGACTCAGCAATGACCGCCTCGGAATGGTAATTCGCAGCGGTTCGAGGCAACCCTCGTTCATTGGAATTTCCTCGGCGATCAGGCTGCGGAATACATACAGGACGGCGGCACGAGTTACCGCTTCCGGCGCATTGAAGTTGCTGGATGATTGTGCTGACGTGCCTGTGAAATCGATGCTGGCAATTTTTTGCGCTTTATCGATCGCCACGTTGACGCAGATGATTTCACCCGAGTCCATTTCGTATTGGAAAGCGCCGTTTTTCAGTTTGCCGAGCAGGCGACGCACGCTGGCGGCTGCATTTTCGCGGACGAAGCGGAGGTAAGTAAGCACGGTTTTCATACCGTAACGGGAAATGGCTTTCTCTAGCTGGCGAATGCCTTGCTGATTCGCTGCAAGTTGTGCCCGAAGGTCGGCGATGTTCTGCGGCAGGTTACGCGCCGGGTACTTCGTGCCGGACAGAAGCTGTCGTAGCGCATCTTCCTGAAATACCCCGGCTCTTACGAGTAACACGTTGTCGATCAGCACGCCTTCTTCTTCGATGTGCCGGCTTTCGGACGGCATCGATCCGGGTGTAATGCCGCCGATATCCGCGTGATGCGCGCGCGATGCAAGGTAAAACATCGGCGTGTCGCTTTTTGCAAACCACGGCGTGACAACGGTGATGTCCGGCAGGTGCGTGCCGCCGTTGTAAGGCGAATTCAGCATCACGGCGTCACCGGGCGCGAGTTTCGCGCCAATGCTGTCCATTACACTGCGCACGCTTTCACCCATCGAGCCTAAATGCACGGGCATGTGCGGTGCATTCGAAATCAGTCGCCCCTGCGAATCGAACAGCGCACAGGAGAAATCCAGGCGCTCGCGAATGTTTACCGACAATGCCGTACTTTGCAAAACGGTGCCCATTTGTTCCGCGATGTGCATGAACAGGCGATTGAACACCTCGAGGCGCACCGGGTCCGGTGCCTCGTCGCTGTCAGCAAGCTGCCACGACGTCGTGGCATCTTGCTGTCTTTCGATCAGCAGATGACCGAAGCGATTGACCGTGCCGGCCCATCCGGCATCCACGACAGTCGTACCGTTGGCCTCCGCGACAATGGCCGGGCCGCCGATGATGGCGCCCGGCGCGAGTTGACTGCGTTCGTATATCGGCACCTCGTGCCATTGGCCGTCGTGATAAATTCTGCCGCCTGCCGGCTTTGCGACGAC
>JAOUGX010000187.1 GCA_029865385.1 Gammaproteobacteria bacterium
CAGCAACAGAATCAAGGCAAGCCGGCCCCGCGGCTCGTTTGCCCAGTGATCGAGCTTACCCTCGGATGCCCGGTCGACGTCGTCGGAAAACTCTTTGATTATCTCGAGGTCGAAAACCGGATCTTCACCGAACCAGATGTCCATGCGTCCGTCGATCTGCGGGGCGGAAAGCTCTTTTTCCTCGAACCAGAACGCGAGCACCGCGTCGATGCGAACCTGGTCGTCATCGGTGATCGTTGCCTCCATGCTTTCGCTTAACAGTTTTACGGCCATAGTCAGATCCATGTAGCGGTTCGAGGCGCCGGCCCGGCGGCAGTGGCTGCCGAACTGCGACCCAGGTCACAGAATGCGGAAGATGCCAGCGCTCATAGTGTCTTGTATCACCGGACTCTAGCAAATGCTGTGCACTGGAACCCGCTTTGCAGCGGAAACGGCCCGGGAAACGCGCAGCGTAACGGGATTCAAGCCATGCGCCTGTTGAAAATCGCTTTGGGCTGCCTTTTTCTGGGCGCCTGTGGCGGCCCTGAAGACGCGCCGGAGGAGCAGTTGCGTCAATGGCTTGCTACTGCCCAGGCAGCGGCTGAAAGTCGCGATCGCAGTGCACTCATGGAGATGCTTTCGCCGGGCTACACCGACGCGCGCGGCAACGATCGCGAAGCGGTGGACAAGATGCTCCGCTACTATTTTTTGCGCCAGGAAAAAGTAGTCCTCGTCAGCAAAATCGGCAATATCGCAGTACGTGACGGAACTGCCGCAGAAATAACCTTGACGGTAGCAATGGGCGGATCGGGAAACGGAGCGCTCGGATTCAGCGCAGACGCATACCATTTCGAGCTCGAACTAGAGCACAATGACGACGAATGGCTGCTGATGGCAGCAAGATGGGGCGAGCTGGGCCAGAAAATCCGCTAGCGGGCCGAGGATAGTATCCTTGGGACAGGGGGAGTGTTCAGCATGAAGACGATTAGGAAAATTGCAACGTTCGCATCGATCTGCATACTGGTGGGATGTGCGGGTCCGCAAGCGCTGGTCGACAGTCCGATCGTGCGTCTCAGCAGTATTAAGTCCGCTCACATGAGTTTCGATCGACAGAACTTTCTGCTCGGGTTCGAAGTGAGCAACCCGAACGCATTTCCGTTGCCGGTCAAGGTCGTCAAATACAGTGTTCGTATCAACGACCAGCGATTCGCGAGCGGCGAGACCCAGGGCGAGTTTACGATTCCGGCACATGGCGACGGCGCGTTCACGATCAGTGTCGATCTCGACATGCTGCAACAAACATCCAGGCTCGCGTCGTTACTTCGGCTGGGCTCACATGGAGACCTGGCCTACGAGCTCGAAGGCAGTTTTGCCGTGAACATACCCTTCGCCCGGCCGATTCCCTTTTCCAGCAAGGGAACGCTCTCGCTGGCCGAAGACCTCTGAAAAGCGATTCCCGATATACTGTGCGCACATTCCGTGACGGAGCGTGGCATGACTCGATTCTTCTCGCTTAAGTACACTTTCGATCATCTGGCGGCGCTTGCCGCGCTCGCCGCCGTTGTCGCTGTGCTGCAGACATTCCTCATCGGCAAACATTATTTGATACCAACGATGATCCTGGTGATCGCCGTGTTGTTCGGTAACCTGGCGCGCTATGGCTATAAAGATAGGCCCTGGGCCAAGCACATCCTGTTCTGGATTGGCGTAATTCTGAATTTTCATGTGCTGTTCGCGCTGTTCTGGTCGGTAAAGTATCGGACGGTTCTGGGCGATGCGTTCGAATACGTCTTCGCGCCGCTGACAGTGATTCTCGTATTTCTCGTCTGGCAATACGCAAAAAAAAATGAGCTCTCGAAGAATTAAAGCTGAGCGTGTGGGGCTCGCCTCGGTAAGCCGCCGCTTGTTGTGGCTGCTACCGCTGTTGGCGACCAGCGCGACCGTCGCCGAACGCATCGCAGCACCGCTGGACCCGGCATTGATTGCACCGCACATTTTCGAGGTCGCGCTGGAAAACGAAAAAATTCGGGTGCTCGAGGTCATCGATCGCAATGGGGAAACCCAGCCTTTGCATTCGCATCCCGGCAGGCTTGTCGTTTATATGGCACCCTGCGCCTGGATCGTTACCGACAGCGAAGGTAAGCGTTCCATGGAATCTCACAAACTCGGCGACATGATATGGGAAGATCCCGTTACGCATGGTGGCAAGACCAGCACCGTGGTGCAGGAGTGCCGTAGCTTCGAAATCGAAATCAAGGATCCGCCCTAGCAGGGTTCGTCGATCCGGGCACCAGGCAGCGGCCGCCTGCGAAGGTTTGTTTCCGTCGAAACCTGCTACGCTGCAATTTGCACCAACTTGGCGCAGTGTGCTGACGCGGTACGCCGGATCTATCAATAATCTTTTCCTGCGCGACAATTTCCGCGCTTGCTGTCATATACTCGAACGTCCGGGCTGTCACGGAAGACAAACGGATTTCGCACCGCGCCGGCACAGATCCGGCCGCCGGGCAGCCCAAGACCGGACGCATCGGCGTCACTTCATTCGGTAATAGTGTGGGGACCGCGATCGGCGCGTGCCCCGGGAAGTGCATGAGCCAGCCAAATACAAAGAGCCTTTACGATCCCGCATTCGAACGCGACAGCTGCGGATTCGGTTTGATTGCCAATCTCGATGATGTGGCAAGCCACTGGGTCATCGAAACAGCCATTGCGTCGCTCGCCCGATTGACTCACCGCGGCGCTGTTGCCGCCGATGGCAAGACCGGCGATGGCTGCGGGCTGCTCATCAAGCAGCCGGAGGAGTTCTTTCGCGGCAAAGCAAAAGAGCTCGGTTTCGAA
>JAOUGX010000188.1 GCA_029865385.1 Gammaproteobacteria bacterium
CTCGAAATGTACGGCCTGCTGCGGACAATGGTCGATCCGCGAATCAATCTGTCAAACGAGGTGTCGGATCAGCTGATCGAGCATTTCAACGACAAGGTGTTTCGCACCGTTGTGCCGAGAAACGTACGGCTCGCCGAAGCGCCCAGTTTTGGCAAGCCGGTGCTCTATCACGACAAGACATCACGTGGCGCATTGGCTTACCTCGCGCTTGCCGGCGAAGTGCTTCGCCGTGAAGACGATCGTCAGTCTGCGGCGCAGTAAAAACCTGAACTCACTTTACTCACGGATTGCCACGCACGATGACAAAAAAGAAACGACTGGGACGCGGTCTCGAAGCACTTTTGAGCAAACCGGCTGCAGAAGTTCCGGCCGCTGCGAGCCCGGTCGACGGCAGCCTGAAAAACATTCCGCTCGAGCTGTTGCAACGCGGCCAGTATCAGCCTCGCGTGGACATGCGCCAGGACACGCTCGAAGAGTTGGCCAATTCCATTCGCTCACAGGGGATCGTGCAGCCCATCGTGGCGCGGCCGCTGATCGGAAAGAGTGGCGCGGCGCAGCGTTACGAAATTATTGCTGGCGAACGCCGCTGGCGTGCGGCGCAGATGGCCGGACTTGCGGAGATTCCGGCCGTCATTCGCGATGTGCCGGACGAAAGCGTCATCGCGATGGCGCTTATAGAAAATATACAGCGCGAAAACCTCAATCCGCTCGAAGAAGCCAAGGCACTGGACAGGCTCATTCGTGAGTTTCACCTGACACACCAGGAAGCGGCAGATGCCGTCGGCCGCTCCCGAGCCTCCGTCAGCAACCTGCTGCGCCTGCAGGAACTGTCGGACAAAGTAAAGCCGATGCTGGAGTCGCGGCAGATCGAAATGGGCCATGCCCGCGCATTGCTTTCCATTACCAACGCGATGCAACAGTTCGACGCGGCCCGCCAGGTCGTCAAGAAAGGGCTCTCCGTCCGCGAAACCGAGCAGCTCGTACGCCGGGTAATGACGGCGCATGCAACACCGAAAAAATCAGCTGCGGCAGCGAGCCCGAATGCCGACATTCGACGGCTCGAAACCGAAATCTCCGAAAAGCTCGGCGCGAAGGTGCGGGTCGATCATTCGAGCAAGGGTTTCGGCAAGCTGATCATTGCCTACAACAGCCTCGACGAGCTCGACGGGATTCTGAAGCACATCAAGTGACCCCCGCAATGCAGGGTCAGCGAACGCAGCGAAGCCGGCGCTTCGAGGAAGCCGATTACGCTCCGATCATGGCGTGCGCGAATCGCGCTAGGCTATCTTCATGACTTTACGGAAATTCAATCCGACGACGATGTCGATATAGCCTGCCAGTTCACGGTCAAGGAGCGCGTCACCGGTATCGACGTGTAGGCATTGCAGCGACAACAGTTTTTCGCGGTTTGCGATCACTATTAGATTGTCGCGTCCGACGCGCCGGATTATCTCCGCTGTCAGTTGCTTGTTGCCGCGCCCAAGAATGAAACCGTTTCCGCCGAGCGGCGTCAGCAGAATTTTTGCGATCGGGTATTTGTCCAGCAGGCGGAGGATGCCTTGCTCGTTCAGGTCGCTTCCGATCAGTTTGCCATCGAGCACGGCGTCGATTCCAAGCAGGGACTTTTCGACGCCAAGCACGTCGGCAACGGCGCGAATCGTCGTGCCGCAGCCCAGCAGGTAAAGCGTATTTGGAATCATCTCTTCGACGATCATCTCCGCCAGATCGTGCTTTGCTTCGGCGATGCCGCCAGCCATGCCGGAGGACTCCTTGCCACCCTGCAACAGCCGGCCAACCTCCGGCACCAGCAGAAAAGAATAATGACGCGCTTCCATCCGTCCGTCGCGGAAAGCGTCTTCGTCGATGTCCAGGACCTCTTCCTCGGTGAAGCCCGTACCTTCGACAAAAGCATCGATCAGGCCTGCTGCCGCAAGAGGGCTGAATGCAAACACCGCGCTGTAGACTTTTACGCCGGACGGAATCGCGACGACGGGAATCTTCGTGCCGATGGCATCCGCTATATCCCTTGCCGTTCCGTCACCGCCCGCAAATACGATGAGATCCACTCCGGCCGCAAGCATTTCTGCTGCGATTTTTTTGGTATCGGCGCCTGAAGAACGGTCCGAAACTTCGCCAATGACCTCGAACGACAGACCGGCGGATGCGAGCTGAGCAGCGCCCATGTCGGCGGGTGCGGCAAGCCAGCAAATGCCGTTCTTGTGCTGCAACTGGGTGAGCGTTTCGAGTACGCGGCCAGGACTGACCGGGGTTGCACCGAGCGCCAGCGCATTTTCGTAGGCATCGCCGTCGGTGCCTTTCAACCCGACGCTGCCGCCCATCCCGGCGATCGGGTTGACGATGAGACCGATGGTGAGAGATTGAGCCATAGCATCGCAGTTCTACACGAAGCTTGGTCGAGTGTCATAGTCAGGGTCGCCTGCGATGCAGGCTCGTACAGTTGTTCTATTGCATTTGTAGGAGCCTGCATTGCAGGCGACAAGTCGACGCTGCGACGTACACCGCGCTTAAGATCAATTTGCACCGACCCGCAAGCGTTTCGATCGGTTCCTCGGGCAAATTGGCCTGCATCGCAGGCGACATTCCTACGCGACGTCCTGCGCTTTGCCGCTGCCTGCACGGTAAACGCGACGAATGATGTCAGGCAACACGGCCTCCGAGATGAAGAAGCCCTGCATCTTGTCGCAGTTGATGGTCTTGAGAAAATCGAAGGTTTCCTGGTCCTCGACGCCTTCGGCACAAACCGAAATGCCGAGTTTGTGTGCAAGGCCGGTGATGGCCGCCAGGATTTTC
>JAOUGX010000024.1 GCA_029865385.1 Gammaproteobacteria bacterium
CCTCCTGCAGCAGATCGGCAGGCTTATCCGCCTCATAGGTAACCGTTGACGGACGGTCGCTGGCCAGCCGGTCGCGAAGATCCTGTGCATCCTTCGCGACGAACACGTACTGAATGCTGTCGGCGTCCAGGTTTTCGCGGATCACGCGGTTTACGTCGGCCAGCGTCAGCTTGCTCAGCCCGTCCCGAACGTAGCTAGCGAAGTTGTCCGTCCCGTAATAGCGGCTGTCGAGTTCGTAGCCGAGCTGCCGCGACTGCCCATCCATCAGCAGGCTGACGAATTTCGACAGGAAGCTTCGGCTCGCCTCGAAATCCGATTCGCTGATGCCCTCCTCGATCAGCTTGTTCAGCTCGAACAGCGCGGTTCGTGTTGCGAAATGTGCGTCGTTGTTGCTGCGTAACGGCCTTACCCAGACCTGGAAGATCTGCTGTTGGCGCCCGAGATTCGTATCAGGGTGAAACTGGAACATGCCACGTGGAAAATATTCGACGTAGGCGTAGTCACCGTAGTTCATGCCGCGCGTTTCGCGGATACGCTGGAAGAGGTGGCTATTGGTGCTGCGATGCTCGCCGAAATAGGAGCGCGCGAGCCACAATGCGACCCAGTCCGGGTCACCACGCTTCAGGTCGATTGGAAATCCGAACGACACGGCAACAGCGGGCGTCTCTTTCTCCACGATCGTGGCTGAGGAGCCATCTGGCTTTGGTGCGTCCGGCACATCGAGCGCCACGCGTTCACCGGCCGGCAGCACCTGCAGGTCGCCGCTCACTCGCGTCGCGAATTCCGCCGGGTAACCGCCTGCCAGACCGATAGTTATGTTCCGTATCGTGTAGTAGTCCGCATAAAACTTTTTGACGTCGTCCAGCGTGATCGATCTGATGTCGCGACTGTCGCCGAGGTTCAGCGAACCGTACGGGTGCGCCGGACCAAACAGTTCCGCATAAAGGACCTCCTTGCCGAGCTCCTCGTCGTTGTTTCCGACAAGATCGGTACGGATCTGATTGATCAGCTGCGTCTTCACGCGCTTGAAGTCCTGTTCACGCCAGCCTGGAGTCAACAGTTGCCCGCTGACCAGGTTGTACCACGTCTGCAGATTGTCCTTGTGAACCTGTCCGGAAAGACGCGTCATCTCCTTGTCCACCTGTGCGTCAAAGCCGGACGCTATCGGGTACATCGCGTCGTTGATCTGCTGAATCGTATACGTCGACGAGCCGCCGTCCGACACCATGGCGGCCGTCAGCGTGGCAAGTCCCTTTTTGCCGGCCGGATCCAGCGCCGCGCCGGCGTGAACGAGAAAGGCGACATCCACTAGCGGCGACGATGCGGAAGGCAGTGCCACGATCGACACCGGTTCGTTTTCGCTGCCGTCGCGACTCATGGAGCCGAGGTCGGGCGGCCTGACCGCCTCGATTTCGGCTGCTTCATCGCCGTCTGCCACCATGACGCTTCGTGCCGCCACCAGCGCGTCGAGCGGCGCACTGCCGTCAATACCGGCAATGGAATTGCCACTCGACAGCGTAACGGTGACCCGCCCGGCATCATTGAAGTACTTGTCCGCATAAGTCCGCAGGTCCCCGGCAGTGAGTGCATCGTAACTGCGGTAGACCTCGTTGATAGTTTCCGGGGTTCGCCAGAACTGCACGAAACTGGCGAGCACCGCACCGATGTCGCCGGAGTTGTCGAGCTGCGCAGTGAACTGGTATCGCAGCCGCGACTTGGTCGCAGCCACCTTTGCAGCAGGCACCAGTTCAGTGCGGGCGCGCGCGAGCGTCTCGTGGATTGCGCTTTCGACATCCGCCGCATACGACTCGTCGGTGAGGCGCGCATAGATCATCAACAGGTTCGGATCCTTGCGGTCCGGAAAGTAAGTCTCGATCAGGTCGACAGACTGATCTTCCAGAACTAGCTTGCGGTACAGCTCGGAGGAATCCGAAAAATAGATCGAGGACAGCAGGTCCATTGACGGCATGTCCTTCTCGGTCGGTGCGTAAGCCGGGCCGCGAAATGCAATGAACAGGTAGGGCTGCGTCGGACTGTCCCATTGTATGTGCTCGTAAACCGGGCCGGACGGCGGCGGCTCGGCCGGGATTTCGGCAGTGTATTTGCCTCGCTTCCAGCTGCCGAAGTATTTCTTGACCAGATCGAAGCTCGCTTCCGGATCGACATCGCCCACCAGGATGAGGGCGGTCTTTTCGGGCCGGTACCAGCGATCGAAGAAGGTTTTCGAATATTCGATCTGATCCGGCATCATCTCGATGTCCTCGATGAAACCCATCGTCGTGTGCCGGTAAGTGTGGTCTTTGAACGCTAACGCACGAATTCTTTCATAGGCTTTCGAGCTTGGGTCGGAGAAATTCTTCAGGTACTCGCCTTTGACTGCCAGTGCCTCGGTGCGAAAATCCTCTTCCGAATATTGCAGATTCTGAAATCGGTCGGCTTCGATCTCGATGACTTTTTCCAGATCATCCTTGGTGAAAGTGATGTGGTAGTTGGTGTAATCGTCCGTGGTGTAGGCGTTTTGATCGGCGCCGGCCTTTTTCAGTATTTCGTTGTATTTTTCGGCCGGGTATTTCTCGGTTCCGCGAAACATCATGTGTTCGAAGAAATGCGCAAATCCGGATTTTCCAGGCTCGACTTCGTTCCGCGATCCGGTTTGCACCGGGATCTGGATCGTGACGATATCGGGGTAGTCCGTCTTGACAACGATGACGCGAAGTCCGTTATCCAGATCGCGCATCAGGTATGGCATATCGAAAATTTTCGAACCGTCACTGGCAGTTACGGATTCTTCCGTGTGCCTGCCACAGGCGACGACAAGCGCGGCCATCAGCAGGCCGGCGACCAGTTTATTCATCCAATCAATCTCCACAGCGTTTACACTATTGCCCCCGTATGACACCGCGAGCCGACGGGCGTTGCATGTTATCTGTTCGAAGCGGCACATGCATTTGGCAGCAACGGGCTGAATTTGAAACCACCGGAGAATATTCTTGTTATATCGTTTACAAACAATAGCTTATGTTGCTTTTTCTTGGCTCTCATTGAGTTCCGCACAGGCCGACACGCTGCTGCATTCGGTGCAGGGCTACACGTCGACCGCCACTGGCGAGATTCGCGAATTCACCGTACTGGTATTCGACGACAAAGGCCGGATTCTTGCCGCCGGCAGCGATGAGCTTCGGACAGTACACGGCGACGCCAAGGCGATCGACGGTACCGGGCGCTTCGTTCTCCCCGGCCTGATCGATGCACACGCCCACGTATCCAGCCAGGGCTTTCTGCAGGTACGGCTGGACGTCACTGGCGTTGCCAGCCTCGAGGAGGCGGTTGCAAAGATCGCCGCATACGACAAGGCGCATCCGGGTTCCGGCTGGATTACCGGGCGCGGCTGGAACCAGGTCCTGTGGCCGGTCAGGGAATTTCCGACTGCCGCCGACATCGATGCGGTCGTGTCGAACCGGCCGGTCTGGCTCAACCGCATCGATGGACATGCCGGCTGGGCCAACAGCAAGGCGCTCGAGATTGCCGGCATCGACAACGACACGCCCGACCCGGTCGGCGGAAAGATTCATCGGGACAGCGACGGACGCGCCACAGGCACACTGATCGACAATGCCATGGACCTGGTTTCCAGCAAGGTACCGGAACCGGCCAAGGACGATTACCGTGCCGCATTCATCGCCGCCTTCGGTCAACTCACATCGCTTGGCCTCACCAGCGTGCACGATGCCGGCGTAGACATCAGCGAAATCGAGGCGCTGATGTCGATGGCAGACAATGGCGAAATGTCGATGCGTATTTACGCGATGATTGCCGGTGCCGGCGAAAACCTCGACGCGATTGGCAAACCCATCCGCAGCTATGGCAACGACCGGCTGTCGGTCATGTCAGTCAAACTGGTTTCCGACGGCGCACTGGGAAGTCGCGGCGCGGCGATGATCGAACCGTACTCCGACGATGCGGAAAACCGTGGCCTGCCGTTCTGGACGCAGGCGCAACTGGACGAAATGGTAGTCAAGGCGAACGGCATGGGCTTCCAGGTCGGCATTCACGCGATCGGCGATTACGGCAACAAGCAGTCGCTGGACGCGTTCGACAAGGCACAGGGCGGCAAGGCCTCTGCACTGCGCAACCGCGTCGAACACGCGCAGATCATCCAGCTCTCGGACATTCCGCGCTTCGCAAAACTTGGCGTGATCGCCTCGATGCAGGCGACGCATGCGACCAGCGACATGAACATGGCGGAAGATCGCATCGGCGCGGAACGAATAAAAGGCGCCTACGCGTGGCGCAAGCTACTGGACAGCGGCGCCGTCATCGCCAACGGCTCGGATTTCCCGGTCGAGCTGCCGGACCCGATGCACGGCCTGTATGCGTCGGTCACGAGGCAAAGCCGAGCGGGCATGCCGGACGGCGGCTGGTATGCGTCGGAGTCGCTGACGCGCGCCGAAACACTGCATTCCTGGACTTATGCTGCGGCCTATGCGGCGCACCAGGAAGATCGTCTCGGGACGCTGGAGCCGGGCAAGTGGGCGGACTTCATCGTCGTCGATCGTGACTACTTCAAAATTCCCGAATCGGAAATCGACGACATCCGGGTTTTGCAAACCTGGGTCGGGGGTGAACTCGTCTACGAACACTGTGGCGATTCGTCGGACGACACTTGCTGAGAGGTGGCACGATGATCGTCGAGCAGCTCTGGACCGGAAACGCCTATCGCAATTTCAATTACCTGATCGCCTGCCCTGAAACCGGCGACGCGCTGGCGATCGATCCGCTCGACTACGAAAAATGCCTGAAAGCCGCCGAATCACGCGACTGGACGATTACGCAAATCCTGAACACGCACGAACACGGAGATCACACTGGCGGTAACAAAGCCATGGTACGCGCGACCGGCGCGCGCGTCATAGCGCATCGCGATGCGGGCAAGCGCATCCCCGGCGTCGATCGGGGTGTCTCAGCCGGCGACGTCATTCGCGTCGGCAAAACGGTCGAGCTGGAATGCCTCGATACGCCCGGCCATACGATGTGCCATATCTGCCTGTTGTCGCACACGAATCAGCCGGCCTTGTTCAGCGGCGACACGCTGTTCAATGCCGGCGCCGGAAATTGCCACAACGGCGGCCACCCGGAAGAGTTGTACCGGACCTTTTCGACGCAGCTCGACAAGCTGCCCGATACCACACGGATCTTTCCCGGCCACGATTACCTGGTCAACAACCTGGAATTCACGCTGGATCGCGAGCCGGACAACAAGGTGGCAGCAGAACTGCTCGAAGCGAAGAAGAACCAGGATCCGGCAAACGCCTATGTCACCACTCTCGCGGAGGAACGAGACATCAACACGTTTTTCCGGCTGCAGAGCCCGTCGGTGATCCGGCGTTTGCGGGAGGCATTCCCGGACCTGGGCGAGAAACCGGATTCGCGGGAAGTATTTCTGAAGTTGCGGCAATTGCGCAACGATTGGTAGTCGTGTCGCCCGCGATGCAGGCCAATCTGCCTGTCTGACAGGATAATTTGTCGGCGGGTACAAATTGATCTTGATTGCGATATTGGTCGAAACCTCGGGATGTCGCCTGCAATGCAGGCTCCTACAGGTCTTGCTCGACATCGATGTCGCCTGCGATACCAACAATGCATTTGTAGGAGCCTGCATCGCAGGCGACTCTCAGCGAATACGTTGCTGCAGGTTTTCCAGCCGCACGGCCTGCTGGCGGTTGCGGCTCAGCAAATGGCGATTGGCCAGCCACAACCATTGAATCGCATCGTACAGGCGAACCTGGCACTCAAGGCGTTCGCGCGTCTCCGCGCTCGCGCCACCCGTGTAAGCGCTCAGCAAGCGCTCTGCCGCAGCCTGATCCAGGTTGTGAAAACCGATCAACGAGGCCAGGTCGAAAAAAGGATCGTTGTCGCATGCGTACTCCCAGTCGAGCAGTTTCAACTCGGGCGTGGCGATGATGTTCTGTGCGATCAGGTCGTTGTGGCAGCAGTGCATTGATTCTGCGACCGGCAGGCTGCCGACGATGTCTACGCAGTGCAACGCAAACGAATGCAACTCCTGGCGTAGCTGCAATTTCTCGGCATAACGCCGTGCCGCGGACGAAGCGTCGAAGCGGTTGCCCGACACTGGCAGCGCGTGAACTTTTCGCAGCAGTTCGCACAGAGATTCGATGTTGGCGGTGTCGCCGAGATCGTTTACGGACCAGACCTGTCCCGGCAGGAAAGCGCAAAGCAATATGCCTGCTTCGGGATCGGCAAAAACGACTTCCGGAGCCAAACCCGCTTGCGCGGCCGAACGCAAAATTGCAGTCTCGCGCCGGCGATCCAGCATGAACGCTGCGGTGTGTGCGGCATCGAGGCGCAATACGAAAGTATCCGCACCCCGGATGACCATGAACGAGCGGTTCGTAAGGCCGCCTTTCAGTTCCTCGATAAAAACGTCGTCCGCCCGCCAGCCTGGGATCGCGGAAATTGCTTCGATCGCGGTCGTCGAATGACTCATGCGGTTACCGCCAGAAGTCGCTGGCTTACGAGCGAACGCCTCCAGCTTATGAGGCCGAAAGGAATCAGTACCAGGTACACGACGAACAGCAATGCAGTGAGCTGCAAGTCGCGCGACCAGTAGATCGCAACCGATGCGGCGTCGATGACCAGCCAGTACCACCAGTTCTCGAGCACTTTCCTTGCGACCAGGAAGGTCGCCCACATCGCAGCGAATGTCGTCATCGAGTCCACATAGGGAAGCGCGGCGTCGGTGAAGCGCTGCAGCAGGTAACCGCTCAACGTCGCAATCCCGGCAATAGAAAGCAGCGCCATCGCATGCACGCGCACTGGCCAGACAGACACAGGCAAATCTGCCTCGCCGCCGCCGCTTCGCCACACTTGCCAGCCATACGCCGCCATCAGGAAATAGAATCCGTTGAGCAAGGACTCCATGTATAGCCTGGCTTCAAAAAACAGGTAAACGTAAATCGCCGTGCTGACGGCGGCACAGAACCAGCACCAGATATTCTGGCGGATAGCCAGCAGCAAATAGGCAATGGCCATCACAACGGCAAACAACTCCGGCGCCGAGAGCGCCGCAAACTGCTGCCCGAGTTGATGCGCAATCAATTGCATTTGATATCAGAACCCGAAGTCGAGGGTCACACCGAGCTGGCGCGGATCGCCCTGTCGGATGTACAGGGTGTTCGGGAACAGCGGTGGCTCGTTACCGAAATAGAAGCCCCGCACCGCGTATTCCTCGTCGAAGACATTTCGCGCCCATAGCTGGGCAGACCAGCGTTCCGTTTCATAGCCGATGCGTGCGTGCACCAGCTGGTAAGCGCTCGACTTCTGGTTATTGCTGACGTCGAAATAGAAAGTGTCACGCGCGGTGATATCGAGGTGCGCGAACAGTCCGTCATGGTGACGCCAGGTTCCACCGAAGGCGAGCGTATACGCCGGCGCGTGCGCCTGTGCGCGCCCCGACAGGTCGCTGAGTTCCGTCTCTCCGGTTTGCAATGTCAAGAACTCGCTGAACTCCGCATTCAGTAATCCCGCGTTCGCATACAGCTCCCATGCATCGGACGGCAGCCAGCGCAGGTCCGCCTCGAAACCCAGCGTGCGTCCCTGCGCGGCATTGTCTGTATAAAAAACGAAGGAGGCCGGATCACCTGGCACCAGCTGCAGCGATGTCCTGACCTGCTGATCCATTCGACGGCTGTAAAACACGGATGCTCCGGCGGTCATTCTGCCGTCCATCAAGCTCGACTTGAACCCTGCTTCGATGTTCCACAAAGATTCCGTCCCGTAGTCCCGCTGGTCTTCGTCCGGTACGTCTCCGAGGTTGAAGCCGCCCGCCTTGTAACCTTTCGACACAGTGACAAAGGCCAGCAATTCGTCCGTGAAAAAGTGCCGGTACGAAAGCTCGCCCCCGATCATGGTCTCGCCCGGTCCCAGCGCGAGCCCCGCCGAATCGTTGTAGTCCGTAGAGCGGTTCTCTATCCGCAAGCCGAATCCCAGTCGCCCGGACTCCCCGACGTCCGATTCAAGCTGTCCGAACAGCGCGGCATTCAGTGCGTCAAAACGACCTGAATAGCGGGAATCCAGCGAATCCTGGAAAAAGGAATCGTCGTACTGTCCAATGTTGTGGGTGTCCAGGTCATCCTGCATTGCCAGTGCGTACAAACCGACGAGCCAGTCGGTCGTGTCGCCGAATATTCGTCCCTCGTCCGCGGATCTGAACCTGAATTCCTGGCTGACGGTACGGCGCTTACGATCGCTCGCGGAAAAGTAATCGTAGATTACGGGCGCCCAGGCATCGTCGTTGCCCCAGTCGGCGTCGTATGAGAACACTATCGACGAACTCGCGGCCGACGTGAGCGAAGAGAATTCGTAGCGATCGGATCCGTTCCAGCTCGCTTTGACTGATATGCCGGCGCTCCGCTGCGCGTCTCGTCCCGGTTTGTCGGACAGCACATCAAGGCTGTTGTCGATGGCAAAGGCATCGTAGCCATCGTCAACATCGGTATACATCGCCGTCAATCGCAAGGTCCAGTCGCTCGACGACTCCCAGAGTATTTTGCCGCGCAAAGTGGTTTCGTCGCGCCCGTTGGTATCGTCCCGCTGCAGGTAGCCATTGCGGCGAAATCCGTCACTTTGGTAATGGTGTGCACTCAGGCGGTACCTGAACGAGTCTTCGCCGACCGGTCCGCCGAACGCAACGCCGCCGGCTACGGCATCGTTGCCGCCAGCGCTCAGGCGGAAAGTACCGGCGAACTCGTCACCGGGATCGGTACTGTGAACATTGATCAGTCCCGCCAGCGCGTTCGCCCCGTAGCGGCTGCCCTGCGGACCGCGAAGCACTTCGATCTGTTGCACATCGAAAAGCGTTGCAATCGTGCCGATACCGCTGAAATCGATATCGTCGATGATGAATCCGACCGACGGATTCGGTGCGCCTTCGTATTGCTCGAGCTCGCCGACGCCTCGAATCTGCAGATAGCGCGCCCTGTGTCCGTCGCCGGACCAGTTGAGGTTCGGCACGATGGCTATGAGCTCTTCGAAATGCTGCACGGCCGAGCGTTCGATCATCTCCCGATCGAGTACCGTCACGCTGCTCGGAATCTCGAAAGTAGTACGTTCACGGAAATCGGCAGTCACGATGATTTCGTCTATGCCCTGCCCGGGTTCCTTGTCGGCAAATGCCGGGCCGCAAACGACAGCAGCGAAAAGCACTGAAGATAGACTGCTTCGGAAAAAACTTTGTGTTGGAAACATGCGGAAATCCTCTTCCTACGCCGGCATTACCCGGTTCAGGTTTTAAGGGTTCCCGTGTTGCTCATGCCACCCGGCACGACACGGATCTCAGGCAAGCCCGTCGAACTGCTGTGCCGATTTCGCGAAAGAATGTGCGAACGGCGGTTCGATGCGGCTGATAGCCACCCCTGTGACGCTGCGGACTATACCGCAAATCGGGCGGCTGGTGTCGGCTCGGGTGATATTCAGGGTTCGAGGCGTTTGATCAGGCTCGAGGTATCGAAACGCCGCCCGCCAAGCCGCTCGACTTCGGCATAGTAGCCGTCGACCAGCCGGGTCATATCGAGCTTTGCGCCGACGCGGTCCGCTTCCTCGAGCGCGATCTTGAGGTCCTTGCGCATCCATTCGACGGCAAAACCGAAGTCGAATTTCCCGTCGTTCATGGTCTGCCAGCGGTTCTCCATTTGCCAGGATTGCGCCGCGCCCTTGGAAATGGCGCCTATGACCGCGGCAACATCGAGATTGGCGCGCTTTGCGAGGTGCAGGCCCTCGGCCAGCCCCTGAACAATCCCGGCGATGCAGATCTGGTTGACCATCTTGGCTTTCTGCCCGGAACCGACCGGCCCGATCAATGTGCAGGCTTTGGCGTAGCAGTCCATCACCGGACGAACGCGTTCGAATACCGCGGAGTCGCCGCCGGCCATGATCGTCAGTTTGCCGCTCTCGGCTCCGGCCTGACCGCCCGACAGCGGCGCGTCGAGAAATGCAACGCCTTTCATTCCGGCCGCGTCATGCACCTCCTGGGCAACCACGGCCGACGCGGTGGTGTGGTCGACGATGACCGCGCCCGATGCGATTCCAGCGAGGATACCTTTTTCCCTGAGAATGACCTGGCGAACGTCGTCGTCGTTACCGACGCAGCAGAACACGATCTCGGCATCTTTCGCCGCAGCGGCTGGCGTAAGCGCTTTTTTGCCACCGTGCTGCTTCACCCACGCATCCGACTTCGCCGCGGTCCGGTTGTACACGGTCACTTCGTGCCCGGCCTTTGCGAGGTATCCCGCCATCGGATACCCCATGACACCCAGTCCCGCAAACGCTACACGCATCTAGTCATCCCTTTGAAAAATCACCCTTGTCAAGCCGCACTCGCCCGGCTGCTGTCTACCGATTTCGGTTTCTTCTTGCGCGGATCCAGCCCGATCGATCGGGCAATGATCTCCCGCATTATTTCGGAGCTGCCCGCGTAGATGCGTGAAATGCGCGCATTGAGATACATGCGACAGATCGGGTACTCGTCCATATAACCCGCACCGCCGTGCAACTGCACGCAATTGTCCATCACGCGGCCTTCGAGTTCACTCGTGTACAACTTCGCCTTCGCCGCATCATCCGCGGACAGCTTGCCTTCGTTGTGTTCCTCGACACAGCGATCGACGAAGGATTGTGCAATATCGATCTCCGTGCGCATATCCGCCATTTTGAAGCGCGTATTCTGGAAGTCGGCGATAGCCTGGCCGAAGGCCTTTCGCTCCCTGATGTAGTCCATCGTGATATCGAAAGCCGCATCCGACGCCGCGACGTATCCGACCGCTCCGAGCAGGCGCTCTTCCGCGAGGAAATGCATCAGGTGATAGAAGCCGCGATTCGCTTCGCCAAGCAGGTTTTCTTTCGGTACCTTGACGTTGTTGAAAAACAGCTCCGCGGTATCCTGGCTCTTCAAGCCCATTTTCTTGAGATTCCTGCCGCGTTCGAAGCCTTCCATTCCGCGTTCGACGACGAACAGGCTCAGGCCGTGACTGCTGTTCGGATCCGTGCGTGCAACAACGACGACGAGGTCGGCGTTGATGCCATTGGAAATATAGGTCTTCGAACCGTTCAGGAGATAGTGATCGCCCTTGTCCTCGGCACGCGTGCGCAGCCCGGCAACGTCACTGCCGGCGCCGGGTTCGGTTATCGCAACCGCGAGGATGTATTCGCCCGATATGCACTTCGGCAACCAGCGCGCTTTCTGCTCTTCGGTGCCGAGTTCGCCTATGTACGGACCCACGAGGCGATTGTGTAAAGTCATGAAAAATCCGGCGTCACCAAAGCGCGCATTTTCCTCGAGCAGTATTTGTTCGTAACGAAAATCGGACACGCCGGCGCCACCGTATTTTTCATCGGCCCACATCAACAGCAGCCCTTGCTCGCCGGCTTTCAGAAATGCTTCGCGATCGACGATGCCCTGTTCGTGCCAGCGATCGGTGTGCGGCTGAATCTCGTTCTTCATGAAGCTTCGCACTGAATCGCGAAACATCTCATGTTCTTCCTCAAAAATATTCCTGTTCATGTATTTCTCCTTCGAACGCCGTTACAGGCCGCTGAAGTTGGCTTTACGTTTTTCAAAGAACGCAGTTACGCCCTCGGCGCAATCCTGGCTCAGCTTGAGCTTGTCCTGCATGCTTGCCTCAACGTCGAATGTGCTGGCCCAGGATCCGCTTGCAGCATGGCGCATGGCTTTTTTGGTGGCGGCGAGCGAAAGCGGCGCCCGCTCGGCCAGCGAGTGCGCCCACTTCATTGCCTCATCCACGAGCGACGCCGCCGGGACCGCGCGGTTCGCAAGACCCAGTTCGACACAGCGCTCGGCACTGATGCGCTCCGCCTCGGCGCTCAACTGAAAAGCGCGTTTGTAGCCAAGTTGCTGCACGAGCATGAAGTTCAGCCCACCGTCGGGTACCAGCGAAATGGTCGAAAACGGCGACAGCAGGAACGCGTTGTCGGCCATCACCAGAAGGTCGCAAGCCAGCGCATAGGACATACCGATGCCTGCGGCGGAACCACCGACGGCAGCGATAACCGGCTGGCTCATGCTGGCGATGCAATCGAGCGCCGGCCGGTACTCCGTCTGCAGCGTCTGCTGAATCGACTGTTCATTGCCCAGCCCGTCCTTGAGGTCGGCACCGGCGCTGAAACTCCGGCCCTCGCCCGTCAGCACGACCGCGCGAACGCTCGCACTGCTCGCCGCGCGTACCAGTGCAGAGGTCAGATCGCGGCGCATTGCGGTGTTGAATGCATTCATCGAGTCCGGCCGATGCAGCGTAATCAAAGCTACCGCGGCATGCTGCTTGTACTTCACCGTTTCATAGTCACTCATGATCTTTTCCTCAGGCAGCGGCGCGCTGCTCCCTTTTCCTGGCAAGTCCATAGAACGTTTCACCTTTGCGGGCCATCTTGCGAAGTTTGTCGGGCACTGCAAAACGATCGCCGTGTTCGGCAGCCAGTCGATCCGCTTCTGAAACGAATGCGGCAAGGCCCTCGGTTTCGATGAACGACAGTGTTCCGCCCGTGTATGGCGGGAAGCCCCAGCCGAAAACCGAGCCGATGTCCGCATCCGCCGGATGCGTTACGACACCTTCGTCGAGGCACCTGACGGTTTCGATGGCCTGTGCATACAGCAGTCTCGTCCTCACTTCGTCCGCCGTTGGTTGCTCTTTCGCATGCGGATAATGCTCGCGAAGGCCCGGCCACAGGCGCTTCTTCCCGCCTTCCGGGTAGTCGTAGAACCCCTTGCCGAAACGTTTGCCGCGCCGGTCGAGTTCGTCCACCATCCTGATCAGCACGGCATCCGACGGCGACGTTATGTAGGCGTCGCCCAGGTCTTTCTTCGTTTGCGACATGACGTGATAGCTCAGTTCGAGCGACACCTCGTCGGTCACGGCCAGCGGCCCTACCGGCATGCCCGCATGCTTCGCGACGTTTTCGATGAGCGCCGGATTGACACCCTCGGACAACATGATCATGCCCTCGCGGCAGTACACGCCGAACACGCGGCTCGTGTAGAAACCGCGGCTGTCGTTGACCACAATCGGCGTCTTGCGAATCTGCTGGATGTAATCGAGCGCTTGCGCAACGGCCGTTTCACCGGTTTCTTCGCCGACGATGACTTCGACCAGCGGCATTTTGTCCACCGGCGAGAAAAAGTGAATGCCGACGAATTGCTTCGGTCTTGTCGACGCTTTGGCCAGACCGGTGATCGGCAAAGTCGACGTATTCGAAGCGAAAATGGCATCGCTGCCGATCACCGCTTCGGCCTTGGCTGTGACTTCGGCCTTGATCCTGCGATCCTCGAACACGGCCTCGATGACCAGCTCGCAGCCGGACAACTTCGCGTAGTCGTCGGTTGTTACGATACGTTTCAGTATCTCTTCGGACTCATTGGCCGTGCTGCGACCTTTCTCGACGCGCTTCTGCAACAGGCCCCGCGAGTAGTCCTTGCCGAACTCGGCTTTCTCTTTACTGGTATCCAGCAACACAACCTGCATGCCGGCTTTCGCCGAGACGAATGCAATGCCCGCACCCATCATGCCCGCGCCCAGCACGCCGAGCTTCTGCACTTTTTGTTTCGGCGGATCGGCTGGCCGACGCACCAGCTTATCCGCAGCGCCCTTGTTGACGAACAGCGTGCGCGACATGTTGCGTGATACCGGGTTCATCAGCATTTTCGTGAAATACTTCGATTCGATGTCCAGCGCCTTGTCCATCGGCAGTACCGTGCCCTCGTACACAGCGGACATGATCGCGATCGGCGCCGGGTAGTTGTGGTTCGTCATCTTTTGCAGCAAGGCAGTGCCAACTACAAAGGTCTGTACTGCCGCCGGGTGCATCAGGCCGGCGCCGCCGGGCACCTTGAAGCCTTTCGCATCCCAGGGTTGTACCGCATCGCCGGGCTTCAGCAACCACGCCTTCGCGGCGGCGATTTCCTGCCCGGGAGCGACCACCTCGTGGACTATGCCGGCTTTCAATGCCTCGGCAGGTGTCAGGTGCTTGCCTTGGGTAATCAGCTGCAGCGCGGGCTCGATGCCAATGAGTCTCGGCAAGCGCTGCGTCCCGCCACCCCCCGGCAGCAGGCCGACCTGCACTTCCGGCAGGCCCAGCACCGACTTCGGATTGTCTGCCGCAACCCGATAGTGACAGGCCAGGCAGATTTCGAGACCGCCGCCCAGCGCCGTGCCGTTGATTGCCGCGGCAAAGGGTTTGCCGCAGGTTTCGATTCCGCGCAGTAACTGGTTCAGCTCGCGGCACCAGCCATACACTTCAGCCGCATCGGTACGCTCGTCGAACGTATCGACAAGTCCGACGAGATCCGCGCCAGCCATGAAGCTGTCTTTGCCGGATGTAATGACCGCCGCTTTTACTTTGTCATCATCGGCAACTCTCTTTGCCGCTTCCGCGAGATCCTGAAGGAACTCCGGTGTCATGACGTTCATCGGACGTCCTTTGACGTCTATCGTCAGGGTTGCAATGCCGTCGTTGTCTATCTTGAAATCGATCGTATCCATAATTCAGTCCCGGAAATCGTTTGATGTTTCGCGTGGTTTCAAACGCGCTCGATGATTGTTGCTGTGCCCATGCCGCCGCCGACACAAAGATTGACCAGTGCGGTATTCAGGTCGCGCCGCTCCAGTTCATCCAAGACCGTGCCGAGAATCATCGCGCCGGTCGCACCGAGCGGGTGGCCCATCGCAATCGCACCGCCGTTGACATTGATTTTGTCGTGGTCGATATCGAGGCGCTGCATGAACAGCATGACGACTGAAGCGAACGCTTCGTTCAATTCGAACAGGTCGATATCGTTGGCCGTCATGCCACATCGCTTCAGCACTTTTTCCGCCGATGGTGCGGGCCCGGTCAGCATGATGGTCGGGTCCGTTCCGATCGAGGAGAAACCGCGGATGCGCGCGCGGGGCTTGAGGTTCATCGCCTTGCCTGCCTCGCGAGTACCCAGAAGGATGGCCGCCGATCCGTCGACGATGCCGCTGGAGTTGCCGCCGGTGTGCACGTGATCGATGTATTCGACCTCTGGATATTTCTGCAATGCGACCGCGTCGAATCCTCCCTGCTCACCCGGAATGACAAACGCCGCCTTGAGCGCTGCAAGGTCATCGATGGTCGTGCCCGGGCGCATGTGTTCGTCGCGGTCGAGCAGGGTCAGGCCTATGTGATCTTTGATCGGTACAACCGACTTGCTGAAATAGCCCTTATCCCAGGCAGCTGCAGCGCGCTTCTGGCTCTCGACGGCGTACGCATCCACATCGCCGCGCGAAAATCCGTACTTGCTGGCGATGAGATCCGCACCGATGCCCTGCGGTGCAAAGTAGGTTTTGTAGGCAACGGCGGGGTCGGCATGCATTGCGCCGGAATCGGAACCCATCGGTACGCGGGACATGCATTCGATGCCACCGCCAATCGTTATATCCGACTGACCGGACATGATTTGAGCCGCTGCCGTATTCACGGCTTCCAGCCCGGAAGCGCAGAATCGGTTCAGCTGCTTGCCCGGCACGCTCTGATCGTAATCTGCGTTCAATACGGCACTGCGCGCAATCACCGCCCCCTGCTCGCCGACCGGCGACACGCAACCGAGGATGACATCGTCAACCATGCTGGTATCGAGATTGTTTCGATCGCGAAGGCTGGCAAGCACTTGCGATGCGAGATCCACCGGCGTGACCTCGTGCAGTGAACCGTTATTCCTGCCGCGGCCGCGCGGGCTGCGTACGTGATCATAAATAAACGCGTCTGTCATATAGGTTTCCCGTGAAGTGTATTTATTGCTGCAGCCAGCGGCGCAGCTGCTGTTTCATGTCTTCGTTGGCCTTACCGAAATCGACCGATTCAGGATTGATCAGCCACAGATATGTCATGCCCGAAATATAGGCGATGTACTGGACAGCGACAGATTCCGCATCGGCGTCTTCGCGAACGCTACCTGCCTGCATGCCGGCACGAATCCAGTTGGCGACGTCGTCTCGCTGCCGCTGGTGAATATTGACCGAGGTCTGCCGGTATTCCGACTTCGGACTGGCGGCACCGCAGTAAAGAATCTGCAGCACGCGCGCGTCGCGCGGCGAATCGGAAATGAATTGAAAAAATGCGTCCAGCGCGACACTCATCGCGTCGATGCCGTCCTTGTCGCCAACCACGTTATTCAGGTAGTTCAGCCAGCGACGCGAAATCGACTTGCAGACTTCATCGAACAGGCCGGCCTTGGAGCCGAAGCGGTAGGTGGCCAGCCCGCGGCTGTATCCGGCCTTCTCGCCTATGGCCTGCAGCGTCGTGCCGTCGGTGCCGTGCTCGAGTATCAGGTCGATCGCGGCATCCAGCATGGCCTTGTCCGAGATCGCCGTGCGCTCGGCCTGGGTCAGTGCCGAGCCGTTAGCCGTGAGGGCGTTGCCTGGCATATCGGGGCTCCGGAATCGTCAAATAACTTATTTATCAACGAGTTGTATAGAGGACCTATAAAACTTGTTGTCGACAAGCAAGTGAGTATACGGGAGTCCGGCGTGCCGGACAAGCCGCCCGGGGCTGTTGGCTAAAGGGAGCTGATTAGCTGTCCGCCATCGACGGTGACCGTAGTTCCGGTCATGAAACTGCCCGCGTTGCTCGCCAGCAGCAATAACGGCCCGGAGAGTTCGCGCAATTCGCCGATACGTTTCATCGGGATGCGCTGAACCAGCACTTCGCCGGCTCCCTGTTCGAACTCCTTCTCGTTGATCTCGGTCAGGAAATAGCCGGGCGCGATGGCATTGACCCTGATGCCGTGCCGTACCCATTCGAGCGCCATGGCCTTGGTGAGATGCACGACACCGCTCTTCGCCGCGATGTAAGAGGCCAGGGCTTTGCTCACGCGAATGCCAAGGATGGACGCAATATTGATAATGCTGCCCTGCTTGCCGCTCTTGATCATCGACACTGCTGCTGCCTGCGCAACGAGGAACACTCCCTTGAGATTCGTATCGAGTACCGCATCCCAGTCTTCTTCGCTGAGGTCGGTCAGAAAACCCTGGCGCGCGATGCCCGCATTGTTGACGACGATATCGGGCGTACCGACCTTGGTGATCATCTCCCCGAAACAGGCTTTGACAGATGCCGAATCGCTTACGTCGAGGTCCAGGCAGATCGCCTTGCCGCCATTGTCGGTAATTCCCTTCGCGGTCTGCTCGAGCTTTTCGCGTCGCCTTGCGGCGAGAACCACCGTTGCACCTACCTCCGACAAGGTTTCCGCAAACTGGCGCCCCAGCCCCGAACCCGCACCTGTTACCAGTGCCACTTTGCCGTCGAGCCTGAATGAATCCAGTACCGCATCTTTTCTTGCCATCGTTCTTTCTCCGGTCACTGCTTGCGAGGTTGCCGTTTGTAGGTTCCCGTTGCCGTTGCGCACAGGCGTTTGCTGACCGGATCGATCAGCTTCGATTGGGCAAAGAAAATCGTATTGGTCATGCGGATCAGCTCACCCTCGGCAACGACCAGGTCGGACCTGTGCGGGGCGATGAAATTGACGTTCAGGTTGATTGTGACGGACACCACTTCTTTCGAAACGCCGTGACTTCCCGCGACCGCGCCCGCGATATCGAGCAAAGACGAAATGACCCCGCCGTGCAGGAAACCAACCGTGTTGCGGTGTTCTCCGCGCACAGGCATTTCAAGACGCGCGAAGCCTTCCTTCCAGCTGCTCAGGTGGAAGCCGAGAAACTCGAGATAGGTTCCTTTGAACTGGGTCGGGTTGTTGAAGATACTCGCTGATACTGCGTCGTTCATTTCGAAAAGGCTCCTGCCCGCCTGAGTATTGCTATGAAAATATCCGGCTCCGGACGTACCCGGTAGTTGTCGGTCTGGTCCGAATAGACGATCGTGCCGCCCGAATTGACCGCTATTACCGTCGGCATGACCGTGTCGGCCGCGTAGCCGCCGGGCACGCCCACCGGCACACCGTTGCGTATTGCAATGCCCAGTGTCGTCGCCAGCGAATTCCCTGCGTCGACCAGAAAGCGGAACGACAGGCCGTATTGTTCGGCGAGCCGCCGGGAATGCCCGGCATCCTGCGGACTGATCAGGACGACACTGGCACCAAGGCTTTCGAGTTCATTGTAACGATCGGCGACTTCGCGAATCTGTGCCATGCAAAGCGGGCACCAGTTTCCACGATAGAAAATCAAGACCGCGGGTGATCCATGCAGATCGGCGGAGCGGAATATAGCACCGTCGGCGCTGGCAAGTTCGAAGGACGGCAATATTTTTCCGACGGCGAGCGACTCGCTGGCCTGCCTGCCAAAGCGCGAGTACCAGAATATGTAGGCCGCCAGCAGTGCCGTGCCGACCAGTGCGGGTATCAGGACCGGCCAGCCGGCGACCCCCTCCTCGAAAACCTCCCAGGCCACCAGCACAGGTCCGATGCCCGAAACCAGCAACAGGAACGGCAGGTACTCGCTGCTTCGCGACGTCTTTCCCAGCATCAGCCATGCAAGAAACAGCGGCAGAACCGCGTTGGCCACCAGGACACCGAGCCACGCGTAACGATCGTGACCACCCGCCAGTATCATCACCAGGGCTAGAACGACCAGCGCCGCGCTGATCATTGCAGCGGGCATTACGAACAGGGATTTCAACCGGGCGTCCATCGGCTTGTTCTTGTCGGTATCCAAAGTCGCTCTTTACATATTTCGCCGGTATTCACCGCCAACCTGGTACAGGGCCGCGGAAATCTGACCCAGAGAGTTGGACTTGACCGTGTTCATTAGTTCCTCGAACACGTTGCCGCGCGACCTCGCGACGTTCTGCAGGGCCTCTATCGCCTTCTCGCTCTCGGCTTCGTGCGTCTTCTGGAATTGGCGTACGTGCCGTATCTGGTCATCCTTCTCGGAAATCGACGAGCGAATAAGCTCGAGCTTGTGCACCTCGTCTTCCTGTCCCTGCTTCGGCAGGAACGTATTCACGCCGATCAACGGATACGATCCGTCATGTTTCTTGCTTTCGTAGTACAGGCTCTCTTCCTGGATTTTGCCGCGCTGGTACATCGTGTCCATTGCCCCGAGCACACCACCACGTTCCGATATGCGGTCGAACTCCTTGTAGACCGCTTCCTCGACCAGGTCGGTCAGTTCGTCGATGACAAACGAACCCTGCCAGGGGTTCTCGCAATAATTCAGACCGAGTTCGCGCGAAATAATCAACTGGATAGCGACCGCGCGCCGCACAGACTGTTCCGTCGGCGTCGTGATCGCTTCGTCGAATGCGTTGGTATGCAGGCTGTTGCAATTGTCGAACAAGGCATAGAGGGCCTGCAAAGTCGTGCGAATATCGTTGAAGCTGATTTCCTGCGCGTGCAGGCTCCTGCCCGAGGTCTGCACATGGTACTTCAACATCTGGCTCCTCGCACTCGCGCCGTAACGGTCTCGCATGGCACGAGCCCATATGCGTCGCGCAACTCTGCCTATAACCGAGTATTCGGGATCCATGCCGTTCGAAAAGAAGAAACTCAAGTTGGGCGCGAAATCGTCGATGTTCATGCCGCGGGCGAGATAGTACTCGACGATTGTGAAGCCGTTGGACAGCGTGAACGCCAGCTGGCTGATCGGGTTCGCGCCTGCTTCCGCAATGTGATAGCCGCTGATCGACACGCTGTAATAATTGCGTACGTTGTTATCGATGAAATACTGCTGAACATCGCCCATCATCTTCATGGCGAATTCGGTTGAGAAGATGCAGGTATTCTGTGCCTGGTCCTCTTTCAGGATGTCGGCCTGCACCGTGCCACGCACCGACGACAGCGTCTTGCTGCGGATCTTTTCGTACACGTCGGCGGAAACCAGCTTGTCGCCGGATATGCCGAGCAACGCAAGCCCCAGTCCGTCGTTGCCCGGCGGCAGGTCACCGACATAATGCGGCCGGTCCTTGCCCTTGAAATACGCGTCGATTTTCTTCTCCGCAGTCTCCCACTTGCCGGATTCCTTCAGGTGCTTCTCGACCTGCTGGTCTATCGCGGTGTTCATGAAGAACGCGAGGATCATCGGGGCCGGCCCGTTTATCGTCATCGACACGCTGGTAGTCGGCGAGCACAGGTCGAATCCCGAATACAGCTTTTTCATGTCATCGACGGTGGCAATCGACACGCCGGAGTTGCCGACCTTGCCATAGATATCCGGCCGCTCATGCGGATTCTCGCCATACAGCGTCACCGAATCGAATGCGGTCGACAGGCGCGCCGCGTCCTGTCCCTGCGACAGGTAATGAAAACGACGGTTGGTCTTCTCCGGTGTGCCTTCTCCGGCAAACATTCGGGTCGGATCCTCGCCAAGTCGCCGGTAGGGATATACACCACCGGTGTACGGATAGGCACCGGGCAGGTTTTCCTTCATCAGGAAAATCAGCAACTGGCCCCAGTCCTGGTAGTCCGGCGCGGCAATTTTCGGAATCTTCTGGTGACTCAGCGATTCGCCGTAATTCGATCCACGGATTTCACGTCCGCGCACTTCATAAGTGTATTCCTCGGAGCGCACCGCTTCCTTGCGCGCCGGCCAGTTCTTCAGCAGTGACACGGCTTCATTACCCAGCTCGCCGATCGCCTCCTGGTAACGCTGCCGCAGCACCAGCATCGATCGGTCCGAGTCGTCGGTCAGCGCGTCCGCAGCGTATGTGTCGAGCTCGGCAGGTATCGCTGCATCTTCTAATAACTTCAATGCTTCATAACAACTCTGCGCACGGCTGGCGGTTTCCGCCAGTTGCTGAATCGCGCGATTGATACTGCGGCCCTCTTCGCTGATTTCCGCCAGGTAGCGAATGCGACTGCCCGGAATCACCGCCATCGCCCGCGGCTCTTTCACCGATACATCGATCTCCGGAGTCCATTTCTTCAGATCCAGGCCCAGCTTGTCCGCAACCCGATTGCACAACTGGAAGAACATCCAGCTGATGCCGGGATCGTTGAACTGACTGGCGATCGTCGGATAAACCGGCACTTCATCGTCCGGCGTCTTGAAACGCACGTGATTGCGTTTCCATTGCTTGCGAATATCACGCAGCGCATCTTCGGCACCGCGTTTGTCGTATTTGTTCAGAACGATCAGGTCCGCGAAATCGATCATGTCGATTTTCTCGAGCTGACTCGCAGCACCGTAATCGCTGGTCATTACGTACACCGAGAAATCGACCATATCGACGATCTCGCTGTCGCTCTGGCCGATGCCCGCCGTCTCGACCAGGATCAGGTCGAAGCCGAGCGATTTGAGGAAATGAATCTGGTCGGCGAGCATCTCGCTGGTGGCAAGGTGTTGCCGCCGGGTAGCGATCGATCGCATGTAAACGCGGTCGGAGCGCAGCGAGTTCATGCGAATGCGATCGCCGAGCAACGCACCGCCAGTACGCCGTCGCGTCGGATCGACCGCGAGAACCGCGATGCGCATGTCCGGGTAGGAAATCAGGAACCGGTTCAGTATTTCGTCCGTTACGCTGCTCTTGCCTGCGCCGCCCGTGCCGGTGATGCCGATGACCGGCGCCTTGCCGGAGCGGACTTGCCAGGCTTTGCGCAACGCCGCGAGTTTCGACTCGCTGAACAGGCCTTCCTCTATCGCCGACATCGTGGCGGCAATGTCGATATTTTTTTCCGGTGCCGGGTCTTTGGGAAGACGCGTGTCCAGCCGGCCCTTTTCCGTTCGCGAAACGAGGTCGCTGATCATTTCCTCGAGACCCATCGCCATGCCGTCGTGCGGGTGGTAGATGCGCTCGACGCCGTATTTCATCAGCTCCTGGATTTCCTCGGGCGTAATGGTGCCGCCACCGCCGCCGAATACTTTTATGTGCGGCGCTCCCAGCTCGCGCAGGCGATCGACCATGTAACGAAAGAATTCGTTGTGACCGCCCTGGTAGGAACTGACGGCGATACCATCCGCGTCTTCCTGGATTGCAGCCTGAACGATGTCCTCGACGCTGCGGTTGTGACCGAGATGAATGACTTCCGCGCCCTGCGCCTGGATCAGGCGGCGCATGATGTTGATTGCGGCATCGTGGCCGTCGAACAGCGAGGCCGCCGTAACGAAACGCAACGGGGGTCGGTCGGTCTTGCCGGAGACGCCCGGCAGGTCACTGGCAGCGGTGCTCATAGTGCCTCACTTGATTGATGAGTTGCGCGCGAAAAACCCGAGTTAATCGGTATTTTTCTTTTTAATATCAGCTACTTCCAATATTGCAAAAATTTTAATGTTAATTAAAATAATCCACGGGGGACGGGAAAACAAGTCCCGGACGGACCCCGGCAACCGGGATGCGCCCGGCCAGCACAGGAGATCAGCATGGCGATGCCCGCCGAAGCGACACGATTTCAACTGCAGCGCGACCGCATGCTGCGCGCCGCTGCCACCTGCTTCAATCGCAAGGGCTACAGCGGCACCTCGTTGAAGGATGTCGCGCACCAGCTGGGGCTGACGGACGCCGCACTCTACTACTACGTCCGCAACAAGGAAGAACTCGTGTACCAATGCTACTTGCGGGCCGCAGAACTGGGACGCGGTGCGATGGAACTCGCCAACGAAACCGGCGCCAACGGATTCGAACGGGCATATCTGTATGTGCGTTACCACGTCGAGATCATGGTGGGGGATGCCGGCCCGGTCGCCATCATGAGCGAGATCCCGTCACTCAAGACCGCGCATCGCAACGACATTCTGAAGATTTCGCGCCAGCACAGCCTGGGATTCGAAGCGATATTGTCCAGCGGAATTCAGGATGGAAGCATCGAGCCATGCGATGTACGCATGACCGGCAACGCCGTGATGGGCGCGATCAACTGGATACCGAAATGGTTTCACGGCGATGCCGCAATGGCAAAACAGGTAATTGAAAAGTTTCCGGAAGTACTCACGCGCGGACTGAAACGCGCTTCGAATTTTTCGTCAGGGCAAATCGAGTGACGCGACTTCCGTTGCAAAATCCGCTTCGAGGCTCCTGACGAACGCTTCGTCGTCACCCTGATCGATGTCGATGATCTCGACATTGGACCTGATGTAGGAGAGCCGTGTCTGCAGGCGCTCCTGGACGGCCTTGTAGTAGCTTTCGGCGCCGGCACCGGATGCGCCAACAACCGTCAGCGGTCCGGAGTTCGCGCCCGGGATGCGCGTGCCGGTGCGTGCTTTCAAAGTATCCAGATCTGCGCGGATCAGTTTGAGCAGAATCCGGTTATCGCCCATCTGCTGCCAGATCTCGGCGAAAATACGATTCGATTCCGCAATCTGTTGCGGCGTCAGCTGCCGGACGAGTTCGTCGCGCACCTGCACCAGCGCCGGATTGCCGCGCTCCGCCGCCAACCGGTACCACGCCAGCGCCCGCGCCTGGTCGCGTTCGACACCCTGCCCCCAAAGATACATATAGCCGATCGTGTACTGGGCGAACTTGTCGCCTTTCGGCGCGAGGTCTTCTTCACAGATCATCATCACGCGCGCGAATTCGCCGCGCTCGTAGAGTTCCTCGACACGATCCTGTGCCTGCAGCATTCGATCGTCTGCCGGCGCGCCCGGAAAGTTCTTGTAGGCTTCACCCGCCACAACCGCATTGCAAGCAAGCACAAGCAGCCCTATCAGAATAGGCGTTCGGATTTTCAAATTCGTCTCAACCGTCAGTGAAATATCACTTAAGTGCCGGCAACCACTGCGGGTCGCTCGGTTCCCCTTTTTTAGAGCCTCGCAAGCCGCCACAAGTTCCCCGTGGAGCCTGGCGGCCGCGCCGATTTTACTGCGTCAACGCAGGATTTTCATGACCCGGCGTCGCGAAAAACCGGTTTCCGGTCACCCATGTTAGCCGCGATGGCCTCGCGCTGGTTGGGCGAACCCATGAGCCCCAGCTGCAGCGTGGCTTCCGTTCGCAATGCGTCCGCTGTCGGCTGAGCCCAGCCGGCCGACGTCAACTCCTTGATGGCGCGAATCGCGTCCGGCGATTTCGCGGCGATTTCCGCCGCCAGTGCACAGGCGGCATCCAGCGGATTCTCATGTAGCGCTGTTACGAGACCTGCGTGCAGCGCTTCTTGACCACTGATGATCCGTCCGCTGTATGCAAGCTCCCGGATCCTGTCCAGTGGCATGACATTACGCAACGTTACCGACATTGCCATGTCCGGGATGATGCCCCACTTGATTTCCATGATCGACAGTTTCGCCGCGGGCTCTGCGTAGCGAATATCGGCCCCCGATGCAATCTGCAGTCCGGCACCGAAAGCGTAACCTTCGATGGCTGCGATGACCGGTACCGGCAGCGCATGCCATACGTAAGCGGCACTCTGGAAAAAGTTTGCAGGGGAACCGTCGCGAGCTTTCATCCGCCCGCCACCGGCAACATTCTGTTCCTTTCCGCCATCCTTACCCTGGAACACCGAGATATCGATACCCGCGCAGAAGTTTCCTCCGGCACCGTGCAAAACGACTGCGCGCACGGACCGATCCGCGGCAACGGTCTCGCCTGCTCGTATCAGCGCTTCGAACGTTTCGATATCGACCGCGTTCTTTTTCTCCGGCCGGTTCAATGTGACGACGGCAACGTGTTCCTTTACCGTCAGCAATACTCGCTCGCTCATGCCGGACTCCATTGAATTATTGTCTTGGCTGACACGACTCAGGCCGCGAGTGTGCACTTGCCGTTATTGATCACAACGACCTTGCGCTTCTTGACGACGCAGCGGAACGACACGACGTTCCGGTCCTGCCACATTTCGGTAGTCAGCACATCGCCGGGGTAGACCGGTGCCGAGAAACGCACATCGAAGCCGCTGACCAAAGTGAAATCGTAGTCGCAAATGGTTTTCAGAATAGCGCGGCAGGCGATTCCGGCAGTGCACCGGCCGTGCATGATCGGCTGATCGAAACCGGCGCTCCTGGCGATGACGGGATCGGAATGCAGCGGGTTAAGGTCGCCGGACAGGCGGAACAGCAAGGCCTGGTCGCGGCGCGTTGCAATGTCGCAACTCAAGTCCGGTTCGCGTTTCGGCAACCTGTGCGGTAGCGGTGCCGCGCCCGGCGGCCCGCCGAAGCCGCCATCGCCTCGCGCGACCAGCGTGCTCGACAGCGTAAACAAGACAGTGTCGTCCTTGGCCAGCCGGACCTCCGCCTCGACCAGTATTTTGGCGCCGCGATTGGCTCCCTTGTCGTATACGGCCACGACGCGGCGATTCGCCAGCAGCGCGGCGGCCGGCGGCAGCGGCCGATACAGCTCCAGTTTCTGTTCCCCGTGCAGCACCTTCGAATAGTCCCAGCCACAGCCCTCGAGAAAGGTGTGCGGCAACAACATGCTTGCCATGGTAGGTACGGTGTGCAGGCCGTTGCCCTCGTATACGTAAGGCAATTCCTTGCGGTCCAGCGGGTTGGCTCCAAAGCCGACGCCCAGCGCGTACAGCATCGAATCCTTCTGCGTGTAGGCGCTCGGCAAGTCGTACACGCGAGTCGCCATCAGTTTGTCGTAATCGAGCGGCATGTAATCTTTTGGCAGGGAAAGACTGCAATAGTGAATCGGGCTGGTTTCGGGGCCCGTGCAGTTTAGGGTGGTACCGCATGAGCGGCAAGCTGTAATACGATAAGTAACATGAATGCCGCAACCACACCTGTAATTCGGGCTGCGCACATATCCGAGGCGGCGCTGATCGCATCTGCATCCCGGTTGCACGTGGAATACGGACTGCAATGGCGATGGACGCCGTCCAGGATCCGGCAACAGATACGCGATCCCGAGACGATGGTGCTTATCGCGAGCGTTCGCGGCGATATCGCGGGATTCGCCATCATGCATTTTGGAGACGAACGGGCGCACTTGCTGTTGCTCGCAGTATTGCCACAGCACCGCCGTCGCGGCATCGGTTCAGCTATGTTGCGCTGGCTCGAGGAATCCTGCAAAACCGCCGGCATACGGCATGTTCGTCTCGAGGTGCGTAGCGCCAACCGTGGTGCGCGGGATTTCTATGCCCGCGCAGGTTATCGCTACCTCGGACAAATCAGCGCTTACTATGACGGCCGCGAGTCCGCGGCAGTTATGGCACGTCAGTTGTTTGTCACATCGACAGCTGACGACAGAGAATAGCGCCCGCTTTTCAAGCTGCTTTCCGTGCGTAGCTCCAGCCCATGTCGGCAAGTGGCGCCACGGCTTTCGCGGTTTTCTCCGCGTGCGCGCTTGCAGCGGTGCCATCGCGTACCCGGCCCGCGATGCCCTGCAGGATCGCCGCGATGCGAAAGAAATTGTAGGCGGCATAGAAATCGCGATGCGGAATGCCGCCCTTCCTTCCGGTGCGTTCACAGTACTGCGCGACATACTCGTCTTCGGTCGGAATACCGAGTGACTTGAGGTCGGCATTTCTCAGGCCGGCCGAGCCGATGCCGAGATCCGGCATTTGCCACGACATCAGGTGATAGGTGAAGTCGCCAAGCGGATGACCGATGGTCGACAGCTCCCAGTCGAGTACCGCGATGACACGCGGTTCGGTCGGATGCAGGATCAGGTTGTCGAGCCGGTAATCGCCGTGCACGACACCGGATGAATCGTCGTCAGGAATATTTTGCGGCAACCACTCGATGAGCCGGTCCATGGCATCCACCTTACCGGTTTCGGACAGCGCGTATTGTTTCGACCATCGCGATATCTGCCGGGCGAAGTAATTGCCCGGCTTGCCGTAGTCTGCCAGCCCGATCTTCACGTGATCGAGATTGTGCAGATCGGCGATCGTCCGGTTGACATGGTCGTAGATCGCGCGTCGCTCGTCCGGATCGAGACCCGGCAGGTCGAGGTCCCAGAACACCCGGCCGGCAACGTACTCCATGATGTAGAACATCGTGCCGGCAACGTCATCGTCTTCGCACAGCACCAGCGGTTTCGGCACCGGAAATCCGCTCGCATGCAAGGCGCTCAGCACACGGTACTCGCGGTCCACGGCGTGTGCCGACTTCAGCAACTTGCCCGGCGGCTTGCGCCGCATGACGTAGCATCCGGATGACGCATCAAGGAGATAGGTCGGGTTCGACTGGCCACCCTTGAACTGACGGATCGTCAGCGGCCCGGCGAATCCCGGAATAACCCCCTGCAGATATTCCTGCAGGCGGTTGAGGTCGAGCTCGTGGCCTTGCCGGACCGCGCCGCTGCCTGAAAACTGTTGCTGGCGAGCCGACATCGAATCAAGACGCCTGTCGCGGTTCCACGAAGAAATCCGGGAACAGTTTCGCACCCGGCTCGACGGCGTAGTGCGACAGATCGGTAACACCGATGCTTTCCAGCACTTCGTCGTCGATGCAGAAATTGCCGGTGAACTCCCGGCTCGGTTTGGTCAGGATCGCGTGGGCCGCATCGCCCATGATTTCCGGTTTGCGCGAACACCGCACCATTTCTTCGCCACCAAGCAGGTTCTTGACCGCAGCGGTTGCGATAGTGGTTCGCGGCCACAGCGCATTGACGGCAACACCCTGCTTGCGAAATTCGCCGGCCATGCCGAGCACGCAAAGGCTCATGCCAAACTTGGCCATGGTGTACGCAACGTGCGGCGCAAACCATTTCTCGTCCATGTTCAGCGGCGGCGAGAGATTCAGAATGTGCGGGTTATCGGCTTTCAGTAAATGCGGCAGGCAGGTTTTTGACACAAGGAACGTGCCACGGGTGTTGATCTGGTGCATCAGGTCGAAGCGCGACATCTTGGTTTTCAATGTCGGCGTCAGCGAAATCGCGCTGGCGTTGTTCACGCAGATGTCGATGCCGCCGAACTTCTCCACGCCGGCTGCAACGGCGTCTTCTACCTGCTGCTCGTCGCGAATGTCGCAAACGACCGGCAACGCCTTGCCTCCGGCGGCCTCGATTTCTTCCGCGGAGGTGTAAATCGTGCCCGGCAGTCTCGCGTGCGGTTCCGCGGTCTTGGCCGCGACGATGACATTCGCGCCATCCTTTGCCGCGCGCAATGCAATCGCAAGGCCGATGCCGCGACTGCCGCCGGATATAAAGAGTGTCTTGCCTTTGAGACTTGCCACGGATAACTCCCGGTTTGAATAACCGGGGCATCTTAACCTGATTTCGCGGACTGCCGGGGCCGGCCCGGCGAATGTTGCAGTACTTACATGCGGAAAATGCCGTACGGCGTTTCGCCGTCGCGCGGCCGGTTCATCGAGGCGGAGATCGCCTGGCCCAGCACTTTACGCGTATCGACCGGATCGATGACGCCGTCGTCCCACAGGCGCGCACTCGCATAATACGGATGCCCCTGGGATTCGTACTGGTTCTGGATTTCCTTTTCGAACTTCTTCCTGTCCTTTTCCGCCCAGACCTCGCCCTTGGCTGCGAGCCCGTCCTGTCGCACGCTGGAGAGAACCAGTGCGGCCTGTTCGCCGCCCATCACGGAGATACGCGAATTCGGCCACATCCACAGCATGCGCGGGCCGTAGGCCCGGCCGCACATCGCGTAGTTACCGGCGCCAAACGAGCCGCCGACGATAACCGTGAATTTTGGAACCGATGCGGTCGCCACGGCATTGACCATTTTCGCGCCATCTTTCGCGATACCGCCGTGTTCGTATTTCTTGCCAACCATGAATCCGGTGATGTTCTGCAGGAATACCAGAGGAATGCCGCGGCGGTTACACAGCTGAATGAAGTGCGCGCCCTTTTGCGCCGACTCGGAAAACAGGATTCCGTTGTTCGCAAGTATGCCGACCGGGTAACCGTAAAGATGACTGAATCCGCAAACCAGCGTCGGCCCGTACAACGCCTTGAACTCCTGGAACTCGGAACCGTCGACGACACGCGCGATGACTTCGCGAATGTCGTAGGGGAAGCGGAACTCGCGCGACACGACGCCGTACAGTTCGTCAGCAGGATAAGCGGGTTCGACGACTTCGCGCAGGCGCAGCGGAATGTTCTTCCGCCAGTTCAGGTTCGAGACGATTTCGCGAACCTTTTCCAGCGCTTCCGTGTCGTTCGCCGCCAGGTAATCGGTAACCCCGGAAATCCGCGAGTGCACGTCGCCGCCACCCAGCGTTTCGGCATCGACGACTTCACCCGTTGCCGCTTTGACCAGCGGCGGGCCGCCGAGAAAAATCGTTCCCTGGTTCCTGACGATGATCGCTTCATCGCACATCGCGGGAACGTATGCACCGCCCGCGGTGCAGGAGCCGAGCACGGCAGCGATCTGCGGCAGACCCAGTGCGGACATGCGCGCCTGGTTGTAGAAAATGCGGCCGAAGTGATCGCGGTCGGGAAACACCTCGTCCTGCATCGGCAGGAATGCGCCGCCGGAATCGACGAGATAAATACACGGCAAGCCGTTCTGCTCGGCGATTTCTTGCGCACGCAGGTGCTTGCGCACAGTCAGAGGATAATAGGTGCCGCCTTTCACCGTCGCGTCGTTGGCGACGATCATGCAGTCCGTGTCATTGACCTGGCCGATGCCCGCAATAACGCCGGCGGCCGGCACCTCGTTGTCGTACATCCCGTAAGCCGCGAGCTGCGCCACTTCGAGAAACGGCGCGCCGCGGTCGACGACCGTGCGAATCCGGTCCCGGGGCAGCAGCTTGCCGCGCGAGAGGTGCTTTTCACGCGCTCGCTGGCTGCCGCCTTCCTCGATCTTCTGCAGGGTCTTCCTTAGGTCCGCGGCGAGTTTGCGGTTGGCTTTGGAGTTTTCTGCGAAGTCTTTGGAGTCGCTTTTGATTCTTGTTTGAATTTTCGGCATCGGCTTTCGAATTTCTAGTTCGTGGCGTTGAAGAGTTCACGCCCGATCAGCATGCGGCGTATCTCACTGGTGCCGGCGCCGATTTCGTACAACTTGGCGTCGCGCAACAATCGGCCGGCCGGGTACTCGTTGATATAACCGTTACCGCCCAGCGCCTGGATCGTTTCGCTGGCCATCCAGGTGGCTTTTTCGGCGGACTGCAGAATGCACCCGGCCGCGTCGAAGTTGGTCGTCTGGCCGCGATCGCAGGCACGCGCCACGGCATAGACGTATGCGCGGCACGCGTTCATCGTCGTGTACATGTCAGCGACTTTGCCCTGCATCAGCTGAAAAGTGCCGATGGCCTGTCCGAACTGTTTGCGATCGTGAATGTACGGCATCACCAGATCATAACAGGCGCGCATTATGCCCAGCGGACCGGCGGCAAGCACGACGCGCTCGAAATCGAGGCCGCTCATAAGGATTTTCGCGCCCTTGTTTTCGTCTCCCAGGAGATTTTCGGCCGGCACCCTGCAATCGTTCATCACCAACTCGCCCGTATCGGAGCCGCGCATGCCTAGCTTGTCCAGCTTCTGCGCGGCCGAGAATCCGGGCATGCCTTTTTCGACTATGAACGCACTCAGCTTTGGTTTCGAATCACTGCCGCCGGTGACGGCATAGATAATCGAGACGTCGGCTTCCGGCGCGTTGGTGATCCACATCTTGTTGCCGTTCAGCACCCATGAGTCCCCGTCCCTGACCGCACGTGCGCGCATACCCATGACGTCGGAACCGGCGCCGGCCTCGCTCATCGCCAGCGCACCGACATGTTCGCCCGAGATCAGATTCGGCAGGTATTTTTGTTTCTGCTCGGGCGTGCCCCAGCGGCGCAGCTGGTTAACGCAGAGATTCGAATGCGCGCCATAGGACAGACCTACGGAGGCAGACGCGCGGCTGATTTCTTCCATCGCGACCACGTGCGCGAGATAGCCGAGGCCGGTGCCGCCGGATTCCTCCTCGACTGTCAGTCCGAGCAGCCCGAGTTCGCCGAGCTCCGGCCAAAGGTCACGCGGAAACCGGTTGCTGCTGTCAATCTCGGCAGCGCGCGGCGCAATGCGATCTGCGGCGAACTGGCGAACCGTATCGCGCAGCAGGTCGACGTCCTCACCGAGGCCAAAATCGAAATCGAACATAATCGGACACCCCCGTCATCGAAGCGTACATGATGGCCAATGCGCCTCGGCGCATGAATACCATTCGTGGGGTATTGGGAGGTTCGGAACGCCAGGCCAGTCGCCTGCAGTGCAGGCGACCTATCAAAAAGCAAAAAAGGGGCCGGATACATTTTAAGTCTATTAAAAATGTATCCGGCCCCTTTTTTGTATCCGGCCCCTTTTTTGAATAGACTTAAAATGTATCCGGCCCCTTTTTTAGGTGGTATGGCAGGCTGCGGCGGTGAAGACCACATCGGTCGAGCTGTTCAACGCGGTCTCCGCAGAATCCTGCAGTACGCTGATGATGAAGCCGACGCCGACCACCTGCATCGCGATGCCATCCGGAATGCCGAACAGGCCGCAGGCCAGCGGGATCAGCAGCAGCGAACCGCCCGCAACCCCCGACGCACCGCAAGCCGACAAGGCCGCAACCACCGAAAGCAGCAAAGCCGTCGCAAAATCGACATCGATTCCGAGCGTGTGCGTTGCCGCGAGCGTCAACACGGTGATGGTGATTGCCGCACCGCCCATATTGACGGTTGCGCCGAGCGGAATCGAAACCGCATAGGTATTCCTGTCCAGCCCGAGTTTCTCGCACAGTGCGAGGTTCACCGGGATGTTGGCCGCGGAACTACGGGTAAAGAAAGCGGTTACGCCGCTTTCGCGCAGAGCCGTCAGCACGATTGGATAGGGATTGCGACGGATCTTGACCCATACGATCAACGGATTGACTATCAGCGCCATGATCAACATTGCGCCCAGCAACACGGACAGCACCTGCGCATAAGCGCCGAGTTCTGCGAGGCCCGATGTGGCGAGCGAGCCGGCGACGAGACCGAAGATGCCGAGTGGCGCAAGCCGGATGACGACACGCACGATCGCGGTCACTGCTTCGGCAACGTCCCTCAGCATGTCGCGACTCGATTGCGAAGCGCGACGCAGGCCCAGGCCGAGCGCTACACCCCACACCAGGATGCCGATGTAGTTGCCATTCATCAGTGCGCTGACCGGATTATCGACCAGTTTGAACAACAGGTTCTTCAACACTTCGACGATACCCTCGGGTGGGTTTACGCCGAGATCCGTGACGTTCAGCGTGAGTGTCGTCGGGAAGGCCGTGCTCAAGACCACAGCGAGCAATGCAGCGCTGAATGTGCCGACGAGATACAAGAGAATTACCGGGCGCATCTGCGTCGGGTGTTCGTGGTGCTGGTTTGCGAGCGCGGACGCAACCAGCACCAATACCAGTACCGGTGCCACCGCTTTCAGCGCCTGCACGAACAAGTCGCCCAGCAGCATGGTCTTTGCCGCAAGGCCCGGCGCCAACAGCAGCAACGCGATGCCGGCTACGATGCCGACGGCAATCTGCGCCACGAGATTGCCGCTCGCAATGCGCTCGAAAACGGATTTGGTGGACATACGGCTCTTCTTTATTGGTGGTTATGCAAAATATGTCGGATACATTGTGCCAGAGATTCGGTACGGCTATGCCGGCCCGCCCTGCCCGCGACTGCCCGGCTTTCGCGATCCTGATTCGAGTGCATTGATCAAAAGTGAAAACAACTCGTACTGCGAGCTGATGCCGAGCTTCGCGAACAGGTTGCGCTTGTGCACCATGACCGTACCGGGTGCGATCTTCAGTTCCCGGGCAATCGATTTGGATGAATATCCGCGCAGCAGCAACTGGCTGATCTGTTGTTCGCGTTCGGTTAGCAACGACTCGCCGAACCGTTCGAAGCATTCCGTCAATCGACGGTGCACGCGATCGTCGGTCACATGATAGTCCGCGTTCTTCGCCCAGTCCTGCCAGATGCGCTGCATGCCTGCCCGGATCAGTGGCTCGGTCAGTTGAAGCCGGCTGAGTTCGGCCTTGCTGAAAGTATGCGTGCGCCGCCCGATCACCAGCACCAGCGTCGTTTCATCGGACACCGGCAGCAGGTAATCCATCTCGTCCAGCAGGTGCGTGCGTTCGCAATACTGCTTGTAGTATTCGCTGGCGCGAAACCGGTCCGGCAACTGATCGCGAAAACGGCACAGGCTGGGCTTGTCCGACTTGAGTGCGAGCTGGTAGAGCGGATCGAGCAGATACGGACCCGCGAGGTACCGCTCGAGGTAATGCTTGCGACCGGCGGGTTCCAGCGTGTGATGCACGACATCGGGACTTGCGTTGCTGTGAATCGCCAGCAGGCAGGTGCCTTCATGATCCACCACAAGGCCGATGGCCGATACGAGCGCGTCCGCGATCGCGGCGTGATCGGTACCGGCGACCACATTGGCGACTGCCTGATGCCATTCAGCGGATTCGAACTTGCTACGCACGATGGCGATGCCAGCTAGGCGCCCGCGCGCTGCGAAGCCGCATCTTCAGCCTCGAGCGAGGCCCAGATGTCCTGCACCCACTGGCGGATCTGCAGCGACTCGCGCCAGCGGTCCGACAACTCATGTCGCTTGCCGTCGGTTATCGCGTATGGCGGCGGGCCGAGTTCGCACAGAAACACCAGCGTCGCGTCGTCCGCATTTCGCTTGCGCCACATTCGCATACCGTCCGTCCACCAGCGTTGAAAAATCGCCACCCACTCCTGGTGTTGCGGAAAGTCGATCTGAACCTGGATTTGCTCACGACTCGCGATCCGCCCCTGGAAGCAATCCGAACGATCGAGTACACGGCGTATGTAGGCCTCGTCGCGCGCCGGGATGGGCGAGCGAAACTCGCGGTCGACGACGAAGTGCGACAAATCCGCGCACAGTCGCATTTCGGGAATGGAGTCAATCACTTGCAACGTGTAGAACAGGTCGTTCAGGAGCCCGTCGCGATGCGTTTCGAAAAGCAGCGGCATACCGATACGGGCCGCATCGTCCATCCAGCGATTGATAACCGGGAGCGCACCTTCGACGGTAATCGGCATCACGCCGCCGATCACGTTAACCATGCAGGCGTCAAATTCGTTTGCCATGTGCAACAACGGTTCGAGGTCGCGCACCCTGTGCGGAAACGCATTCACCATGCAGCCCAGTGAATACTTTTCGAAATACGCTTTCTTGTCGCTAAACTGCTCGATCTCGTCGACACCGAGATCGATACACATACCGTCGAATCCTGCCTCGGCCACCATGCGAAAATTTTCGTCGACGCTTCGTTCCGGCAACTCCGGATGGCGCAACTCCATGCCCCACAGCGATTGGTAGATTTCGAGTGTCTGCATGCGCGGCTCGAAGACCGCCTAGAACGACGTCAGGAAGGACGCCGCGTTGCCGCCATAAACCTGCGCCGCGCGGGCGGCAACGAGGAAGTCGTGCCCGCTTGGCACATCGCCTTCGTGGTTGCCGGTTATACGCCGCACCCGTTGCTTGTGAAAAATCTTCAATTGCGCCGACAACGGGATCACCCGTTCCGGGTCATCGCCGAACAACTCGCGATGTTTTGCGGGCAGGCGATACCAGGGCACTTTCATGTCCGCGTGGTGTGCATTGTGGTAACCGAAGTTCAATGTCAGCCAGTTCGGCACTTCGTAGCGAAACGACTGCGGATTGCTGAACGTGTGTTCCTGCTCCCAGGCATAGTCGCCCTTGCGCGGCGGCTTGCCGAACTCGAACAGGGTCAGGTTGTATGGATAGTCGTGCTGCACGCTGTCCATAAAGCGCAGGATGGTCATCATCAGCAGGTACGCAAGGACATAAAGAACAGCGGCTTTCGGAAAGAACCAGCATAACGCCAGGAACAGGCTGCCGCGCACCAGGATCACGGCAACGTTTCTCCGCCGCTGATTGCGCCGTTGTGGAATGATGAACGACGTAAACACCATGATGAAATGCATGATCAGGTCGTGTGCCGGGATATAGAACCACTCGAGCCCGCGCGTAACGCGCAGTATCAGCGGATGCTCTTCGAAAAAACGTTCGTAATCGAACCACACGACGTCGTCGACGTCGACGTGATGACGAAAGTGCTTATACCGAATGTCTTCGTAAGTGCCATACGACGCGCCGGCCAGCCAGGTCAGGGCCCGGCCCAGCATCGCGTTGTGCCGCACGCTGCGAAACACCAGGTTGTGGCCGCATTCGTGGATCAGGTAGGCGGCGATGGTCATCGCATGGCCGAGCAACAGGACGGCGAAAATATTGATGATCCAGTTGCCGCTGAACAGCCCCGCCAGCCCGAGGCAGTAGCCGAGCACCGCATAGCACACGGCGCCACCGTGATAGCGGAGCCCTTCGGGCTCGTTCAGGACTGCGTAAAAATTCGATAAAGGCTTCATAAATCAATATGTTATGCATTCATGGCGCGGCCGCGCAAAAGGCCCCGCCGGTTTCCTGGTTAGCGCGAAGCTTACACCAAATGGGGTCGCCCACCGCGACCGGAAACGCGCCGAAAAACGGGCTGCGAGGAGTTTGTATAAACTAGCGTGTTTCAAGCAGCCGCAGGAAGACCGCATGAAGCTCGTTACGGCAATTGTAAAACCGTTCCGTCTCGATGACGTAAGGAACGCATTGAACGAAGTTGGTGTCCAGGGGATGACCGTAAGCGAGGTCAAGGGATTCGGCCGCCAGCGCGGTCACACCGAGCTGTATCGCGGCGCCGAGTACGTGGTGGATTTCCTGCCGAAGGCCAAGATTGAAGTTGCGATTGCCGACGATCGCCTCGATGAGGTCATCGAGGCGATCATCAACAGTGCAAAGACCGGCAAGGTCGGCGACGGCAAGATCTTCGTCACCCAGCTCGAGCAGGTATTGCGCATTCGCACCGGCGAGACCGGCGACAGCGCACTCTAGACTTTTCAGCCCATGCAGAACGCGTTCAGCTTGTTGCCATCCAGATCGCGGAAATACGCGGCGTAGAAGTTATTACCGCGATCGCCGGGTGCGCCCTCGTCTTTTCCGCCGAGCTTCAGCGCTTTGGCGTGCAGCGCGTCGACCTTGTCCCTGGAATCCATTACCAACGCTACCATGACGCCATTGCCGACAGTGGCCGGCTTGCCGTTGAACGGTTTGATAATGGATACGGCCGGTGACGTCTGGTTGGGGCCCCATGCGATAAACGTGTCACCTTCCATGATGCGTCCGGCACCGACGGTCTTGAAAAGCTCGTCGTAGAATTTCGCCGCTTTGTCGTACTGGTTCGTGCCGAGTGTTACGTAGCCGATCATTGTCGTTCCCCTTGATTGAAAAAGTGTTACCTGACGATCTATAGATATTCCGTGCTGCGACTAGTTCACTTCGAACGCAGGCCGGGATACGCCGTACGCAGCACGGTCCAGGCTCGCAGCTTTTCCGCAAATGGCATCGACGCGTGTGCCGGACTGGTGGATGGCAGCAGCACCTGTTGCATGCCGGCATACTGCCGTCGAGATGTCCTGGCTACCAGCCGGATGAACAATTCCCGCGCTTTTCTGCCGTTAAAGCAAATCATGGTGATTTCCGGATAGCGCTCGAAGAAAGCCGCAAAATCGTTGGCGGTTGCCGTGTCCGGCTGGATCGCGGCGTCGAGGCTGCCGGGGCGAACGGAGGACGCCAGCACATCCCAAACCGCAATACCGGCACGTGTCAGCAATGCAACCCTTTGCTCGTACGGCAGTTCCGGTCCGGCACCGAACAGTTCGCCCATGATCGGCCAGAACGCATTGCGCGGATTGGCGTAGTACTCCTTTTCCTGCAGTGATATTTGACTCGGCAGACTGCCGAGGATCAGGACCCGGGCGCGCTTTGCGACCAGTGGCGCAAAGCCGGCGCTGGAATGTGGCCCACCGTCCGGCATCGCATTACGCCGCGTCGGATCCTGCATTGCCGCCGAGACTCGCGTAAATGTAGGCGGGCAGCGCACAGGATAGACCAATGAACAGATTCAAAACGATAAACAGCAGTGGCTTAGGTCCTTTGCCCCGGCTACGGCGGTGGAACATCGCTATCCAGAATACGAACGAGGAGATCAGCAGGTCGGCCGTGAAGCCGCCGGACGCCGGGTTCTCGAACAATGCGGCGACGAAATCCATCAAACCGAATCCGACGGATGCAAAGTGCTGGCCGAAAAACAAAACCGGCACGATGCCACCGACAATCGCAAGCAAGAGAAATACCAGTCGAATATTCATAGTCTTGCCTCTTCCTTGTTAATCACCTGTGAAGCCGTTCTTTTTGTGTGAGCCATCGCAGAACGGCTTGTTTTCCGAACCGCCGCAGCGACAAAGCGCGACCTGGCTACCGCTCCACGCGCGCCGGCCGTTGCCGCTTTGAATGACGAGGTTTCCTTTGAACAGGAGCGGCCCGTCTTTCGACGGTTTGACCTGCAACGGGCCGCCGGACGTCACAGCGCCCGGACCGGTTTCGCCGACCGCGCCGGAATCGAGGAAACCCGCTTTCTCGTGAGAGTTATCGCAAAAGGGTTTGTTCGCCGACCGGCCACAACGGCACAAGGCCGCACGAAACATCAGGCCGGGCGCGTTTTCCGGCGCGCCTTCGATCTGCAATTCGCCGCGAACGTAAAGCGGGCCGTTTTGCGCAACCGTCACGGTGTTCTCCGCGGCGGCTTTTTCCGGACGCGATCCATCGGCATTCTGCACCGATAGTGCGCCGCTGGGACACCGCAACACCACCTCCTCGACTTCCGAATCGGAAACCAGGTCGGGCTGGCACCAGGGTTTTCGCCCGGTGATGAACAGATTGCCTTTTGCGCGGCCGCATTCGCCAATGTGTATGCACAGGCGACTGTTCCACGAGACCGAAGCGCGGGATCCGGGAAAAACGAACTGATCGGATTTTGCCATTCGATTGTCTCCTGTTTTCTAGGCGACGTGCTGACGAACAATGCTTATAAATACAACGATCCAAATCACAACTAAGACCGCCTGGCTAAGCGCGAACAGGCGGAAGCGCAGCAAAACCTTGTTGGATGTAAGGTGTACATAGCTGTGCAGGTAGCGCAACAGGACATAGGCCCACGCCAGGAAAACGATTGTGAACCCGCCCACCTGGGTGACGTAAGCAATGATCGAGGCTGTATAAAAGAGTACTGGTGCTTCATACAGATTGATCACGTGGCGTGAAGCGACCCGCAGCTTCATCGGTTCCTCGTAGCCCTGATAGTCCCGATAAAACTTCGGATCGACCTCGCCCTTCTTGATTGCCGTCAATCGCAGGTACGCGAGTCGCAGAGTCGAGAAGGCAGTGAGAACGAACAAGGCAAAAACGGGATACAGGACCGGCATGACGCAATACTCCATCGCAAATGCGGATCGTCAATATACTCCAATCGCGATGTGGATTGAGAATGTCAGCCTGCTACGCGATACGCGCCACTGCGAGTTTTATCAGTAACTTAAGCATCAGCCCGCAGGTGTGGCGACTATTCGCAGCCCGGTGATGTCCGATAACCCGAATTCTGTGGCAGGCAAAGATCCTGATATCCTTCCCCGGAAAGTGGCCAATAACACGCCACCTGTCCATAGGCGAAACAGGCACTTGAACATGCCCGAACCAGTCTATAACTCATTTTCGACCACATCAGACGCCCCATTTTTGGGGCGGACTTAATAGTTAGAGCGCAATGCGTAGTTTTCTACAACGTTTAGCGTTTTTGGCCGTATTCGCCTGTTGTCCACAGTACGACGTTCTTGCGGACGGCGAGTCGCTTCTGGTACTTGTCGAGGAGACCGAGCTGCGACCCGGTACATTGGAGCATTTTCTCTCCAGCCACTACGTCAAGCGGTTTCAGATCGTAACTATTGATGCAAATCGGTTGCGAGAGGAGGCTCGCATTTGGAGTAATCTCGCGGAGCCTATGAATGGCAAGCCCATCCGATTCGACCTGTTCAATGACCTTTCGCTCTTGTTTCACCCCACCCTAGTTGAGGGAAATCGAGCCGGTGCTCTTGCTGGACTTGTATCGTGGGGTGGAGAGTTCCGATCGAACTCAGAATTCTTTGCGACGATTAGCCTTCATATGGACTGGAACGACGAGGTCAATGCCGCAATTCGTACATCGATGGGCCGGATCCTGATAGAGCCGACCAAAAAATTGCCATACCATATCGTTTGGCTACAGGATTTCGAGGCGGAACAGAAAGGTAGGGAGAATGGTCGCTAATTGCGCTCTAACAAATCGCTGCACAGGCCGCCGGGCGGTTCCTGTCACACTTTGTGCACTGTTATCATCGAGTGCCTCGCACAAAGTGCGCCAGTTACCTGGCGCCAGTGAGCTAATCCGTTATGCCGCATTCTTGATCTGATCACTTGACATACTAATAATGGTATATATACTAAATAACGTATGTGGAAAATCTACGAGCATCGCAACCTTCAGCGGCGCCTCAAGAGGCTTCCTTTGGATATTTTGAAACGATATGAGAAGTGGAAGGATATTGTTGAATTCTCTGGTCCGGCCGGTCTAAAGCTCATTCGAGGTTTCACTGACGAATCCCTTCAGGGCGAATGGAAAGGTCATCGTTCGTCCAGACTGGGTGGTCAATACAGGGTTATATACCGGCTTGATAAGACGGATTTTCTCGTGATGGTTGTTGATCTGGCAGCTCATGACTATCGAAGGAAATAGAGATGAAAGATTTTAAGCGTGCGAAAAGACATATCGAATTATCACCAGGAGAATCGGTGCGCATTCTTCGGGAGTTGCAGGAATTGAGTCAGAACGAGTTGGCGGAGCGTTGCGGAATACCTCAGTCGACGATTTCGGCGATTGAGAACGATCGGGTTCAACTCGGTGTTGAAAGGGCCAAGGTTTTGGCTAGGGCATTGAAGTGTCATCCGGCTGTATTGTTATTTCCTGGATGGGATGTCGAGATTGAATCGGCGGCATAACAAATCGCTGCACCCGCCGCCGGACGCATCTGTCACGCTGGACTTCCCCCCGTATCGATGACACTTCCCGGCTAAGATCCGAGCATAGGAGGAATCGGACATTGCTGCGACGTCAGTAATTTAGTCCGCTCTTGACCCGGTCGTTTGACCTGGGGCCCGGAATTCCGATTTATTCGTTTTGATTTAGTATCGGCAGTTCATTGGCTGGTGACATCCACTTGGTCCATTGCTCCGGTACCATTTCTTCCTTGGCAATGATCATCGTCGGCGGCACCAGGCAAAGTCCGTCTGCCGGCAAAACATCGCAGCACTGTGTATCGGTGACAAACAATTTGGACTTCTCGATGATTGCCGCACAGATTTGCGATGAATCTCCGTTCACAAAAAACGTGATGGGTTCGCCTGCATGTATTTTTCTGACAGTGAACGTGTGTTCAGCCATATCCGGGTTTCCGTCCCAAACGATCGTGCTTTCGATGACCAATCCGGTAACAAGTGCGCCACTAATGCTGCTCCCACCCTTGTGAACCGCGTGTGCAGGCGGTCGTGATCTGCTGGCTTCGATTTTAATGTCTTGGCAGGCGTGAACCTCCACGCGAACCAGGTGCTCTGTGGTTGCAAAACACATAGCATGGCCAAGGGAAGACGCCAGAATCGACAATGCGATTACGATCAGGTACTTCATGACAAATGCGGTCCTTTTGACTGGTCCTGGCGCCATCGATTGAGACCAGTCAAGGTAGGCTGTTGTTCCATGACAAAAAGTTACCCTGGAAAATTTTACCCATACAGCGCCGTTTCAAGTCGCGCCCTGCCGCCTAACAAGTCACTGGATCTACCAGCCTTATCGCATCTGGCGCGGCGCTTGCAGCCGCAACGGCCGCGCCAGATACTTAACGCAGGTCAGCTCAAGCGTCAGGCGGCAGCCGATGGAAGGTCGAGTCCTGGTGCCCACAATACTTGCGAAAGCAGACATAGCAGGGATGATGCCGAATTTTTCTGCT
>JAOUGX010000025.1 GCA_029865385.1 Gammaproteobacteria bacterium
GAATTACCGGAGTTGTCATCCGCGGGCAGGGAAAGGCTGATATCCGTTTACGGCGGTCGGGCGATTCAGGTTGTTGAACTGGCGGAGACGCGAGCGGAATGGCAGTCGTCAATGGATCGTGACCGAACGGTACTGGCAGCCGAAGTTGTGTTTGCCGTGCGCGAGGAAATGGCCGTAACGCTGACCGACATAGTGCATCGAAGGATGATGGTAGGGCTCGATGCGGATCAGGGGGCGTCGCTTGCAGAAGCAATCGCCGGCCTCGCGGCCGGCGAACTGCGATGGAGCAGCGCTGAGACACAACGCCAGCTCAAAGCTCTGAAAAACTACAACGATCGGCTGAAGCCCGCATTCCTCAGTGCGGGCACATAGAAACCTGTCGCAAAATTCCCGTGAGATTGGTTCTGGCAACTACATATTCTTGATCATTGCCGATGCGAATTCGCTGCACTTGACCTTGGTTGCGCCTTCCATGAGTCGCGCGAAGTCGTAGGTGACCGTTTTCTGCCCAATGGTCTTGTCCATTGCATCGATGATCCTGTCAGCGGCTTCGACCCAACCCATGTAGCGCAGCATCATCTCTCCGGAAAGAATCAGCGAGCCGGGATTCACGACGTCCTGGTTCGCGTACTTGGGCGCTGTGCCGTGTGTCGCCTCGAACACGGCGTGGCCGCTGATGTTGTTGATATTCCCGCCGGGCGCAATGCCGATGCCACCAACCTGCGCAGCCAGCGCATCGGACAGGTAATCGCCGTTCAGGTTCATCGTGGCTATGACATCGAATTCGCTGGCGCGTGTCAGGACCTGCTGCAGGGTGATGTCTGCAATCGCATCCTTCACCAGTATTTTGCCTTCTTTCAGTGCCGCCTCCTGTTCTGCATTGGCGGCGTCCGGTCCTTTTTCGGCTTTGCTTCGTTCCCACTGATCCCATGTGTAGGTGTGCTTGCCGTACTCACGTTCGGCAAGTTCGTAACCCCAGTTGCGAAATGCGCCTTCGGTGAACTTCATGATGTTGCCTTTGTGCACGAAGGTCAGGCTTTTTCGTTTGTTGGCAATCGCATATTCGAGAGCCGAGCGCACAAGCCTTTCCGTACCTTCCTGTGATACGGGCTTCAGGCCGATCCCGGAACTATCCGGAAAGCGAATCTTTGCAAACTCGGCCGGGAAATTTTCCTTGAGCAGTTTCAGGAAGCGCGCATTGGCGTCGGTACCGCGTTCGAATTCGATACCGGCATAGATGTCCTCCGTATTCTCGCGAAAGATCACCATGTCGACGCTGCCCGGATCCTTGACCGGCGAAGGCACTCCCTTGAACCAGCGCACCGGGCGCAGACAAACGTACAGATCGAGCAACTGGCGAAGCGCAACGTTCAACGAGCGTATGCCGCCACCGATCGGCGTGGTCAGCGGGCCCTTGATGGACACGAGGTACTCGCGGCAGGCGTCAACGGTCTGGTCCGGCAGCCAGTTATCGAACAAATCAAAGGCTTTCTGCCCAGCATAGATTTCCATCCAGTGAATCTTGCGTTTGCCGCGGTAGGCTTTGTCGACTGCGCCGTCCAGTGCCCGGACCGTGGCTCGCCAGATATCCGGCCCCGTGCCGTCGCCTTCGATGAACGGGATCACCGGATTGTCGGGTACCGTCAATTTACCGTTCTTGATTGTGATTTTCGCACCTTTTGCAGGTACGACCGGTGATGCATCAGCCATTGACTACTCCATTGTTCGTTAAAACCGTAAGGACTAACTATCTGTCGACGATGAGCTGCGGACCGCTTCGACCGAATATGTGTTTGGTAAATACGCCGTATACATGACCACAATCTTTGCAGTGTGCGACAAAGAACCAGGCCGTGTTCTGCCTCGACTTCTCTGTACTGGGCGTTGACACAATATTTTCTATACCACTTGCTCCACAGTCCGGGCATTTCGGGTCGGCCATTGAATCTACTCTTCCTGCTGAATGGATGTGATGAAAGCGCGGCAGTTGTGTCAAATCATTATAATCCCGTTGCAACCCGTTCGACCATTCAACAAGGCAATTCAATGAATTCTCATATACTCAGGAACCTGGTTTTCCTGATGATTCTCGTAGTCGCAAACGAAACCGGTGCTCAGGAAGCGGAAATCTCCGCTGATTCCGAACGACCGCGTATCGGCCTCGTACTCGGGGGGGGCGGTGCCCGCGGCGCAGCGCATATTGGCGTACTTCGCGAGCTGGAAAGGCTGCGAATACCTATCGATGCTATAGCCGGCACCAGCATGGGTGCGATCGTAGGCGGCCTGTACGCATCCGGAATGTCCCCGGCCGAGCTGGAAAACCTTGTCGAAACGATTGACTGGGAGGACTCGTTTCGCGATGGCGCACAACGCAAGGATCGACCTTTCCGCCGCAAGCAGGACGACGACCAGTTTCCGATGCGACTGGAGCTCGGCGTTCGCGACGGTGAGCTGCAGATTCCGTTGGGGTTCATTCAGGGCCAGAAGCTGGGTCTGATCCTGCGCGAGAATACCCTGGCGGTCGCCGATGTCGATGATTTCGATCAGCTGCCAATCCCGTTTCGCGCCGTCGCATCGGATATCTGGACGGGGGAGGTTTACGTTCTGTCAAGCGGCGACCTTGCAACCGCGATTCGTGCCAGCATGGCAGTACCAGGCGCTTTTGCGCCGGTTGTCATGGATGGGCGCACGCTGGTGGACGGTGGCCTGGTCGGCAATGTGCCGGTATCTGTCATCAGAGAAATGGACGTCGATATCGTTATTGCCGTGGATGTCGAGTTTCCACTGTACGGGCCGGCCGACATGCAATCGGCCATCGACATAACGGCGCAAATGTTGACAATCCTCATTCGCAAGGAGACATTGCGACAACTGGATGATCTGTCCGACGACGATATCCTGATTCGACCGGACCTGGGAAACTACGGATCAACCAACTTCGGCGGCATCGCCAACACTATCGAGCCAGGTGCCGAGGCAACTCGACGTCACGCGGAAAAGCTCAGCCAGCTTTCGCTCGATGAAGCCGGGTACGCACGGCATATCGCGGCTCGCCGCGTTCAGCCGGCCGTTCTTCCACAAATCAATTTTGCGGAAGTAGTCGATGACGGTCCTCTGTCGGCAAGAGTTCTGGAGACGCGACTCAAATCGGAAACCGGTGAACCTGCGGATCCGTCGGCACTGGCTGACGATGCCGGGAGGCTGTACGGGCTGGATCTGTACGAACAGGTGGATTACCGGCTGGTCGAGCGCGGAGAGCAGACAGGGGTGGAATTTCATACACGCGCAAAAACGTGGGGACCGAACTTTCTCAATTTCGGCATCGAATTGCAGGACGATCTGCAGGGCGATACCTCATTCAACCTGTCTTCGAGACTGACACGCCGGGGATTGAATGCGCTCGGAGCGGAATGGCGAACCGATATACAGATTGGTACCGAGCCATACCTGATATCGGAGTTCTACCAGCCGCTGAGTTTCGATTCCCGTTATTTCGTCGCGCCGCGCATTGAGCTTGAGCAAACCAACTTCAACGTGTTTGTTGACCAGGACAGGGTCGGGCGCTACCGAATCAGTAACGGCGGGGTCGCCCTTGATGTCGGACGGGAACTGGGTGTGTGGGGCGAGTTTCGATTGGGCGCGTTTGCCGGCAAGGGCAACGCCAACGTGAAAGTCGGCGCACCGGACCTGCCGGAATCGTCGTTCGACGTAGGCGGACTGTTTTCGAGTTTCAAGGTCGATACTCGCGACAACGCGCAGATTCCTCTTGACGGCTTGCTCATCGATATCGAGTTCACCACTTCCCGGCCCGGACTCGGGGCGGACTCGCGATTCGATCTGCTGGAAACCGAGTTCACCAGGATCTGGACCCGCGGCCGGCATTCGTTGAACACGGGCCTGAAGTTCAACACGTCGTTTCAGTCTGATGACCTGGTGCAGAATTTTTTCCCGCTGGGGGGTTTCCTCAACCTGTCCGGGCTGGCGCAAGGAGCAGTCAGCGGGCCTCACGCGGCGCTCGCAAAGCTGGTCTATTACCGGCGCACCGGGGAAACCGCGCCGAATATCTTCGATGCACCTTTGTATATCGGTGCATCGCTCGAAGCCGGCGACGTATGGCAGTCGCGATCGGAAATCAGTTCAAGTTCGGTGTTGTTCAACGGCAGCGTGTTTGCGGGCGTCGATACGTTTTTCGGCCCGTTGTTTCTGGCTGCCGGATTTTCCGAAGGGGGCGAATCCAATTTCTATCTTTCTCTTGGACGTTCGCCGCTGTAAGCGATATCTCCTGATTCCATACGAGCGGCTTTTCAGCGCACCAGTTTTTCCAGTATCTGTGTGGGTGAGTCGGTCTTGCGATAGTAACCGTGGCGCTTTGCCATATTGTCGTACGCGCTGTCTCTCTCGCCTTCAGTCGCGTACCAGTGAATGCGTTCCCAGTCGCTGCCCAGCAGGCTGCTGAACGTGTCGCCGGGCGGCAGACTGACGCGGATGCCGAATCGCCGGTTGCTACCGGCGGATTCCGGATCGACAAGATTGTGCTGATGGCAAAAATCCACGCTGGCTCCTTATAGATTTCGTTTCTTCTGTTTCGGCAGAGTGGCGATGATACAGGCTCGCAGCGGCAAAGTGTGCGAGTCGAAAAACATATTTTAAACAATAGGTTATAAGAATACCGTTGGCAGCGTCGGGACTTGACGCGAGCGACGGGACCGGTCACGCTGCCTGCAGGGTGTGGCGCCTCGCTACCGCTGTAGCGGTGGGACACAGTCGAGCATTGCATGGCGGAAAACACAGACAAATATTCAAGCGATGCCGCTGACGCGACCGGTGAATTCTTTGCCGTGGGCGGTCCGTTGCATGCAGTTCGTGCGGGATACGTTCGCCGCCCCGCGGACGAACTGCTTTACAAAGCTTTGATCCGCGGTCACAACGCGCATGTCGTCGCACCCGACCGAACGGGAAAGTCCAGCCTGATCGCATCGACTGCCGCGCGATTGCAGAACAACGGAGTCAAGGTTGCCATTCTGGACCTGGAACAGATCGGGGAACGCGACGGGGGAGCAGATGCCGGCCGCTGGTACTACAGTATTGTTTACCGCTTGTTGCGGCAATTGCGATTGAAAGTCGATCTGCAGGTCTGGTGGCAGGACAAGGCAATCCTCGGCTACCGGCAGCGCCTTGTCGAGTTTTACAGCGAAATCGTCCTGCAAAACATCTCGGAGCCGGTAGTCGTATTTGTCGACCAGGTCCAGTGCACGGAATCCTACACGTTCGCGGAACACCTGCTCGCGAGTATCCGCGCCGCACACAACGCAAGAACTACGGATCCGGAGTTTTCGAGACTCACGTTTGCATTGATCGGTGAGTGTGATCCGCGATCATTGGTCGAGAACCCGGAGCAATCTCCATTCAGTGTTTCAAGGGAAATTCTGCTGGGTGATTTCTCGCGACAGGATCTGGAAATTTTCGCAACGGAGCTGAACCTTTCCGGGGACGATTCGCGAACGGCGCTGGATTGCATCTACGAGTGGACCAGCGGGCAACCCTACCTTACGCAGAAACTGGCAAGGTCAATCGCGCGGGAACAGATCGCCGGCGACATCAGGGCACACGTGAACCGGATTGCGATGCAGCAGCTTGCCGGTCGTGCTGCGCTGCACAGCGAACCCCACATGAGTCATATCCACAGGCACATTACCGCGGCGGGCAGGTACCGCGACGGGATGCTCAACCTGTATGGCAAGCTGAGAAAGGGCATCGAGGTTCGATACGATGCACAATCCCGGGTCCAAAGCCAGCTGTTGGCAAGCGGCCTGCTGGTACGGGACGACAGCGGAGTATTGAGAGTCAAAAACCGGCTTTACCAGACGGTGTTTACCGCAAGATGGGCGAACGAGAACCTGCCTCTTGAATGGCGCGCTCCGGCGATTGCTGCCGCGCTGTTTCTTGCGATCGCGGCCATCCCGTTTCTGTATACCCAAGTGCTGCCACGTCCCTACATCAATCGGATGTTCGACACAGCCGCGTCGCTGGAAGCCGTTTCGGCTACGCACGCAGGCTTGCAATCCCTGCCCGGTCATAGCGGTGATGCCGACAGGCTGTACAAAATGGTCTTGCAGGATCGCGCAGCGCAGGCGTCCGATCGCGAGGCGATGCTGCAAGTTGATTCCTATGCGCGGGAGTTCGAGCTGACGGGCAGTCTGGCAGATGGATTGCAGGCGGCTTTCTGGGATCGTCAGGTCCGACTGGCGCTGCGCGAAGAACGTCGTGACGATGCACTGATTGCGGCGCTGGAGTCGCTGGTCGAATCCACGCCTTTGAGACGGCGGCGCGCGGCGACCCTTGTTGGCGACGACTATCCGCAGCTGGTCGGCACCGTGCCCGATCAAATGTCGCAGCGCGTCGTATTCAATCCGCAGGATGTCGCCCTGAGCTTCGTTGACGGGGCGCGCATCAGTCAATGGACGTTTGCAAGCGGCGAGTTGCAGCAAAGAGACGCCTGGACTGTTTCAGCGCTTGATGTCACGCCGCTGGTTCGCCGCGTCGTGGTCGATCGAGACGGACGTGTCAATAGGATCGGCCTGAGCGTCAATGTCAGCCATGCAAGGCTTTCGGATTTGCTCATCAAGCTGATAGCTCCATCGGGACGCACGGTTGATCTGCAGTTTCGACAATCGTCGTCATCGGCCAATGAGATCATTCGCATTGACCGAGCAGAACTTTCCTCACTGAATGGCGAGCTGCTGTCGGGTACATGGAGTCTTAGTATTCGTGATGAGGCTATTGGAATCGACGGGCATCTCGTTGCCTGGGATCTGAGTTTGAATTCGCAGGTGATCGTCGAAAATTTTGATCGTGGTCTGGATATTCCCGAACCCGTGGAAAAGGACTCGGATAACCTTTGGCTTGCGCCGGATGGTCGCTATGCCGTGGCACGATCGTCACAAAGCGACGGCATGCGCATGTGGGACATTGCCAGCGCGCAGGCCGCTAGGACCGTTGCAGTCCCCGCCAGCGAGGCGGTCGTCGGTATCAGTCCAGCACTGGGTTATCTGGTAACCACCGGTGCCGATACGGTCAACGTGTGGCGCACAGTGGATGGCAGACGGCACGCATCGCTGTCAATCGCGGTAGCCAATCAGCAGCTTCGACTGAGTGATGACGGCCGGCATCTGCTGGTTCAAAGTCGTGGTGAAGCGAATACGAACTTCGAACTCTGGTCGCTTGAGACTCTTAAAGTGCTCGGCAAGATCGGCGTGGCCGGCACGCCAGCACTTGTCAGTATCGACGCGAGCGGAAATCACCTTGCGATCGCAGACTATGATCGCTCGGTACGCATCTGGGATTTCAGGAAGAACAGATTGCTCGCGCAATTCGATCTCGACATACAGCCCAGCCGCATAGCTCTGTCCCCGGACGGCAGCCGGCTCGGCGCCTTGCACGGAGACCGCGGCGTTTCACTGTGGCATGCCGACGTTCCCGACCGGCCTCTGCTGCAGGAATGGCAAACGGCGCAGTGGCAAATGGCGTTCTCGGAAACCGGGCAGAAGTTTCTCGCAGGAAGTCCCCGCTACGGATTCCAGGTCTATCGCAGCAACGATGGCAGCATCATGGGGCCGCTGCTCGGCAGCGGCATGAACGAGAACCTGGCAACGACGCTCGCGTTCAGCCGCGATGAGAAACTCGTGTTGACCGGGTCACCAACCGGCATAAGCCGCCTGTGGCACGCTCCATTGGTGGCGCCACAGGTATCCGGCACTGACCCCGGCACTACGAATTCGGCACACAAGTTGTGGAGAGAATCAGGTGATTCGATCAGTGCGATCTCACCCGACGGCATGCGAATGGCCATCGGTGACTACGATGGGCATGTTCACATAGTTCGTATTGATGCTGGTGAAGAGGAACTCGCCAAAGCCGGCGATGAGGTGAGTTTCATCGGACACCAGGCGTCAGTTACTGCCGTATCGTTCAGTCGCGACGGTCTGCTTGTCGCCAGCGTCGCGCAGAACGGAAGTATTCGTATCTGGGATGCGACAAGCGGTGTGCCGAAAAAATTCTCTGCGCATGCATTGATCAAGAGTGCTGACCAGATGCAATTCTCGCCGGATGGCTCGAGACTGGCCGTCAATAGCGGAAGACGCGCGCTGGTCATGAACACGGATTCCGGACAGTTGTTGGCGGAGATCGAGCTTGGGGAAATGCACCCGTCAATGGCGTTTGCTGACGCTGAGCACCTCTATCTGGGAGCGGAAAGCGGCGCACTCAGAGTCTTGAGCCCGGATCGAAGCGGCAGCTGGAATTTGCGCAACGTCTGGCAAGGAACCTCGGCGCTACGCAAGATGGAGGTGTCGTCGCAAACACAGAGACTGGTTCTTGTGAATGCAGCGAACGAAGCGCGCTGGCTGGATATTCGCAGTGGCCGTGTCAGTGAGCAGACGCTCGGGCTGCCGGATGTCATCAGCGATATTCTTTTCAGCTCTCGCGACTCCCGGGTTCTGCTGCGTACGCCGCGCTGGGTTCATCGGACGGCAATTTCACCGTCCGGACTGATCTGGCTCGACGCGATTCGCGCGCCAAAGGCGTTGCCAGGTTCCCGCATGGTTCTCGACACCGGTATCCCGGCGATCGCAACGGACGATTCTGCTGCGACCCGCGACAATGCAGGCGGTCATGACCGGCTGCTCGTCCTGACTCGCGAAACAGGATTTGCCGAAGTGGCTGAATTGCAGTTCGATTATTCGTCTGGCCCGGCACTGGTCGGAAATCGGCAGGAACTTCTCGACGAGTGGCGAAAAAAGCTTGCGGTTCCGCAAGAGGAACTGGCAGCGGAGTCAATAACCCTTCCGGCGATCAGCCCGGCAATTGACTAAGGCGTAACACAGGGGAGCCTAGCGGCGAGTCCCGCGAAGCGTTCTTACCAATAACTCCATACCCGGTGCCGTGGCATCGGCCGGCCGTACCGCTTCGCCGATCCGGACATCTACTTTTGCAAACAATCGACCCGGAATTCTGCGAAGCCCGCCGCCCGCTTTGCGACTGAACCAGCTGCCCCATAGCCCGGACAGTGCTATTGGTATGACGGGAACGGGGCGCCGCTCGATAATTTTCTCGATGCCCGGTCTGAAGGAATGAATCTTGCCGTCGCGGGTAATTGCCCCTTCCGGAAAAATACAAACCAGGTTTCCAGCTGCAAGCTCGGCATCGATTCTCTCGAAAGCCTCGGCCAGCAAGGTTTCGTCTTCTTTGGCCGGTGCGATCGGAATCGCTTTTGCTGTCTTGAACAGAAATCGCAACACTGGAATTTCAAATATCTTGTAATACATGACGAACCTTACGGGGCGCCGTATCGACCCACCTACAATCAATGCGTCGACAAAACTTACGTGATTGCAGACTAAAATGGCCGGACCGCTCTTCGGAATATTGTCATTGCCCGCAGGCCGGATTCGGTAAAGAACGTTGATCAGAATCCAGACGACGAAACGGATGAGAAACTCCGGAAGCAGCGAGTAAATGTACACGGCAACCACTGCGTTCAATGCGGCAAGGACCAGGAAAAACTGCGGAATGGATACGCCGCTATTCAGCAGCACGAGGGCCAGAATGGCAGCAACCACCATGAAAAACGAATTGATGATGTTGTTCGCTGCGATGATGCGGGAAAGGTGAGTGCGGTCTGCACGTTGTTGAATCAACGCGTATAGCGGCACGCTGTAGAAGCCGCCGAACGCGCCCAGCATCGCGAGGTCGAGCAGGATTCTCCAGCTTCCACTTCGACTCAGAAATTCGCCGACCGTCGAGACGGCCATCAGATTCATGGTCGGCTGTGAGAAATAAAGGTCAATCGCGAAAGCCGTCAGGCCTATGGAGCCAAACGGCACGAGTCCAAGCTCGATGCGGTGATCGGAAAGTCTTTCGCAGAGTAAGGCACCAATGCCGACTCCTACCGCAAACGCGACCAGCAGAATCGTCGTGATCTCTTCGTTGCCGTTGAGTATGTCGAGTGTGTATGCAGGTACCTGGATCGTAATAGCAGAACCAAAAAACCAGAACCATGAAATACCCATGATGGAGAGGAACACGCTGCGATCTTCACGCGCGAAGCGTACGATTTGCCAGGTCTGGGTGAGCGAGTTCCAATTGATCCGCAGACCCGGGTCGACGGCACGCGTCGGCGGAATGCTGCGGCTTGCGAGGTAGCCGCAAACCGCGATGGCGACGAGGAACAATGCAATCAGCGACTGGTTCGCAATTTCGACCGATACCGAGATGCCGCCGACGAGTAATCCCAGGATGATCGCCACATAGGTTCCGGACTCGACCAGTGCATTGCCGCCGATCAGTTCATGGGTTGCAAGCTGTTGCGGCAGGTAGGCGTACTTGACCGGGCCGAACAAGGTCGACTGGCAACCCATCAGGAACAACACGAACAGCAGCGTCGTGTAACTCTTGGAAATAAAGGCGAACGCGGCGATCAGCATCAACGCGATTTCAAGCAGCTTGATGCGGCGAAACAGCAGGGACTTCTCGTATTTGTCCGCCAGTTGTCCGGCAGTCGCCGAAAACAGGAAGAAGGGCAGGATGAACAGTGCGCCTGCGACATTGGCGAGTTCGCTGGCCGACATTCCGGCAATCTGCACGCCCTGAAACGTAATCAGAATGATGAGGCCGTTACGAAAAACGTTGTCATTGAATGCGCCCAGGAACTGGGTGGCGAAGAAAGGGGCGAAGCGGCGCTGACTGAGCAGGCGAAACTGGCTGGGTCCGGACACGATCCTGTATCTGGTGGCCTGGGGCGACGCCACTATATCAGGAAGTTATGCGGCGGCGACCGGGGATTTCTTCCGGCTGGTCCATATAAACCGATGTTTCCGAACGAGTTTGCCGAAGAGAAGTGCGAACTTCTGCACATTATTATGTGCAATCACGGTGCTATCATGCGGCGCAGCACAGAATTCCCGTTTCTCGTACAGCCGGATGATTGAAACTGTAATGCAAGCAAAGACCAGCCGAATCACTCTATTCCTGGGGCTGCCGGGCCTCATGCTGGCCTGCAGCAAGGAGGTTCCGCCGCGCACGGTATCGGAATTCGTCGAGAATCCCTTCCTGCTCGAAGCGACCATGGTTCGCTGTGCGCAGAATCGCTCGCAGATGAAATACGATGCCGAGTGCGTCAATGCACGCGAGGCGGCGAACAGGCTGGCTGCCAGTGCCGATGCGGCACGTCGCGCGGAACTCGATGCCCAGTCGGAACAGAAACGTCAGGCATTGCGGCGTACCCAGGAAGCGGCGGCCGAAGCCCGACGACGGGCTGCCGAGGCGCAAAGATTACGTGAGGAGGCCGCATACCTGGGCCAGTTCGGCCAATTGCCACCGGGTAGCAATACGCCTGAGGGAAACACCGCATCAACGGCGCCGAGCGCAGCCGGACCGGCTGCAACACCGATGCCACCGGGCAACGCGCCCGGAGTACAGGTCATCCCTGAGGAAAGCAGCGAAGCGGACGATGCGCCAGACACACCGCCCGATCTGGATGCCATTCGCGAAGAGCTTAAACGACGCCAGGAAGGCTCGCAGTAATCAGCCAAGCTGCTCGCGCTGCAAGTCTCCGGTTACTCCCGTCCGATCCTAGAATTCCTGCGAATCGTAGTCGTCGTCCGAACCGCTGGCCGCGTCCGGGTCGGCGATGCCGTAAGTCTTCACGCCCGTTGACGGCGGCGTGGACGAACGGGCAGGTGATGCTGCAGCAACGCCGGTCTCCATTCCCGGCTGTTTCGGCAGGCGTCGCGTCTGCGCCGTCAGCAGCTGCACGAAATTGTTCGCGACGGTCGGCGCCGCATTCCCTGAGCTCGCGAATATCTGGTCGGGTGTCAGGCTGGGGGATTTGTAGAACGCCGCGTTGGACTTGCGATCCATGGTGACGCCGGCGCCTTCCAGTGCAACCCCGGCAAACAGCCCGCGACTGCGCGAATACGAATACACCTCTGCTTTGAACTGCAGGTCGGTGGCGGCAGCGGTGTGACGGCCAACCGGACCGGCGGCTATCGACGCGTCTGCGCCAAGCGTGAGCTTGCCGCTGGTAATGTTCTCAACGCCCTTGCGGGTTTTGAAAACGAGGATGATGTCGGTGGACTGAGCGCCAATCTGGAATCCCAGGCTGCCGCCGGTGAGTGTGACGAATACCGGGTTGCTCCAGGTATTGTCGGCGTTGCGGACGACCAGAATGCCTTTGCCGCGCCGTGCACCGAGACCGAAGCCGACCTTTACGACATTCGGCACAACGGCAACAGCATAAGCACGCGCCAGCAGTGTCGGGGGAACTGACTGTTCCGGTATGCGCAGAAACTGATCCAGCACATCGGTCGAATCGGCAACGCGCTTTTCCTGTTTGGTGGCAGCCTGTACCGGCATCGCCATCAGTACAGCAACAATAAGCAAGGTCGAACCTAAGCGTATACGCATGATTTTATTCCAAAAAAGTCGACAATTTCAATATCAGGGGCCCAAGCGTTGGCCGCGATGATGCGGCATTGCGCTATGCCATCGATCATACGCTAATCGCGCGCAGACCTCACGCCATCGCAATATCGCCTGGCGTCGCGGCAAGCAACGGTGGCAACGGGCAATCCAGGCTGGTACAGACGGCGCGCAGCAATTCTGCCTCGGCCAGCGTCAGCTGCCCGTCGTGGGCGATGCAGCGGCTCACCCCTTCGATCAGACGCTGGCGACCGCTGCTGTTGAGGCCGCCAAGCGTATCGAGACTTTTCTCCAGGGCCGTGATCCGCGTATCCGGAGCGACCGACGCATCCGTTTCGCGCGCCCAGTCGCCGAACGCGGCAATGCCGGCGCGAAAGGCATGCTCCCGGCTTTCTGCATCGTCATTGCCCTGGTCGGCGAGAACCCGAATCAAGCGGACGGCGGCCAGCCGAATGGATTTCTTCGAACTGCGCACGGCGCGGCGGCTATGGCCCGGCGCGGCCGCCTGGCTCAGCTGGCTTGCCAGTATCCGGTAGTAACAAAACTCTCCCAACTCCACCTGGCCATCGGTTTCGATCAGGCGTTTCGCCAATTGCAGGAGAAACTCCAGCTGCGGCGTCGGGCGGAGTTTCAAGGTCGGGAAAGCGATCTCCAGCAATGGCAGGCGATACGCTGGTCCGATGTCGATCAGCTCAGCGTGAAAGCGTGCGACAAAGGACGCGCGATCATCGCCAAGCATGTCCTTAACGATACGCAATTGCCTTCCCGCGACATGTGAATCGGCGTGCATTGCCAGCGCCACTGCCAGCAGCAACGACAATTCGTGTGAATGTGCTGCGTCGTATAGATCTTCGGGGAACGATTTACGGAGCTGCTGTGCAAACTCAACGTGCTTTGCTTGCGGAACGCCGATGGCGTCTTTTATTGAATCGGCGATTCCAGTTGCGTTGCCAACCGCGAGCGCCGCGCTAACTCCTGCGGTAAGTCCGGAAACCTGGCCGGGCAAGTCCGCCTCGTTGCGCCGGCGAATATCCCGTTTCGGGTAATCGCTTTCACGAAAGGACGGGTCAAGCGCCTGAATTCTTTCGATCAGCGGCGGATGCGTTGCGAACAGCGATGTAAGTTTCGCTATGCCACCGGCAAACAGCATGTGGCTGACTTCTTCCGGATCGACTGTGCGAATGTAGGAATGCGCCGAATAGCCACCGATTTTTTTCAAGGCATTGGCGATGCCGTCCGTCTGGCGGGTGAATTGCACCGCGGAAGCATCCGCCAGGAACTCGCGTTGTCGAGAGACTGCTGCCTTGATTCCGCGTGCCAGCAATACACCGATCCAACCGACGATTGTCAGGCCCAGGCCGACGACGAGCACGACAGGATGAGCGCCTTTTCGCCGGCTCGACAAGAAGCCGGCCCGATAACCACCACGCAGGATGGTCTTGCCAACGAGGCCAAGGACCATGATGCCGAACAGCACTCCCATGAGTCGTATATTCAGGCGCATGTCGCCATTCAGAATGTGACTGAACTCGTGCGCGATGACGCCTTGCAGTTCGTCACGATCCAGCGTCTCGAGCGTGCCGCGAGTCACGGCAACAGCAGCGTCGCCCGGCGCAAAACCTGCCGCAAACGCGTTAATACCAGGCTCTTCCTCCAGCACGTAGATCTCGGGAACGGGAAGCCCGGATGCAATGGACATCTCTTCAACGACGTTTCGCAGACGTCTGCGCAGCGGGTCGTGCACGTCCGGCGGAACGAGCGTGCCGCCCATGTCGATAGCGACCTGTCCGCCACCGCGTCCGAGGCGCGCCGTCTTGTAAGCGGTGGCGCCAAGAATAAAAAACGCTGTCGTTGCCGCTATCGGCAGCAACATCGTCGGATGCGTGATGATCTGGCCGTCGGCGAACAGATAGATCGCAGCACCGAAGATCAGCGTTACGCCGGCCACGATTAGCAATGTGGCGATAAAAAAAACGACGATCAGCCAGCGGGTTACCCGCCGCGCCTTGTCCTGTGCGTCAAAAAAGTTCACGACAAAAGGCTATGAAATTCTGTCGATGTGGTGCAACGACCAGCCTTGCGCTTTCAGGTGAACTTTACGTCAGGCACCTGGCGTTTTTCGGCTGCTTCGATTTCGAGATAGGACGCAGGTTGGAATTGAAACATTCCCGCAATGATGTTGTTGGGGAAGTTTTGCACGGTGTTGTTGTACGAAAGCACCGAATCGTTGAATGCCTGGCGTGAAAATGCCACCTTGTTTTCGGTACTCGACAGCTCTTCCTGGAATTGCATCATGTTCTGGTTGGCTTTCAGGTCCGGATAGGCTTCAGCCAGAGCGAACAGCCGTCCGAGCGCGCCGCCGAGCATGCCTTCTGCGGCACCGAGCTTTTGGATAGCGGCGGCATTCGACGGGTCCGCTTTTGCCGCATCGAGACTGGAAACGGCCGAATTCCTGGCACTTATGACGGCATCAAGTGTCTCACGCTCGTGTTTCATGTAGCCTTTGACGGCTTCAACGAGATTCGGAATCAGGTCATGACGCCGCGTCAATTGCACATCAATCTGGGCAAAGGCATTTTTGACCCGGTTGCGCGAATTCACCAGGCTGTTGTAGATACCGATCACGAACAGCACCAGCGCAACGATTACGGCCAGGAATATCAGAAATGACGTCACAATCCACCTCCAGGGTGTTTCAGCGTGGCAGCAAGGATAAACCCTGGCTTGCATTAACACTAGTCGGTGTCATGGCTGCTTTTGCAATGAATTCAAGTCCTTCGGCGGCAGAGTGGCAGGGTGATTCGCGGCCGATGATGGGCACCGAAATCAGCGTATACCTCTGGCATGACGATCCGGTGGCCGGCAAAGAGGCGCTTGAGGCCGTTTTCGACGAGGTTTCACGAATCAACCAGCTCATGAGTACGTATATAGAGGACAGCCGGATTTCGCTGATCAATCGCGAAGCCGCCAACGGGCCGGTCGATGCCGGAGCGGAGCTGACCGGACTGGTTCTGCGGTCCCTCGATATCTCCGTTCTGACGCTTGGCGCATTCGACATCACCTACGAAAGCGTCGGCCAGCACTACGACTTTCGCGAGCGACGTCGCCCGGATGCGGCAACGATCCAAAAGGAACTCGGCAGTATCAACTACAGGCTGGTCAACGCTGATCCGGTCAATAACACGATCAGCTTTGCGCAGCAGGGCGTGCGGATCAATCTCGGCGGCATCGCAAAGGGGTACACGGTCGAGCAGGGTGTGGAAATTCTGCGTCAGCGAGGAATTCGCAACGCGGTTGTTACCGCCGGCGGCGACTCGCGATTACTCGGTGATCGACGGGGCCAGCCATGGATGGTTGGCGTTCGCGATCCGCGCGAGGAAGGCAAAGTGGCCGTGTCAATTCCATTGGTCGACGAGGCGATTTCGACTTCCGGTGATTATGAGCGCTACTTCGAGGAAGACGGCAAGCGATACCACCACATCATCCAGCCAGCCACCGGTGAGCCGGCAAATGGCGTTCATAGTGCAACCATCGTCGGGCCGGACGCTGTCATCACCGATGCACTCTCCACTTCGGTTTTCATCATGGGTGTCGACAAAGGGCTGCGCCTGATTGCCACATTGCCCGACTACGAGGGGATAGTCATCGACGCCGAAGGCCGTCTTTTTTATTCGGACGGCTTGCGTCCGCCGGATGTCACGGAAGCTCCTGACGAGCCTCAATAAACTTCCCATCTGTCGCTCATCTGCGACCCGTTCTGTCGCCGAAAGGCGACGCTTTTTTCCTTTAAATTCAAAAATATACGATTATTATTGAGAGAGTCCGGCGCGCTCGCGAGCGACCGTTCCGTAACGCTCCTCGACCGACGCAGGAGTCTGCCGGATGCAGCAATGCGGTGCCAGGCACCACGAATAACCGCGCGACACGAGAGCAGCGAATTATGTTCAGACCGGACCGGCCATTTGTGACGATCATCACGGCTATCAACGGGCTCCGGCTGTCACCATTCACAGTAGGAATCTGGCGTCAGTCGTCGCTATGGGCCGCGGCGACTTTCCTTGCTGCCATGCCGTCTGAGTCGCGAGCGTTTTTCGCGGAGACTCATTACGGTTTCGATGCCGGGAATGGCTGATTCGAGTGCCCAAGGACGGCACTCGCATTTTGTGCGCGCGAGCGAAGCTCAAGGACTACAAAGGAACAGGATCATGAAGGGACTAAAACCAATACTGCTTGGAGCATTCTTATCAATCTTCGCACTGGGCAGTCTTGCCTCATCCGGCCTCATGGGCCAGCCGGCACCGGATTTTGCGCTGAAAAGTGCCACCGGCCAGAACCTGCGACTCAGCGAATACCGCGGCGATGTCGTAATGATCAATTTCTGGGCGACGTGGTGTGGACCGTGCCGCCAGGAAATGCCACTCCTCGACGACCTCCACAACCGCTATGAGCGCGTCGGCTTCCGCCTGCTCGGCGTAAATATCGATGACGACTCGCGTCGTGCCATGCAGATGGTCGAAGAGCTGGGCGTAACTTTCCCCGTTTTGTTCGACGAGACCAAAGCCGTCAGCAAGCTCTACCAGGTTGAAGCCATGCCGGTAACCGTGATCCTCGATCGCGCCGGTACCGTGCGCTATGTACACCACGGCTACAAGCCGGGCTACGAAGAACATTATCTGACCGAAATCCGTACGCTCCTCCGCGAGTAACAGGTGCTGCCGGCTGGCAGCAGGAGAAACGAAGTGACAGGCAAGAGAAATCGAATGGTCACGAACGCTGCCGCGATTGGCATCGTCTGGCTCGCAGGTATCGTCGCGGCTTTTGCACAGGGATCTGCAATCCAGAACCCTGACGTCGTAGCCGCCAATGCCGCGTCAACCGAGGTAGACCAGGCACAGTCGCGAAGCCAGTTCCGCAGTCTCGATGAGGACGTTCAGTCTCTTAAAAAAGAGGTGCTGGATCTAAACCGCGACCTGTTCCTGCTGGAAGAAGAGCTGCTGTTTCCGGCCAACTCGCAGGTCGCGTTCTTTATTTCGATGGACGTCGGCGAATACTTCGAACTGGATTCGGTCACGCTCAAAATCGACGGCAAGGACGTCGCCAATTACCTGTACACGGAAAGGGAAGCGAAGGCGCTGTTGCGCGGCGGTGTGCATCGCGTCCACATGGGAAACCTCAAAGTGGGTGACCACGAATTAATCGCCGTGTTTACGGGAAAGGGACCGCATGTGAGAGATTATCGGCGCGGTGCCACGATGACCTTCAACAAGGGCATCGGTGCCAAGTATGTGGAAATGGAAATCACGGACCGTGTCGCAAAACAGCAGCCGGAGTTCGTCATTAAGGAATGGGAGTGATCCTTGATCGCTCGCCACGCAATCCGTCTTGTTCTATGGCTTGTCATTGCGTTGGCGTTGTTGCCGTTTGAGGCGCACGCAGCGAAGAACGACAAGAAGCCGACGATCGTCAAGGACCCTCACTACGGTGAGGTGTTGTTCCACTTCTACAAAGAAGATTATTTTCCGGCCATCGTGCGCCTGATGGCGGCGCAGCAGCAGACTCGCCTGCCGAATCACGACGCCGAAGCAGAACTGCTTCTCGGTGGACTGTACCTTTCGTACGGCCATCACCTGCGGGCCGCCCAGATTTTCGAGCGTTTGCTCGCCGACAATGTCGATCCGCAGATCCGCGACCGCACTTGGTTTTTCCTCGCCAAGATCTGGTTGCAACGCGGATATCTCGCCGAATCAGAACAGGCGCTGGCAAACATCCAGAGCGAATTGCCGAAGGAGCTCGAGTCGGAGCGGCGCATGCTGCAGGCGCAGATCATGATCGACCAGGGGGAGTACGACAAAGCGATTGAGTCCCTCAACGCATGGCGAGGCAAGAACGAATGGTCCAGTTACGCGAAATACAACCTCAGCGTTGCGATGGTGCGCAGCGGCCGGGTCAATTCCGCGGTCGACATGCTCGATGAGATCGGCAATCTGAATCCCTGGAACGAGGAATCACGTTCCCTTCGCGACAAAGCCAATCTCGCGCTCGGCTACGCCTATTTACAGGACGGGCAGCCGCTGGCGGCGAAGCCGCCCTTGCAGCGGGTTCGCCTGTCCGGCCCGTTTTCCAACAAGGCACTGCTCGGGGTCGGCTGGGCCGATGCAGAAACCGACAACTATAACCGCGCGCTGGTGCCGTGGATGGAATTGCGAGGACGCGATCTGTTGGATCCGGCAGTGCAGGAATCGATGCTCGCGATTCCCTACGCGATGGCCAAGCTGGATTCCATCAGCCAGGCTGCCGATCACTACCTGAACGCTATCGAAGCGTTCTACGAGGAAACCTCCCGTATCGATCGAACTATCGAGCTGATCGAATCCGGCGAATTGTTCGATGACTTTCTCGCACAGGATCCGCTGGGCACAACCGGCTGGTACTGGAAACTCGAGGAGCTGCCGGAAGGACCGGAAGCGCGTTACCTGTTTCATCTGCTGGCGACTCACAAGTTTCAGGAAGGCCTGAAGAATTACCGCGACCTGGCCTACCTGCTGAACAATCTCGAGGGATGGCAGCAGAGCGTCGATGTCTACCGCAGCATGATCGAGACCCGCGAGATCGCATACAAGCAGCGGCTGCCACGAGTTGAGGAAAGCCTTGCCAACGCGGACCTGGACGGCATGGTCCAGCGCAAGCTCGAGTTCGATGCACGACTCGACAGCATCGAAAAGAGCAGCGACTCGCTGGCCCTGGCAACCGAACAGGAGTTTGCGCTGTGGGGAGAGATTACCGCCATGGAGCGCAATCCGGCCCTGAAGGCAAACATTCCCGAAGCGGCAGAAGTCCGCCACAAGATCAAGTTGCTGAAGGGCGTCTTGCAGTGGGAGCTGGACAAGGAATTCAAGGTGCGCGCCGCAACGATCCGGCGCAACCTGCGCCAGGCGGGCGAAGCACTGGTGGAAACGCAGCGATCAAGGCGCCAGGTCGACGAGTCGATGCGCAGGGAACCGTTGTTGTTCGCAGGCTTCAGGCAGCAGGTTGAGGGATTGAGCCCGAGTATAGATTCACTTCGCGACCGCGTTGATGTCTCGATGGCGATGCAGCGCGCGTTTCTGCGCGATATTGCCGTTGACGAATTGCAGGCGCAGAAGCAACGTCTGGATACTTACACTGTGCAGGCCCGATTTGCGCTGGCCGCGATCTACGATCTCTCGTCGACCGTTGGAGATGCATCGCGATGATCTCCCGGCCATTCAGCAAAATCCTCTTACCGTTGCTGACCTGCGCGCTGGCGAGCCTCGCCACTGCCGCACCGAAAGAAAAAGAAACGATCAAGAGCCTGGACAAGAAAACGGTCGAGGTTCGGCCCGGCAAGCTGATAGTCAACAGCTCGGACAAGGCCCGTGAAAACTACCGTGCGTTTCTCGATCTGGTATCGGACGATCCGGAGCTGCGCGCGGAGGCGATGCGGCGACTCGCCGATCTTGAGCTCGAGGCCAGCGAAGCGGAACAGCTTCGCGACAACATTGAAGCACTCGACTCCGCCGGGTACGAAAGCGCGACGTCCCTGTTTCACCAGCTGCTCGAGGCGTATCCGGACTACCGCCGCAACGACACGGTGCTGTATCAGCTGGCTCGCGCCTACGAAATTGCCGGCAAGACGGACGATGCGCTGCGAGTCCTGAACGAACTTGTCGATCGTTATCCGGAGACCGCGTTGATCGACGAGGTTCAGTTCCGGCGCGGCGAAATGCTGTTCCTGCGCAAGGACTATCACGAGGCGGAAGCGGCGTATCAGCGCGTCGTCGCGGCCGGCGACAGCTCACGCTTCTACGAGCAATCCCTGTACAAGCTCGGCTGGTCGCAATTCAAGCTGGCCATGCACGAAGACAGTCTGCGGCCGTTCTTCGAGTTGCTCGATCGCAAGATCTCCGGCGTGGAAATACACGATGGCGAGGACCGACTCGCGGATCTGAGTCGGGCGGAACGCGAAATAGTCGAAGATACGTTTCGCGTCCTGAGCATCAGTTTTTCCTATATGGATGGCGCCGATAGCATTGCCAGCGCGCTTGCCGATCGTGGCTATCCTGAATACGGTTACGTGGTCTTCATGAATCTCGGCGACCTGTACCTGGAAAAGGAACGTTTCGTCGATGCGGCGGAAACTTACGAGGCTTTCGTCGAGCAGGATCCCTATCATCCGAAAGCGCCGCTATTGCAGGTTGAGGTAATCGAAGCATACAAACTCGGCGGCTTCCCGACGCTGGTACTCGATGGCAAGAAAGGATTCGTCGAACGCTACGGCATGGACAGCCCTTTCTGGGATCGCAACCCTCGTGAGACGAACACCGCGGTTGCTGCACACCTCAAGGCAAACCTCACCGACCTCGCCCAGTACTACCATGCCGAGGCGCAGAAAGATGGCAAGCGCAGCGATTACCAGGAGGCAGCGCGATGGTATCGCAAGTACCTGAATTATTTCCCGGGTGAGGCGGATTCGGCGAACACCAATTTCCTGCTCGCGGAGATCCTGTTCGAAAGCAAGGATTTCGATCTCGCAACGGACGAGTACGAAGCGACGGCGTATAATTACCCGCCGCACGATCACTCCGGCGAAGCAGGCTACGCTGCGATACTCTCGTACCGCGCCTATGAAGAGACCCTGACCGGCGCCGAAAAGACCGCCTGGCATCAACGCTATCTCGACAGCGGGCTGCGTTTCGCGCAGACCTTCCCGGCGCACCCGGAGTCCGGCGCCGTCCTCACGACCGTTGCCGAAGACCTTTTCCAGCAGCGCCAGTTCGATCTTGCCATCGCTGTCGGCCAGGCCGTCGTAACCAAGCAACCGCCGGTCGAAGCCTCGCAGGCGCGCACGGCGTGGACAGTGATCGCGCATTCGCAATTCGACATCGAGCAGTTCGCGAACGCGGAATCCTCCTATTACCAGCTGAGGAACTTCACGCCGGCGGATGACGCCAAAGCGCATCAGGAAATCAAGGATCGCATCGCTTCGTCGATTTACAAACAGGGCGAACTGGCCCGCGATGCCGGTGAGTTCGATTCAGCCGTTGCGCATTTCACGAGGCTCGGTCAGGCCGTGCCCGATTCGAAGATCCGTGCGACAGCCGAATACGACGCTGCTGCCGTGCTCATCAATATGGCGGCCTGGGGCAGGGCAACTACGGTGCTCGAGGATTTCCGCCGCAATTATCCGGACAGCGAATACGTCGACGACATTACTCAAAAGCTTGCTGTCAGCTACCTCGAAACGGGACGAAGTGCGGAAGCGGCTGGCGAATTCGAACGTATCGCAGCGGATCCGGACAGCAGTGACGAGGTGAAGCGCGAGGCATTGTGGAAAGCCTCCGAGTTGTACCAGGCCTCGGCTGAAACCGCGTCTGAGCAGCGGGTATTGCAGAACATCGTCGCGCAGTATCCAAACCCGCTTTCCGAATCGATCGAAGCGCGGTTTCGCTTGTTGGAAATCACCGAGGCCAGTGGCGACAGTCGCGCACGCGACCGTATGCTGGCGGAGATCATCGAGGTTGATGCCACTGCCGGATCGCAGCGATCCGATCGCACCAGGTACCTCGCGGCAAAAGCTTCCCTCGAACTCGCGGAACCGGTTCGCTACCGATTCATGACCGTGAAAATCACTCAGCCGCTGGCCGAGAGCCTGAAACTCAAGAAATCCTTAATGGAAGACGTGCTGAAAGTTTACGGCGAAGCTGCGGACTACGGTGTTGCCGAGGTGACGACGGCTGCGACTTTCCGCCTTGGCGAGGTGTATCAGCAATTCAGCCGCGACCTGATGGCGTCCGAGCGGCCGACCAACCTCGACGAAGCGGCACTCGAACAGTACGACATGTTGCTCGAAGAACAGACGTTTCCGTTCGAAGAGAAAGCCATCGAGCTGTTCGAGACGAATGCTGCCCGCACCGTGGACGGCGTTTACGACGAATGGGTGAAGAAGAGTTTTGACGCGCTGGCGAGCTTGTTGCCGGCCCGATACGCCAAACTGGAGCGCAGCGAAGATGTTGTTACAGCGCTTTACTGAAGTACGCATACGAAACGCGTTTCTCGTGCTGGCATGCAGCTTCGTGCTGGGTGCCTGTGCGTCCGGCCCGAAGCCGGCGGATTCCGCCCGCGCAGCTGAGGCTGGCCAGCCGGGCGCAATTCGCGAGGTGCCGGCCAAAGCGCAAACGCTTTACGAACAGGCTGTGTCGTCGATGGCATCAGGCGACTTCCTCGATGCGCAGCTGCGCTTTCAGGAATTTCTGCTGCAGTACCCGAACTTTCCCGGTGCTCATGTCAATCTTGCGATCATCTACACGAGCAACGGCGACGACAAGGCAGTGGAAAACAGCCTGACCGACGCGCTCATCCTCGATCCGGAGCACCCGGCGGCACTCAACCAGCTCGGCATGCTGTTGCGTCGCCAGGGACAATTCGAGGCCGCAGAGTCTGCTTATATGAAGGCCGTCACAGCGCACCCTGACTACGCCTTGGCACACTACAACCTGGGCGTCCTCAATGAACTTTATCTGCAGCGGCTCGATATCGCACTGCAACATTTTGAACGCTACCAGGAGCTCGGTGGCGAGGATGAGCAGGTCACAAAGTGGATAGCAGATCTCAAACGGCGCATTGGCAGCTCACAAAGAACCGCAAATGTGACGGAGTGACAGGTATGAAGTTGATTCTCGCGGGACTATTGCTGCTGGTTACTTCGGCGGGGCTTGCTCAGGAGGCGGTCGACGAGGAAGCCGTCGAAGCCAAGGAGCAGGCCGCGGAGCGCGACGAGCTCGAGCCCGGTGTTCCTTCAGCGGTTTTGTCCGCGGACATCCGCCGCAGTGCATCGGATGGGCGCGTGATGGACGAGCTGGACCTTGGCCGGACGGAGATTACCGGCAACCAGGAGTTACCCAAGGTGTTGTACATCGTGCCCTGGCAGAAATCGGATCCAGGCGACCTGACCGGGAAACCGGTCAACACGCTGCTAGACGAGGTGATGGCGCCGCTGGACCGGACGGAGTTCATGCGGCAGGTCGAGTACTACGACGACCTGTACGGCGAGACAAATGAGTAAATGGTTTTCAAGATCGATTTGATTTTAAGAGGAGTAATCAAATGGACTTTTTAGGCGCCATAGTGCGTTTTTTCCAACAGGGCGGGATATTCATGTACCCGATCCTGATCGTGTTTGGCCTCGGGTTGGCAATTGCCGTCGAGCGCTGGATGTATCTGACCGTGTCCGGCGCCAGCAACCGTAGTCTGTGGAAAAAGATTGTGCCGTTTCTGAAAGCCGGCAATTTCCAGGAAGCGGCGTCGATCACCGGCAAGTCGAAAGCAGCCATTGCGTCCATCCTGACTTACGGTCTGTACCGCGTTAAGTCGGCGCGCCGCCGGGATGACGTCGAAAAGGCAATGGAAGAGAGCCTGATGGAAGTACTGCCGCGCCTCGAAAAGCGCACGCACTACCTTGCCACGCTCGCCAATATTGCGACTCTGCTCGGACTGCTTGGCACGATCATAGGTCTGATCAACGCCTTTACAGCCGTTTCCAACGCGAACCCGGCGGACAAGGCAGACATGCTCTCGGCCAGTATTTCCGTGGCGATGAATACCACGGCATTCGGCCTGATGGTTGCGATCCCGCTGCTGCTGATTCACGCATTGCTGCAGACCAAGACCAACCAGATCGTCGACAGTCTCGAGATGGCCAGCGTCAAATTCCTGAACGCCATCACGGAACGCCAGCTGAAGCCGGCTGGAGCATAAGCAATGATTCGCAGCCGCAGAGGCGGCCATCGTCGGCACAACGCCGATACGGCCGAACTCAACATTACGGCGTTCATGAACCTGATGGTGATTCTGGTTCCGTTCCTGCTGATTACGGCGGTGTTCTCGCGTCTGGCGATTCTCGAGCTGAATCTGCCAGGCTCCTCTACCGAGCCCGTCGATCCGCTGGAACAGACTTTCCAACTGGAAATCACCGTCAGGAAAGAACAGATCGAAGTCGGTGACAGGAATGTCGGCGCGCTGGGCGTCTATCCGAACTCGGATGACGGCTACGACTTCGAGGCGTTGAGCACGAAACTTTCGGATATCAAGAAGCGATACCCGGAAAAGACTGACGCTGCGATCCTGCTGGAAGCGGAAATTCCCTACGACACGCTGGTCCAGGTAATGGACCGTGTTCGTGTCGCGCAGAAAATCGAAGAAGCAAACATCATCCGGAGCGATCTGTTTCCGGATATTTCGATCGGCGATGCGCCGGTCCTGGACGGAGCCTGAGCCATGGTCAAGTCACGACGTGCGCGACGCATGGATCGGCACCACAAGCGCGGCCGGCTCGGCGGCGCACTGAATCTCGTATCGCTGATGGATATTTTCACGATCCTGGTTTTCTTCCTGCTGGTGAATTCTTCCGACGTCGAAGTGTTGCCGAACGCGAAGGACATTCAGCTTCCTGAATCCATTGCCGAGGAAAAAGCCAAAGAGACCGTCGTCATCCTGATCGGAGACGAAGACATCATCGTGCAGGGCGTGCCCGTTGCGAAAGTATCAGAGGTTATGAAGACCAAGGGCAACGACATTCCGCAGCTGCGGCAGGCGCTGCTGTCGCAGAACGATCGCGTTCTCCGAAAAGAAGCGCAGGACAACATCGCCGGCCGCGAAGTAACGATTATGGGTGACAAGGACATCCCGTATCGATTGCTGAAGAAGGTCATGGCGACCTGTACGGAGTCGGAGTACGGACAGATTTCGCTGGCGGTACTGCAAAAGAGTTCAGACAAGCTGGAAGAAGTTGCCCAGCTCAGTGCTGCCCGGTAGTGGCGGACAGGGAACAGGTTTAGGAGTTACGGATTGGATATTCCTTACTACAGAGAATACGAGCTGCCCTGGACAAGCTCGTCCGGTCAGGAACAGAAGTTTCGCCGTTTGCTTGCGATCGTTTTCGCTGTGCTGTTTTTCCTGGGCGCAGTGTGGCCGTTTCTGCCAACGCCGGCTGTCGACCCGAATGCCATTGAGGAAATTCCACCGCGTATCGCCAAGCTGCTACTCGAGCAGAAGCCGCCGCCTCCGCCGCCGCCGAAAGTAAAGGAACCGGAGCCGGAGCCCGTCAAGGATCCGATCAAGGAGCCTGAGCCGGAAAAGGTTGTCGAAAAGAAACCCGAGCCGCCCAAGCCCGAACCGGAACCGATCGACATGCAAAAGGTTGCGCGCGAACAGGCGCAGGCGGCATTGTTGCCCTTTACCGAGGATCTGGCGGCGCTTGCAGACAGCGACGTGCTGGAAAAACTTGCCGACGAACGTCCGTTGACGGCGTCGGTTGGCCAGGCAGCGCGTAACGAGCGCTCTATGATCACGTCTAAGGCAGGCGCGGCCAGCGGCGGAATCAACACGGCCAGCATGAGTCGCAACACCGGCGGTTCAGGCCTTGCGGGTCGCACGACATCTCAGATCGAAAGCCCGGTTGCTGCTGTCGGCCAATCCGCCGGCGGTGCCAGGCGCACCGGCGAAAGCGGCAAGGCATCGCGAAGTCGCGAGGAAATCGAACTCGTATTCGACAAGAACAAGGGCGCAATCTTCGCCCTTTACAATCGCGCCTTGCGCGCCGATCCGACACTGGAAGGCAAGCTCGTATTGCGCCTGACCATTGCACCTTCCGGTGAAGTAACGTTTTGCGAAGTCGTGTCCAGTGAACTCGGCGACCAGGACCTCGAGCAGAGGCTGGTGCAGCGGGTACGGATGTTCCGTTTCGAAGCAAAAGACGTCGAAGCAATTACCACCACCAAACCGATAGATTTCTTCCCGGCCTGACGTCGTTGCGAGGAACGAAGTGACGAAGCAATCTGATGATCGACAGATTGCTTCGCTCCGCTCGCAATGACGCCATGCTCCGCTCGCAATGACGCCATGCTCCGCTCGCAATGACGCCATTTTCTCCGTCGTGCCGGTCGCAACTCCCAACTATCGTTAATGCTGCGCCCGTATCTCGTCACGAATTGTCTCGACCTTTTCCTGTTTGCGCGGCGCAGCACGGCCGAGGCAATGCTTGTCGCGCGGGCAGGTGGAGCTTCTCGGGCAGATGATGCTCGCGTCCTTGGCAGCGCCGTCTGAAATCCAGCCGATGTTCAAAATCTTGCTGACACTCTGCAATTTCTTGCGGGCTTCTGCAGGAATAGCGGCAGCGCCTCCGCGACGATTGCAGGCAGATTCAATCTGACCAATGACATCATCGGCATCGAAGCCCTGTGCGGTGAGCGCGGGCGCGAGATCTATGCCGGCACAGATGACGTGCCGGTTACCTGCCGGGTCGCGACTGCGGATCGATTCGCAACAGTACAACCTGGCATCGTCGCCGTTGCGCAGAACCGATATCTGCGCCGAAGGTCTGTCCGAGGTGCTGTTCAACATCTTGAAAACGGCCCAATGCTGGCAGGGATCGCTGACCATGCGCATATTGCCCCAGGGCAGCGGAATGCCATTGCCGCGATACACGGCGCGAAGATTTCCGGGTGGATAGGCATCGAAATAATGCCAGTGGGGGTAGGGCGAGACGCTGGACATGCGTCGCATGATCAGTGTCGTCGACAGTTCGACCTTGTTGCCCACATCCATCGCGTAGGCGTGACGCGCCAGGAACTGGCGAAACGGCGCCTTGGGACCAAGCAGGGCAGCGGCGAAGTAACTGCACTCGAAGTCACGCCAGGCGAACAGAATGTCCCGTGCATCCATATTGGGGGATTCCGTTTCGAAGCGTCGTCCCGAAACGCGGCCGCCCGTGATCTGTAACGATCGGGCGCCGTCGCCATCATGCAGGATGCGATGCGCAATGTGGTTGGCCAGGTCGAACTTGATGCGGCCCTGGCGCTTTTCCAGTTGCCGATTGAGAAACACGGTGTCCGGCGCATCGTAGAAAGAACGCACGAGCGTGTGCAACGGCTTCTCCGCATCACGCCGGTCGCGGAACGGCGGCTTGTCGAACCAGCGGATTTTCAGGCCGACGCGCTTGGCAAGCGCGAACAGATCTTCATCGCTCAACGGAAACTGTTTTTTCCCGACACTTTCCGCCGCACGCTCCAGGTCCGGAAAGCGGTTTCGGTTGGATTCCTGGTGTGCGCGGATAAGCAGATGTGCGAACTGCCGACCGGTCGTGCCCGTCTGTGCCAGCAACTCGGGAATCGCGGTTTGCAGGTGCTCGTTCGAAAACAGAAAACCCGGCTCGAGGGGCATGCCGTCGATGCCGCCGACCAGCGGTTCGGGCTCGATTGCAACGTCATCGAGGGATTCATCGAAAAACCAGGCCGGGTCTTTCTGAAAGATGTCGGCGATCACCAGCATCAGTTTCTCGGATGGCATGCGTTTGCCATTTTCTATCATCGACAGGTAGGACACGGACGGTGCGGCGTCGCGATCGATTTGCATGCAGCGTACGGACAGGTCTTCGAGGGTCAGGTGATTGCGCTTGCGCAGGCTGCGGATCTTCGTGCCCAGAAAATGCGCTTTGCGAAGGAGGCCCTGGCTGCTTGGCATTGTGTGCGTCCTGTAAAATTCACACTGTGAAATTTTTACTGTGAAATTATCTATATTTGGCCGGTATTATGCCTCCTATCCCGTACGTACGGAAGGACCCATCGTTCCAGGAGTTATGTCATGCAACGCAATGAACAGATTCGTGCCCTCGAAGCAGAATGGGCCGATAGCCCCCGCTGGAAGACCGTAGAGCGTGATTACAGCGCCGCCGACGTCGTAAAACTGCGCGGCTCGGTACAAATCGAGTACACGCTGGCCCGACTGGGTGCCGAGAAATTATGGCGCCTGGTCAACCAGGAAAAGCCCCTGTGCGCGCTGGGCGCGCTGACCGGCAACCAGGCAATCCAGGAAGTGCAGGCGGGACTCAAGGCTATTTATTGTTCCGGATGGCAGGTCGCCGGTGACGGCAACAGCGCCGGGCAGATGTATCCCGACCAGAGCCTTTACCCGGTCGATTCCGTGCCCAAAATGGTGGAGCGCATCAATAACGCGTTTGCCCGCACGGATGAGATCCATGCGCTGAACGGCGATGACAGCATCGACTGGTTTGCTCCGATCGTCGCCGATGCGGAAGCCGGCTTCGGCGGTAACCTGAATGCCTTTGAGCTCATGAAACACATGATTCGCGCCGGTGCCGCCGGTGTGCATTTCGAAGACCAGCTCTCCAGTGCCAAGAAGTGCGGCCACATGGGCGGCAAGGTACTCGTGCCGACACAGGAAGCGATCTCGAAACTGTCGGCTGCCAGGCTCGCCGCGGATGTGCTCGGCGTGCCGACCGTGCTGATCGCGAGGACCGATGCCGATGCGGCGAATCTGATTACCTCGAATTCGGATGAACGCGACCTGACATTCATCACCGGCGAGCGAACGGCCGAAGGGTTTTTCCGCACCCGTCCGGGCATCGAACAGGCGATCTCGCGTGGCCTCGCATACGCACCGTATTCCGACATGCTGTGGTGCGAGACCTCGAAGCCCGATTTGGCCCAGGCGAAACGCTTCGCCGAAGCGATACGCGCCGAATACCCGGATCAGCTGCTCGCCTACAACTGCTCCCCGTCGTTCAACTGGCAGGCGAACCTGGATGACGACACGATGCGGCACTTCCGCGAGGAACTCGGAGCGATGGGCTACAAGTTCCAGTTCATCACGCTTGCTGGCTGGCACGTGCTCAACTCGAGCATGTTCCGCTTGAGCCGGGCATACAAGAAAGACGGCATGTACGCATACTCGCAATTGCAGCAACAGGAGTTCGAGGACGAGAAACTCGGTTTCAGGGCCGCCAAGCACCAATCGTTCGTCGGTGCCGGGTACTTCGACGCGGTGCAGAACACGATCATGGCGGGGCATTCATCGACGACGGCAATGGATGGCAGCACCGAGGAAGAGCAATTCGTCGCATAACAGAGTCAGTAGGATCGGGCGCTGCAACGCTGCGTACTGTCGAGGAATCGAATTGTGGGTAACGTCGCCGAAACCGAGCGGGTCGCCGCGGTTCGGATCTGCGACGCATTTCGTAACTACAACCGCCGCTTTCGCGAGATAACACGCCGCGCTTCCCGCCACTTCGATAATGCCAGCTGGGCGAGCGCGCGGCTCGACGCAGTGCGTCGCATCGACCTTTACCAGCAGTCCGTTACGCTGGTGTTGCAGGATCTGCAGCAGATCCTGGGTGCAAATTTCCGCAACCGCAAGGCGTGGCGTCGTATCAAACTGCTGTACGTCGACTTGATCGAGGATTGCGACGACCGCGAATTTTTTCAAACCTTCTTCAGTTCGGTCAGCCGCCGGGTATTCGATACCGTAGGTGTGGATCCTCTGGTCGAGTTCCTGGCAGCCGACGTCAAACCCGGCGACTACAGAAGCAAGCCGCTGCGCACAAGGAGCTATCGGAACCGCGGTTCACTCAGGTTTCTGTTCGACGAAATTCTTGCGGATCTGCCGTTTGCCCGGCGATTTCGCAATGTCGAGAGTACCGTAAGCTTCATAACGGCGGAGCTTGAAGCGAATCTGGACGAGTTGCGGCATCCGCACGAGGTCGGGAGCGTCGAGCTGATTGCGCCGCTGTTCTATCGCGGTCAACGCGCCTACCTGGTTGGCCGCATGACTGGCGATGGCTGGCAAATACCGCTCGTGATTCCGTTCAAGCATTCCGACGAGGGCATCGTTTGCGATGCCGTCATTCTTGCCGAGCGTGAAGTAAGCATTCTATTCGGCTTCACACGCAGCTATTTTCATGCCGACCTGCCGGTAGTCGGCAGTGTAGTGGCCTTTCTCAAAGAGATGCTGCCCGAGAAACCGATTGACGAAATCTACACCGTCCTCGGGCGTGCAAGGCAGGGAAAGACCGAGCGCTATCGTGCGCTGATGCAGCACCTCGAGAAGTCGACTGATCTTTTTGTACATGCGCGCGGTGAACCGGGCATGGTGATGGAAGTCTTCACGCTGCCTTCATTCAACGTGGTGTTCAAAGTGATCCGCGACCGCTTCGCTCCGCCAAAGACCGTGCGCCGGGAGGAGGTGCGGGAAAAATACGAGCTTGTGTTCCGTCACGATCGCGCCGGCCGGCTGGTGGACGCGCAGGAATTCAAACGGCTGTCGTTCGACAAGAATCGATTCGACGACAAGCTTCTCACGGCGTTGCTGGAAGGTTGCAGCCTGAATTGCCGAATCGAGGGCGATCGCCTGCTGGTCGAGCACCTGTATATCGAACGCCGCCTCACGCCACTGAACCTCTACATTCGCGAAGCTGAAGCCGCGGATGCGGCGAATGCTGTGATCGACTATGGCCAGGCAATCCGCGACCTGGCATCCAGTAACATTTTTGCCGGAGACTTGTTGCCGAAAAACTTCGGTGTCACTCGGCGCGGGCGCGTCATTTTCTACGACTACGACGAAGTTTGCCTGATCACGGATTGCCGCTTTCGCGAGTTTCCACGCGGCGACGATATCGACGAGATGCGGGCCGGCGCATGGTTCTATGTCGGGCCTCACGACGTATTCCCGGAACAGTTCATCGAGTGCATTGGCCTGAATCCGGAACTCCGGCAATTGTTCCGTCGCCTGCACGGCGAACTGTTGACGGCCAGCTGGTGGACGCACATTCGTGCGCGCCTCGCTGCCGGGGAAACGCTCGATGTGTTGCCGTACTCGCTCAACAGTCGCGTGACGCGGTTGCCGGGCAGTGGACACTACGCAACGCCGTCACACAAAGCATCGCCAGCCGACGGTGCTGCGAGTGGACTCGACGCGCTGCGGCAGTAGACAATAGCTCCGGCAGTGCTACGATGCTTTCGTTACCCCCGTAACGAATGAATAAAATACAATAAAATCAAGTAATTATGATCATCCGGTTCAAACAATGAAACTCGCCAGCCTGAAGTCGGGCGGGCGTGACGGCACGCTGGTCGTCGTGAGCCGCGAGCTGTCGCGCTGCGTTGCAGTGCCGGATATTGCTGCCACACTGCAATCGGCGCTGGACGACTGGGAGTCGAAATCGGTACAGCTTGCGAAGGTATCGACAAGTCTCGAGAGCGGACCGGTCAGAGGCGAACAGGCCTTCGATACTGCGGCCGCGCACTCACCTTTGCCGCGCGCCTATCACTGGGTCGACGGTAGCGCCTACGTCAATCACGTGGAACTGGTGCGCAAGGCGCGCGGTGCGGAGATGCCCGAAAGTTTCTGGCACGATCCGCTGGTCTACCAGGGTGGCTCCGACGATTTTCTCGGTCCGCGCGATGACATCCCCGTTTTCAGTGAGGAATTCGGCATCGACATGGAGGCCGAGACGGCCGTCATAACCGGCGATGTGCCGATGGGCACCAGCGTCGATAACGCGGGCAAATACGTTCGACTGCTGATGTTGGTCAATGACGTTTCACTGCGGAACCTCATTCCCGGCGAGCTTGCCAAAGGTTTCGGTTTCTATCAGTCCAAACCGTCATCGGCGTTCTCTCCTGTTGCTGTAACGCCGGACGAACTCGGCAAAGCCTACAATGCCGGCACTGTTAATCTGCCGCTCAGAACGACACTGAACGGAAAACTATTCGGTGAACCCGAGTGCGGCGTCGATATGACCTTCAACTTTCACCAGCTGATTGCTCATGTCAGCAAGACGCGGCGACTCGGTGCCGGCACGATTATCGGCTCAGGCACCGTTTCCAACTACGACAGATCCAAAGGATCCAGCTGCATCGCCGAAAAACGCATGTTGGAGACGATCGAGCAGGGTAAGCCGGTGACGCCATTCATGCGTTTCGGCGATACCGTTCGTATCGAGATGCTCGATAAACAGGGCAACAGCATCTTTGGCGCTATCGACCAGAAAGTCGTGCAGGCGAGGTTGCCGTGAGAGACGCTGATTACCTGACCGGCTTCGGCAACGAGTTTGCGACGGAAGCTTTGACCGGTGCCTTGCCGCAAGGGCGAAATTCTCCGCAGAAGGCGCCTTATGGTTTGTACGCGGAAAAATTCAGCGGCACGGCATTCACGGCGCCGCGTGCGAAAAATTTCCGCAGCTGGTTCTACCGGATTCGGCCATCGGTAGTACACGGAGAGTTTCGCGAAATCGACGCCGGGCTGCTACGAACGGCGCCGGATGGCGATTCAGTAGCGACGCCCAGCCAGCTTCGCTGGGATCCGTTGCCGATGCCGCAAAAACCCTGTGACTTCATCGACGGCCTGGTCACGGTTGCAAGTAATGGCAACGTCCACACGCAAACCGGCATCGGCATTCACGTTTATCGTGCGAACCGCTCCATGCAGGACCGCTTTTTCTATAACAGCGACGGGGAGTTGCTGCTGGTACCGGAAAAGGGCGCGATAGTCCTGCACACGGAATGCGGAGTCCTGGAGGCTGCTCCCGGGCATATTGCGATCATTCCGCGCGGCATGAAGTTTCGCTTGGCATTGGCCGACGGCGATGTGCGCGGCTACGTCTGCGAAAACTACGGCGCCAAACTGGAATTACCCGAGCGCGGGCCGATCGGCAGCGACGGCTTGGCAAACAGCCGCGACTTCGAAAGCCCTGTGGCGTCCTTTGAGGATCGCGAAGGCGACTTCGAACTGGTCACGAAACTCGACGGGAAATTATTCGCCTGCCGGATCGGCCATTCGCCGCTGGATGTCGTTGCGTGGCACGGCAACCTTGCACCGTATCGCTACGACCTGCGCAATTTCAATACGCACGGGTCCATTAGCTACGACCATCCGGATCCGTCGATTTTCACTGTGCTGACCTCGCAGTCCGACACGCCCGGTACTGCCAACGTCGACTTCGTTATCTTCCCGCCGCGTTGGCTGGTCATGGAAAATACGTTTCGGCCACCGTGGTACCACCGAAATATAATGTCGGAGTACATGGGCCTCATTCATGGCGAGTATGACGCTAAGACCGGTGGTGGTTTCGTCCCCGGCGGCTCGAGCCTGCACAACTGCATGTCGGCTCATGGCCCGGATGCCAGCGCATTCGAGACAGCCAGCAACAGCAAACTGGAACCGCAGAAGCTGGGCGACACGATGGCGTTCATGTTCGAATCTCGCTACCTGATCCGCCCGACAAAGTACGCGATGGCGTCGCCGGCATTGCAGAAGGACTATGCGGACTGCTGGAAAGGCCTGAAAAAGCAGTTTCGCAACCGTCCGTAAAGACCTGCACTAGCGACAAACGCGCTTGCGGCGTTCACGAAGCCGTCGCAGCTCGTCCTCCATGCGCACTCCCTGTTTTGCCGTATAGCCCTGGCGCATTCTCGATTCGAGTTTGCGAATCTTCGCCTTTGTTTCGGCGCACTCGGCTTTGCTAACGTCAGCATCGGGCGCACCGATTGCCGATGACTGATAAGCAGTGAATAGGATAATGAGAAGCAGACGCACGACGCCGAACCGGAAGCTGCGAGAAGGTCACTGTGCAGAACTGAAAGTCCGTCTGCACGCGCCGAATTAGCGGAAAACGCCGATAAATGGTCTGCGGCGGAACGAAGTTTGCGGCTATTTTTTCTTCGGCGACAGCACCACGTGTACGCGACCGCGTTTGCCGAAGCGTCCCGAGTGCCGTTCATTCAGCTGGGCCACAATCTCCTCGATCGCCGTGGTTACGGATTCGAGGCTGCCCTGCCGGTAGCCATGGATGCTGTCCGTGCCTTCGTAGGAGATGACGTAGCTGTGCCAGTTGCTGCCCTCGAATTCCGGCATGGGTTTGGCTCGCTGGACGGACACGATCTCGTACGACTGTTCCATTGTTGCTATTTCCTCGGTATTTCAGGTTTGGTTGGACGCATCTGGTCTGCCCTGAAATGCCGGGCAAGGTTTGATTTCGATCGATTATTGATGTCGAAAGGCGTCTCGGACGCGCCATTGTAGCCTGAATTACCCCCTTCCCGGGAGTTTTCCTTTGGAGCGCCATGCAGCGGGCGCCGGAAACCGCATGCCTGGGCGAGCCCAGGCGCAATAGCAGCCGTAATCATCGACGATCACGCAATCATCCGTTAATCATCACGTGGAACTCAGGCCGGCGTGCAGGCATACGGCTAAATTGCAGGCAACAACAACCCTGCCCCGGAGAACATCATGAACGTTTACCCGTTAAGTAAAGTCGCCGTGTTTCTGCTGCTGGCCCTGTGCCTGGCCGGCTGCGGTGGCACCAAGGTGCTGAAAAAACCACAGCCCGTCGGGACCACCAAGGAGCTGGGCGGTAAGGCAGGACCGGGCCTCTCGGCCACCCTGGATTGGGTCATTGTTCGCGACGGGCCCGGAACCTGGGCCAAGAACGCCGATTGGGACCAATACATGCTACGGGTGGCGAACTCTTCCGATGCGCCCCTGGAGATCAACAGCGTTACCGTGTTCGATTCGCTGGACACCGCTATCGCGTCCGACGCGGACCGAAGCCGTCTGGTCAAGGGCAGCAAGCAGACGGCGAAGCGTTACAAAGACTCCGGGGTCAAGGTCAAGGCGGGATCGGGGGTTGGCACCATGCTGATCGCAGGTACTGCCGCGACGGCTGTCGGCGTCGGTGCGGCAACCGCCGTGGCCTACGGAAGCGTAATGGGTGGAGGCGCGGCGGCGGCGGGTGGGGCGGCCGCGGCGGCAAGCGGCCTGATCCTGCTGGGCCCGGCCCTGGTGGTTGGCGGCATCGTGCGCGGAGTCAATAACAGCAACGTCAATAACGAAATCGGTGCGCGCCAGACGGATCTGCCGCTGGTGCTCGCGGCCGACGAACAACATCATCTGGTTGCGTTTTTTCCGCTGGCGCCGTCACCGACCCGGGTCGAATTGAGTTATACCGATGTCAGCGGCGACCACGTGCTGATAATCGACACCCGGGACTCGCTCAACGGCTTGCACCTCGGTACTGCGAAAGATTCGAAGTAGCGGAGCTTTCGCTGCTGCCAATGGAATCGTTACCATGCCGATTTCGCTCGCTGGATATCCATGCGTATTATCCAAGGCGATCTTGACAGTACTGAAGTCATTGCGCTCTTGCAGGAACACCTGGACGACATGAGGAAACACTCCCCGCCGGGGAGTGCTCACGCGCTCGATCTGGCGGGATTGCGCGCGGTCGAGGTTACGTTCTGGGCAATTCGGGATGGTTCCGCGTTGCTGGGATGCGGTGCACTGAAGGAACTGGACAAGACGCACGGCGAGATCAAATCGATGCGTACGTCCAAGTCATTTCTCGGCCGCGGCGTGGCGAAGACAATGCTTTCGCACATTATCGAAGTCGCAAAATCCCGCTCATATGCACGACTTAGCCTAGAGACCGGTTCCGGGCCGGCATTCGAACCGGCGCTGGTACTCTACGAGAAATTCGGATTCAGGTATTGCGGGCCTTTTGCCGATTACCGCGAAGACCCGTTCAGCCGATTCATGACACTTGAGTTATAGCGCTTCGTTCTATGAGCCGCCTTTGCGATCGTTCGGCGTGATGTGACTGAAGCTTTCGTCGCCGTAGGAGCGCAATACCTCCGAGATGACGATGTGATAACCCTTGTACCACCTTGCATACTGTCGCTTGGCTTCGAGATGGGTAGGGTGCGCAGAGAAAACTTTCAGCGTATCCAGCGAGTCCCAGTAGTAGATCGCATTCTTTCTTGAGGCATCCGCTGATTGCCAGGCGTCGACACCCAGGAATCCCGGCAGGGAACGCGCGACATCGTCTATAGCCTTGTTCAGTCGGTGGAATTCCGCGTCATAGTCGCCGGGTTCCCAGACAAAAGATGCACTGTACATGCGGCAATTCCTCCCCGGAACTTCGAAAACGGATAGCTTAGCAACGTTGAATCAGGGATCGGGCAATTTCTTGAATTGCGGCAAGTCATCTCTGATCGCGTACCGTTTCGCTTTGGATCCAGCGAATTGATGATACTCCGGAACGATACCTTCATCACTGTCCAGGATGCCAAGACTGATACAGGTGAATTCGGCAGATCGGGCAATGGCAGAAACTCGCATCGCTCGGCGCCCCATCGAACTCGAATCGGACGCTCGCGCATTGACACTGGCCTGTTCGCCTATCTATCGGTTTCCCAGAGACTCGAGGTCAGCTGTTGCAGCGCATTGACGAATACCTGTGCATTCGTGCGAATTGGATCTCATGCGCGCGTTTCAGAAATCATACTAGCTATCGTTCCTTCGCGGCCCGCCCATCGACGATTTGACTTCCAATATCAGTTCATTGACCGTTTCGGCCGACCACGCACTGTTGATCTGCTTGATTCGACCAAAGGCGGACAGCACAGCCCCCAGTTGTCCGGTCTTGTAATTGCCTATCGCATTGAACCAGTTAGCCAGCAGGTCATTCGGATACAGCGTGAGCATGTCTTCGGACTTCTTGCGGAGTGCGTCGTAGTTCCCCTGGCTCTCAAGCAGCGACATCTCTGCCAGGAAATTATCCCTCACGAACAGCATCGAGTCCGTGTTGGCTTTGCGTACCCGCATTGCCGTCGCGATGACGAAATACAGAATCATGACGAAGACACAGACGAAGAGTGCCAGCAAGATCCACTTGATTTGTTCGAGTTCGTTAAGAATGTCCGCGTCCATTCATCTCGCTCCGCATTATTGTCGGAATGTCGGTTACACCAACCTTCGTGTTGTCGAATTTTTTCGCCCGGTGGATTCCCAGTAGCGCCCGGTAAACTACCAGTAGCAACAAGAGAACAAGCGTGGCGAGGAAAAAGTACAGCCAAGGCGTACCTTCCTTATCTGAAGGCAGCAGGACCCACCCAATAGCGGCATAAACTGCCAGCCCGACAATCGCTGTCGCGTTGACGGAAGAGTTTTCGCTCTCCCGCGCACGATCCATGCGCGCCTGAAATTCTTTATGTGTTTCCATAGCCAGTCAATTCCCGGCGTGTCCGAGCATGCAACCACAATGATTTACCGTGCAAGCTTCTCACTGGTGGCAAACCGAAATATCCTGCGGCGAATCAGTTGGTCAGTTGAATTGTGATTGTTTTCCACCATACGGTCCACTTTGCAGGAGATTGGCAGCGCCGTCAGAGAAGGTCGCGCTGGTCACAGCCGGCGGAAGCGGAATGAGGGCAGGTGCGGCAGTTAAACTGTCCGCCGGCGGATTCCGGGTCGGCGTCCCGTCGTCCTCAGATAAGGCCGGTGTCATCGTGACCATTTCTACGTTCGCGGCGTTCGAGCCAGGTCCCTTGTTTCCCACATCCTTTGTGTTCCGGGCAGTACTGTCCGCATTCACCAAGCACTACGCGTACAAATAGCGGTGTCTTGAGAGCCAGTCAGAATTCGTTCCCGATTGCTGCTGTACATGCGGGTTCAAATGGAACATCTTTTTCCAGCGCTGAGTCGAACTTTCAAATTGTCATTGCTCATGCCAATAAACTCTGCAACAAAGCGTATGACCAAAAGATGGCAATGACTAACTGTACGGCAAACGCACTGAACCGTAGTGTTACTGCCATTGCACTAACCGATAACAAATGTATCAGGGACTGAGCCAACCTCGCAGCCAGGAACACATAGGCCAGCGGGTCTGTAACGGCTGTTTGTGCCGTGACAATTGCCACTAGCATCAGCCCGCCGAAAATAGGCAACCCCTCGACGCAATTCGCATGAGCACGCGCCAGACGCTGCATGAACGGCGACTGATTTGCGTTGTCGGGCGAAAAACCATTCGCTGGAAATTCCCTGGAGAGGACGAGTTTCGCCCGAATTACCTCCATCAATACCAGCAAAAAAAGCGCCCACACCACGAAGAAAGTCAAAACGATAATTGTCGGTGAATTCATAACCTACCCCCAACCCGTGAATTGAATCTGCATCGCCAGCAATATTGCTTCGATCTCAACATTCGCAAATTCGACATATCCGACGACGGCTTTTGCGGTTAGCGGAAGTTCAATTGCCGAATTCTTGCTCGCACCCAATGCTTTCTTTCGGCCACAAGCGGCCAGCCAAACCAATACCCGTTAAGGCAGATCGATTTGCTCCGAAACTTTTCGCTGCCGCGCGCGTCGAGCCATCATATTAAGGCCTTCGACAAATGCCGAAAATGCCATCGCTGCGTACACATATCCTTTAGCCACAGGCGCGCCGAAACCATCAGCGATAAGTGTCGTACCGATCAATAACAAGAAGGCAAGTGCCAGCATGAGGACGGTAGGGTTGGCGTGAACAAAATTTGCCAACGGGTCTGCGGCCAGCAGCATTGTCATTACCGCGATAACGACGGCGACCACCATTATCGGAATGTGTGAGGTCATGCCAACGGCCGTAATGATGCTGTCAAGCGAGAAAATCAAATCCAGTAGGAGGATCTGGCCGATAACAGCAGCGACACTGGTTGCGACCACGGTGGGATTCAGGCGGTCTGGGCCAGGATCGGGGTCAACCGAGTTATGGATTTCCGTGGTCGCCTTCCAAACCAAAAACAATCCGCCCAAGATTAGAATCAAATCTCGCCACGAAAACGACTGCCCCAATAACTCAAATACCGGCGTCGTGAGTTTGACGATGATCGCTATTGTGGCCAGCAATCCAAGCCGTAGAACAAGGGCGGCGGCAATGCCTATTCGACGCGCTCTTCGGCGCGAATGCTCTGGCAGCTTGTTGGACAGCACCGAGATGAAAATCAGATTATCGATTCCCAGCACAACTTCCATAATCGTGAGCGTGGCCAGCGCAATCCACGCAGTCGGATCGGTCAAGAGAGTAACTATGTAGTCCATCGACATCCTGAAATCATTGCTTGATGCTAAAATACTAGGCGATTTGTTCTTAATTCACGTCAGATATGGCTGTTGTGGTCACTCGATGACCGTCCGGAATGGGTCGGAAGCTGCGGGTCCCTGACGCTTAAGCTTACCAGCGTCAGTATCTGGCGCGCCGGTATCGCCCGCTCGCTCATCTAATGGCGATCGGGTTGCCTGGTGACCCTGATGCGCCTTTGAATTTAACCGGCGCAAACATGAAGGCGAATTCGTACACCTCGTCCGTGGCCAGTTCTGAGAGATTCAGATTTTCGAAATTGTAGATACCTCGTCGCGCAATGAGTTCCTGGTGCACAGGGAATGCCAGCTCGGGATCTTCTGACGGTATGACCTCAACCGGCCAGGTATCCGCCCCGACCATCGCAATCTTTTTGTCCGCCAACCAGAGCGTCGCTTCCATACCGATCCCCGGCGCGCCCCGATTGTATTCGTCGTTGTCGACCATCCATAGGAGTCCATGGCCAGTGTGAATTAGCACGACATCGCCTTCAGATAATTCGATCGACTGCTTCGCCAATGCTTTTTGAAGGTCTGTCGCGGTAATTACTGTTCCAACGGGAAGTCGATCTACTTCCTTGTAGCCCGCCACGTCGATTAGCACACCACGAGTTACAAATGCTCCGACGTTTTCAACGCCTAACTTGTTTAATCCCGTCGAAGTGCCAAACTCGCTACGCTTGAACCCGTTATAGAAAATATCTTCACCGTTTATCCGTGTTCCAATGTGTCCAAGTCCATCAAACTGGGTTCCGACCTGGCCAATCTGGCCACTCACCATCTCGTCGTGATACACGATATTGTTCCTGCCAATGGGACCACCGGTTGGAGAGCCGGGAATAGTAAGGCTGTAGTGACGGCCAGGAAAAAGCGGCATACCGGACTCGTAATCACGCCCGAGCTCATAAATGCGGCCCTGTTCGATCAGTTGCGCTGCTTCGAGGATTTTCTCAGGCGTTATTCTATTCGCGGCACCTCGCTCGTCGTCTGCCCCCCATTCCGACGGTAAAGTACTCTCGCCAGGAACAGTTTGGGCGCTCGCGCCATGAGTAAGAACGACCAATATTGCGGCGGCCGACAATATGCGGACTATTAACATAGTTTCACCATTGGGTTTATTGTTACGGCAAGTACAGTCAATTATTAGCCTTCTGCTTTGCTTTAGCAGCAGAAAAATTCGGCATCATCCCTGCTATGTCTGCTTTCGGAAGTATTGTGGGCACCAGGACTCGACCTTCCATCGGCTGCCGCCTGACGCTTGAGCTGACCTGCGTTAAGTATCTGGCGCGGCCGTTGCGGCTGCAAGCGCCGCGCCAGATACGATAAGGCTGGTAGATCCAGTG
>JAOUGX010000121.1 GCA_029865385.1 Gammaproteobacteria bacterium
GGCTTGCAAAGCCGATACGTGAGCGCGTGGCCGCATTATGGTCGGATGACGACATGCCAACAGAACTGATGGCTGCGTGCATTGTGCGCAGCGCGCAGATGCTTGGAGTGGCCGAAAACGATCCGGCCTACCCGTTCCTCGTTCCCGCGCGGGCCGCGAGCTCAGCAGATCCGGGGGACGTGCGGAATTGGCCGGCATGGCCGGCAGCGAATGGCCGCGACGTATTGGAACTCGCCGAGCAGGTGTGGATAGATCCCGCCGGAGTCAATGCGGCAACAATCGATCCCCTCAAAGCTCGACTGGGAGTCGCCGGCGTGATTCGCGTGACCTGGAACCTGATCCTGATCGGTCAGCTGCACCGGCTTGCGCTGGTGCTGCACCGCGTACCTGGCACAGCAAAATAGACGGCATTGACGGTCAAACGTGCAGCGCCAGATTTGAATTGGCGGTCGTGGCGTTCTGTCGCCTGACTAGATGGCTTTCGAGAACCGGCTGCCGTCCTGTTCTTTCGCCAGGTAGCGGTCGAAAACCATGGCAATGCTTCGAAGTAACAGACGTCCTTTCGACGTGATGACTATCCTGTCGGCGTCGAGCTCGAGCAAGCCATGACGTTCGAGCGGGATCAGGCGGCGGAGCTCATCGGCAAAATAGTGGCAGAAGTCGATGTCGTTCCGCTCGCTGAATGCGGCCATGTTCAGCTCGTCATAACACATGAGCGCCTGGATGATCTGTGCGCGCAATCTGTCGTCATGATTTACGACAAGGCCGCGCTTCACTGGCAATCGACCTGCGCCTAGCATCGCTTCGTATTCGATGGTCGACGGCGAATTCTGCGAATAGGCGTTTCCAATACTGCCAATCGCGCTGGCGCCGAGGCCAACGAGATCGCAATTTCCGTGCGTCGAGTAGCCCTGGAAATTTCGCTGCAGTGTGCCGTTGTTGCGTGCGATCACAAGGTCGTCGTCAGGCAGCGCAAAGTGATCCATGCCAACGTACTCGTAGCCGGCATCGCTCAACCGGTCGATCGTGTGGTGCAGGATCTCGAGCTTGACCTGCGGCGATGGGAGCTGTGAATCCTTGATCATGCGCTGCCCTTTGAAGCGCTGCGGCAGGTGCGCGTAGTTGTAAATCGCCAGTCGGTCCGGACGCATTTCAATGACGCTGGACAAAGTGCGATCAAAACTTTCTACCGTCTGATGAGGCAGTCCGTAGATGAGGTCGAAGGAAACAGACCTGAAGCCCTTTTCCCGTGCACGGCCCAGCAGCGACTGAACGTCATCGACTGACTGGATGCGGTTCACTGCGATTTGTACGCGCGGATCGAAGTCCTGGATCCCGAGGCTCAGGCGATTGAAGCCGAGTTGTGACAACAGCGATATCGACTCCTGGTCGACAGAGCGGGGATCTACCTCTATGGAGAACTCACGATCGTCGCCCTGTTCTAGGCTGAATGCGTCGTGCAGGGAATCCATGAGTCCGCAGAGTTGCTTCTCGCCGAGATAAGTTGGCGTCCCGCCACCGAAATGCAACTGCCGAACCACACGGCCCCGATCGAAGAGCTCGGATTGCTGGCGAATTTCCTCGTCAAGCGAGTGCAGGTAGGTTTGTATCCGGGCGGTATTGCGCGTAACGATCTTGTTGCAGGCGCAGTAGTAGCAAAGCGTGTTGCAGAAGGGAATGTGCACATACAATGACAAGGGTTTGCCCGAGGCATTGCTGTCATGAGCATGCTGGCAATAGTCATCTACCGCAAACGACTCGGAAAACTGCATGGCCGTGGGATACGACGTATAGCGCGGCCCGCGTCCACCGTATCGTGTAATGAGTTCCTCGTCGAAGCAGACGGGGCTCGTTTTTGCAGCCATTTCGCTGACACCATGATCTGTTGTCGGCTAATCGTGACGGATCGGACCGGCTGCGCCAATGGGTATAAACCGAAGAAAATCCCTCAGTTTTCCCCGCGCAGGCTGTGGCAGAGATACAGCGCTACCGTGAATAGAAGCATGGCGACGGCCTGGTGACTGACCGCCAGCAGTGTCGGTACGAACAACAGCAGTGTCGAGATACCGAGGGCAACCTGCAGGATTGCCGTGTGTAACAACGCAGTCGCCGCTTTGGAGCTGCGCGCAGGCAGCCCGGCTTTTCTCGCCGCGAACCAGTAAGCGACGATCACCGCAAATGTCGATATCGCCAGCCACCGGTGATCAAACTGGACCGTGGCCAGGTTGTCGAAGAAGTTTCGCCATAGCGGTTCGAGCGACAACATGCCGGGTGGCAGCCAGTACTCTCCCATCATCGGAAACGTGTTATAGATTTTTCCGGCCTTGAGTCCGGCGACGAAACCGCCGGAAACAATTGTTATCGCAATCAGTGCTGTCACAGCCACCGTTCGGCCGAACCATGGATGCCGGCTCGCACCCTGCAGTGGATAAAGGAGAGACAATGCAACCCAGAACATGTAGGCGTAGATCAGGAATGCTGCAAGCAGATGGGCGGTGAGTCGATACTGGCTGACGTGCGGATTGTCGACGAGGCCGCTTTTTACCATGTACCAGCCAAGCAGGCCCTGCAGGCCGCCCAGAACGAACATCAGCAGGTATTTCGGCCACTCGCGTTTTCGTATGTAGCCTTTCCATACAAATACGAGGAACGGCAACATGAAAACGATGCCAATGGTGCGCCCGAGCAGGCGGTGCAGGTACTCGAGCCAGAAAATCCCCTTGAAAGCATGCACATCCATGTGTGCGTTGATCTTGCGAAACTCCGGCGACTGCCGATATTGCTCGAAGGCTTCCTGCCATTCACTGTCCGTTAGCGGCGGAAGGATGCCGGAAACCGGCTGCCACTCGACGATCGACAGGCCGGATCCGGTCAGCCGCGTGACGCCGCCGAGGACCACCATGGCGAATACCAGTGCACAACAGGTCAGGAGCCAGGCGGCGACTGTGCGATTGCCTGAAGTTCTGTCAGCGGTCATTGCGGGATTCTTGTCTCACATTGCGGGCAGGCAATGCTAACAGACGCATCGTGAAACCAGAATCACAACTCTAAAGGTAGTCAAGCGGCAGAGCGGTCGTGTATTTGATGGTCTCCATGCTGAAACTCGAACTGACGTCGAACAGGTTGACCTTGGAAATCATCTCCTTGTACATGTTGTCGTAGCTTTTCATGTCCGGCACGACGGCGCGGATAAGGTAATCGACATCGCCGCTCATGCGATGAACCTCCATTACGTTCGGCATGGAGGTCGTGACGGCATGGAAGCGGTCGAACCAGCTTCGTGTGTGTTCGTGAGTTTTCACGGCCGTGTACACGGTGAGGTTCAAACCCAGCGCTTCTTGATTGAGCAGCGTCACGCGTGCCCCGATGATGCCGAGTTCTTCCAGCTGCTGGATGCGACGCCAGCAGGCGGATTTCGACAGGCCGGTCTGCTCCGCCAGCTCTCCAACCGTCGTCGTGGCGTCGTTTTGCAGGGCTTGCAAAATGGCCTTGTCGCGCTGGTCCATAGTGATACTCCGTTGGATGCTTTATTCGGTAAATATTCCGATTGTCGGAAAATATTGTGAAAAATAGCATATAAAGGGGAAAAAATACCAAAACATGCCGATTTTCAGGAAAATTGCCGAACCCTTTTTCGTGGCTGTGCGGCTATCCTAGGCCGCAGCTGTGTTCGCGGGGCTTGCCAAGGGGTGCGGTCATCAAAAACGGAGCAATTTTTGCCGCCATGTGTGCCGCGTTCGCCGTGTATTCGGCGGTCGTCTATACCAGTGGCACAGAAACGCCACACCTCGAGCCGATCAGCGAACCAGCGCGTGCAGGCCAGCAGGTTTTCCAGGAATACAACTGCATTGCCTGTCACCAGTTCTACGGACTGGGCGGCTACATGGGCCCTGATCTGACCAACGTCATTTCCAAGCGCGGACCGATTTATGCGCGCGCATTCATCGCCAGCGGCAGCGCAAGAATGCCGAACTTCAAGCTCAGCGAGCCAGAGATTTCCGCGCTGATCGAATACCTGACGTTTGTGGACGGAACCGGCAGTTACCCACCGGAGAACTACCAGGTCAACTGGTACGGCACCGTGGTGCAGGAGGATGATCCGCAATGAATGCGACGACAGGTAACGTGATCGGAATCCGCTTCATGAGGCTGGGGCTGCTTGCACTGGCGGCCGGTATGCTGTTCGGTGTCATCGGCGGCTTCCAGTTTCTGTTTCCTGAATTTCTGCAGGAACTGCTTTTCACCAAAACCCGGCCGCTGCACGTGTCATTGGTCATCGCCTGGATTTTCCTCGCGGCAATCGGCGGGATCTATTTTTATCTGCCGCGGCGCTGCGACCTCAGCCTGTCATGGCCATCGGCCGCGACTCTGCACTACTGGGTTTTCCTGGTGACGGGACTCGTGATACTGGCCTGTTATGTCGGCGGCCGCTTCGGCGGCAGGGAATACCTCGAGTATCCGGCCGTTCTGAGCATCCCTATTTTTCTGTCCTGGATAATTTTCGGCCTTAACTATTTCAGGACAGTCCAGAAAAGTCGCGAGCCATGGCCGGTGTACTTCTGGATGTGGGGAACCGGCATCGTCTTCTTCCTGATTACATTCACCGAAGCCTACCTGTGGCTCATTCCGTTTTTCCGCGACAGCATGGTTCGCGAAATCATCGTGCAGTGGAAGTCTTACGGGGCATTGACCGGATCCTGGAATATGCTCGTCTACGGGACGGCGATTTTTGTCGCCAGCCGGATCAGCGAGAATCCGGGCGTTGCCCGCTCGAAACTGGCGTACAGCCTGTATTTCCTTGGGCTTTTCAACCTGATGTTCGGCTGGGCTCATCACACCTACCTGGTGCCTTCGGCCACCTGGATCCGCACCTTCGCCTACGCGGTCAGCATGACCGAATTGTTGATTCTGGGAAAAATCCTGTGGGACTGGCGTGCGTCGCTCGAGGAGTACCAGGTCCATCGTTATTGCAATGCGTACCGTTTCCTGTTTGCGGCAGACATGTGGATTTTCGTCAATCTCATACTGGCTCTGATCATTTCAGTACCGGCCTTTAACCTGGTGACGCACGGCACGCACATCACCGTGGCGCATGCGATGGGCAGTACGATCGGCATCAATACGATGATCCTGCTTGCATCGGTTTTCTACGTCATACGCGAAGAGCTGCCGAAAAGCGTGCATGCAGGATGCAGTCGCTACGTAGCGATCGGCTACCGGACGACGAATATTTCACTTGCGGTATTTTTTGCTGCGCTCGTTGTCGCCGGACTCGGCAAGGGTTTCTACGACGGCGAATCGTTCCAGGAGATGATGCAGTCGATTCGACCGGCACTGCTGGTGTTTGCCGTGTCCGGCATCGCGCTGATGGTCGGATTGTGGGTCGTCATCTGGCACGCGTTTCGCCTGCTCGGCCTGGTGCTTTCCCCGGAACCCGTTGTAGGTCAGGCCTCGCTGCAGCGCGATTCCGCGTAAAGTTTCAGCAGGCCGAGAAGCAGCAACGCCGCCAGCGTGTTGTGTGCAACGGCCAGGCCGATCGGCAGATCGGTGACGATGGCCAGAATGCCGACGAAAAACTCGAAGCTGACCAGCAGGATCAATGCCGCGCCGACTATGCGCAGGTCGTGACCGAAGCGCAACGCCAGCAGACCGGCCGCAATGATCAACAGAGCGGTCGCGACAGCCGATAATCTGTGCAGCATTTGAATGTCTGCCCGCTCTGCACCGCCCAGGACAATACCGTTATCTGCAACGGCATGTCGCCGGGACAGGTCCATCGCTTTCAGCAGATCGCTGCCAGGCAACCAGCTACCGTGGCAGTCGGGTACCGTGCGGCAGGCTGCCGCCGCAAAATTCGCGCTGGTCAATCCGCCGATGGCGATTTGCAGGCCAAGTAACAGCAGAGCAATCGCACTGATTTTTGTCAGCGTCGATGCGTTCCTGTGCGGAGCGCGCTTTTGAAAAACCATCCCGCCGAGCAGTGCCAGCATGCCGAATCCGCCGAGGATATTTCCCATCACCACGGCGGGGCTGTGCAAGCCGCCGGACACCACGCCGATGATTGCAAGGAACAAGGTCAGAGCGAGCAGTGCAACGCTGGCGCTGCGGTTGCGTTTTTCGCGAAACGCAAGGACGTTCAGCGACAAGACCAGCAGCCCGAGAACAGTGGCGACGAGCCGATGCATCGGGGTGGCCCAGGACCGGGCGCTGGTCGCGTCCTCGAGCAGCCTTTCATGAAGTGCGACGGCATCACGTTCGGTCCCGATGTTTCCATAGCATTCCGGCCAGGGTGTGCAGCCGATACCCGAATGATCCAGTCGCAGGTAAGCCGCCAGCGAAATCAGCAGCAGTACCAGAGCGAGGGAGACGATTGACAGCGCGCGCAAACGATCATTCCTTTACGGCTTCGAGCTGGCGCGCTTCGCCGCGCACCAGTCGCAGATACTTCGCGGATTTCTTCCAGTCGACCCGATCGTGACCGTACTGGAAATTCCAGGCCCAGGCAGACTCGTGCTGGAAACTGTAGTCGTTACCGGTCCAGTATTCCGCCGGCTGTGTGAACGGGAATGCCTGCAGGTTCGTCGTTGGTGGCGATGACGCTTTGCTCAGGTCGCTGATGGAAAAGAACTCGTCCTTGGTCGGCACGCGCCAGTCGTTGAACCCGCAAAGTTCCATGGCATTGACCGCGCGGACGTAATCCCAGGTGTCACATTCGCTTGCCACGCAGACCCCGCCATTTTGCAGTCCCCGATAGTCGAGTTCCCTGTGCGCTTCGTTCGGATTGAACCACGAATAGGTATTGCGCCAGTCGCGAAGACCGGGCTCGTCCGATTTGACTTCCCAGACCAGGCTTGTCCGGGTATCCAGCACACAGCCTGCAGATTCGCCACCATCCATCGTGACAGCCTGGTATTTGTTCTCGTGCGGATTGCCGGGAGGACTGTCAGATTTTCCGCAAGCTGCCAGCAATATCGGCAGAACTCCGCTCAAGACGATGTATCGGGTTTTTCCTGTCATGCGGATTTGCGCCGTTGTCATGCTGACTGGACCTGCAGTTTGCGGGAAATTTGCCGCCGGTTCACTTCCCCTCTCTAGGTATTTTCCCCAGTGTCGGGATTTCTGAGTCGGAGCTACCGTGGAGCGCAATAAATTAGGGGTGCTTGCGTCCGCTCGCCATGCAGCGCCGGGCGCCGGAGCGGGACTTTGCGCTACTTGAAAACAAACAACACAAACTGAGGGAGTGAGACCATGAGTGAAGAAACCAGTCGGGCATCACAACCGGAACGCATACCGGCGTTTCAGCGTGTCCTGGACAACCCGTTTCTGCTTTTGTTTATCGGTGTAGTCGTACCAACGGTCTTCTACGTGATCTGGGGCATCATGGAAATCGTCACGATTCCCCTTGCCAACTGAACGAAATTAACGCTGAGTAAAGCAACGAGGTGACGTCGTGAGCGCCATTCAACCGCCTGCCGAGACCGTTTGGTGGAGACAACCGCTGGACAAGGTCGAAGGGACCTGGATCGGAATTGCCCTGGTTTGGTCACTGTTCATGTTTTTCATGATGCCGTTCTGGCACGTGTACGGAAAACAGAATCTCTCGAATGAGGCCTACCGGACCACGCCCCAGGCATTCCTGGCCAAAACACAGGCTATGGTCGACCAGTACACGGTACGGACCGAAACAGCCGCCAAGTTGCCCGTCGTCAGGCCGCCGCCCGGCAGCGATGTATATCTTCTCGGCAGGCTCTGGCAGTGGTGGCCTTTGCTCGAACTGGAAAAGGGCCAGACTTATCGACTGCATATTTCATCGATGGACTGGCAGCACGGTTTTTCGCTGCAGCCGGTGAATATCAACACGCAGATTCTGCCCGGCTATGAAATGGTCATTACAGTGACACCCGACACGTCGGATCAGCAAACCATAATCTGTAACGAGTATTGCGGATTGGGGCATCACAACATGGTCGGCAAGATTTATGTTACGGAGGGCGGGAAATGAGTACTGAACTTTACCGAACCTGCCCGGAATCCGGTCTGCAGTTCCACAAGCCGGCCGAAATGCTGATGAAAGCGAACGCCGTCATCGCCGTCGTGATTTTGCTTGTCGGCGGCATTGCCGCACTGCTGGTCACGCTGACACGCTGGCCCGCCGTGCATCTGCTCCCGGCGGATCGTTTCTACCAGCTGCTGACAATGCACGGCGTCAACATGCTGATTTTTTTCATTATTTTCTTCGAAATCGCCGTACTTTATTTCTGTTCGTCCACCTTGCTGAAATGCCGCCTGGCGATGCCACGCGTCGCCTGGCTCGGCTTCGCGCTGATGCTGATCGGTGTTGTCGTGAACAACATGGCAGTGCTGAACGGGGACGCGTCGGTCATGATGACGTCCTACGTGCCGATGCCCGCGAATCCGAACTTCTATCTCGGCCTGATCCTGTTTGCAGTAGGCGCGTTGCTGGGATGCTTTATTTTTCTCGGAACGCTAGTGATTGCGAAAGAGGAAAAGACCTACGAAGGGTCTATTCCCCTTGTTACTTTCGGTGCGCTGACCGCATGCATCATCGCTGTGTTTACGATCGCCTCCGGGGCGATCATCCTGATTCCGACCTATCTCTGGTCAATCGGATACATCAATCACATCGATCCTGCCATGTACCGCCTGGTCTGGTGGGCGCTTGGTCACTCTTCACAACAGATCAATGTCGCCGCCCATGTGTCGGTCTGGTATGCCATTGCGGCTATCGTGTTCGGCGCAAGGCCGTTGTCGGAAAAGGTCAGTCGCACCGCGTTTTTTCTTTACATCGCGTTCCTGCAGATCGCGAGCGCGCATCATCTGCTGGTCGACCCGGGCCTCAGCTCCGAGTGGAAAATATTCAATACCAGCTATGCAATGTACCTGGCAGTACTCGCCAGCATGGTGCACGGTTTGACCGTGCCGGGCTCGATCGAAGTGGCGCAGCGGGCGAAGGGGTACACGAAGGGCCTGTTCGAATGGCTGCGCAAGGCGCCGTGGGGAAATCCGGTGTTCTCCGGCATGTTCCTGTCGCTGGTCGGCTTCGGTTTCATCGGCGGTATCTCCGGCGTCGTCATGGGAACCGAGCAGATCAATATCATCATTCACAACACGATCTATGTGCCCGGCCACTTTCATGCAACCGTCGTCATCGGCACGACACTCGCATTTATGTCGCTGACCTACTTCCTGATCCCTGTGTTGTTCCGGCGACAGGTTTTTCTCCCCGGGCTCGCCAGGTGGCAACCGTACCTGTTCGGTATAGGCATGATGGTGTTCACGCTGGCGATGATGGGTGCAGGGACGCTGGGCGTCGAGCGACGGCATTGGGACATGGCCTTCACCAACTCTGCGCTGAGTTTTGACTACCCGGCCAGTGCATATACGATGATGGGAATCGTCGGCGTGTCGGGTATGGCCGCCATTCTGGGCGGTGCCATTTTCATCCTGGTAACCGTGGTATCCGTGTTCTTTGGCAAGCGCGTCGGTTCGGCGTCTGATTACGGCTTCACGTCGGCAAAAGTCTCACGAGCTTCACCGATTATCGTGCCGCAGGGCGGCCACGAAGCGGCCGGAAAGTGGGGATTCGCCGCACCCGGTACGTTCCTGTTGGCAATATTTTTCCTGGCGGTTTTCG